>NZ_JBWJPF010000016.1:0-89434 GCF_056393265.1 Stenotrophomonas sp. Steno-C15
CGTCCTTGATCTGTTCGACGTAGAGCAGGATGGCGCGCGTGCGGTAATCGGTGGCGAAATAGTCCAGCAGATCGCCGAAGTCGACGTCCAGCGTATCGCCCAGCGAGACCACGGCGGAGAATCCCACCGAACGCGCCACGCCCCATTCCACCAGCGCCGCGGCGATCGCCGAGGACTCGGAGATCAACGCAAGATCGCCAGCCTGCGGGAAGTGTGCGGCGATGCTGGCGTTGAGCCGTGCATGCGGCGCGATCACACCCAGGCAATGCGGGCCCAGGATGCGCAGACCGTGCCGGCGGGCCACGGCCTCCACCTGCGCCGACAGTGAACCCGGGCCATCCCCCAGATGCGCGGTGAGGATGATCGCCGCCTGCACACCCCGCTCGGCCGCGGTACGCACCACCTGCGGCACGATGGCGGCCGGCGCGGTGATCACCACGAGATCCGGCACCCAGTCCAGATCCTTCAGCCGCTTCACCGTGCGGATGCCATCGATTTCGGCGTGGCGCGGGTTGATCCACGCCACCTTGCCGGGGAAGCCCGTACCGCGCAGGTTGCGCATCACCGCGCGGCCGGCCGAGCGCTCGCGCGGACTGCCGCCGATCACTGCGACCGACTGCGGGCGGAACACTGACTGCAGGTGGTAGGTACTCATGCGCCTACGGTACACGCACCCGCGCAACAGGCGCATGATCCAGCGCAACAAAGCAGGCGGGGGATGCGGCGCCCCGCCGCATGCGGGGCGACAGGGCCCTACAGCAGCGTGCCGCGCAGGATCATCGCGGCGATGCTGAAATAGATCACCAGCCCGGTCACGTCGACCAGCGTGGCCACGAACGGGGCGGATGCGCTGGCCGGGTCGAATCCCAGCCGCTTGAGCACGAACGGCAGCATCGAACCCGACAATGACCCGAAGGTGACGATGCCCACCAGCGCCGCACCGATCGTGATCGCCAGCAGCACCCAGTGCTCGCCGTAGTCGTGCAGGCCACCCAGCTGCCAGATGACGATGCGGACGATCGCCAGGGCACCGAGAATGGCACCCAGCACCATGCCGGTCGGAATCTCGCGCAGGGCCACCTTCCACCAGTCGCGCAGGCGCAGCTCGCGCAGCGCCAGGCTGCGGATCAGCAGCGAGGTGGCCTGCGAGCCGGAATTGCCGCCGGAACTCATGATCAACGGGATGAACAACGTCAGCACCACCGCGCGTGCCAGTTCGTCCTCGTAGTGCTGCATGGCGCTGGCCGTCAGCATCTCGCCCAGGAACAGCACGCTCAGCCAGCCGGCGCGCTTGCGCAGCATCTCCAGGAAGCCGATCTGCATGTACGGCTTGTCCAGCGCTTCCATGCCGCCGAACTTGTGCGCGTCTTCGGTGGATTCCTCGATCAGCGCATCAAGCACGTCGTCCACGGTGACGATGCCCAGCATCCGCTGGCTGGCATCGACCACCGGAATGGCCAGCAGGTCGTGGCGACGGATCAGCCGCGCCACCTCTTCCTGGTCCATCAACGCGTCCACGGTTACTGGCGGATTGACCTGGGCCACCTCGAGGATCGACTCCTCGGGCAGGCCGGTGATCAGGCGGCGCATGGTCACCACCTGCTGCAGACGCTGGCTGGCCGGGTCCAGGACGTAGATCGCGTACACCGTCTCGCGCGTGCGCTCGACCTGGCGGATGTGCTGCAGCGTCTGCGCCACCGTCCAGCTGGCCGGCACGGCGACGTACTCGGTGGTCATCAGCGCACCGGCCGTGTTCGGCGGGTAGCCGAGCAGCGTCTGGATGGCCTGGCGGGCATCGGCGCCCAGCAACGGGATCAGCCGCGCGCGCTCGTCCTCATCCAGTTCGTGAACGATGTCGGTGGCGCGGTCGTCGGCCATCAGCCCGAGCAGCGCAGCGGCCCGCGCCGGTGGCAGCGCGGCCACCAGCTCGCCGCTGCGATGCAGTTCGGGGGCTTCCAGCATCTTCACTGCACGCGGCAGCGGCAGCGCCGCCAGCGTGTCGGCAGCGCGCTGCAGCTCCAGCGTGTTGAGGAACTCCACCGCGTCGGCGGTGTTGTAGTCCGCCAGCGGTGCCGCCAATGCAGCGGCATCGGCCACTGGACGCAGCAATTGCTTCTGGTTCATCGGTTTGCCTTGTGGGGTGCGACCTCGCGCAACGCCAACGCAGGCGAACCGTCCCGATGTCAGGCGGTGGCCATCGCTGGCGTCGAACGAGGTCGACTTCTACTGTCGCTGGACATGGGTTGGGAACTCCGGGATGCGTGTGCCGGCGGCAGGCCGCCAGCGGCGGGCAGTCTGGACCTGCCGGCCGCGCAGGTCAACCCGCAGCGGCCATTGCCGCGCGTGCACGATGCGGCGCGCATAATGTCGCAGCGGCGTCCGCCGCCCCTCTCCTCCCCGCACCCACGTACGGCAGGCCTCTGCGATGACCAGGTATTCCCATGCATAGCGGCGGTCTGGAACTGGCCCTGGTCCTGCTGCTGGCGGCCGTCATCGCGGTGCCGGTGTTCAAGCGCTTCGGCTTCGGCGCGGTACTGGGCTACCTGGCCGCGGGGGTGGTGCTGGGGCCGGATGGGCTGGGCTTCGTGCAGGACGCCGACCGCATCCTCGGTGCGGCCGAGATCGGCGTGGTGATGCTGCTGTTCGTGATCGGGCTGGAACTGTCGCCGGCCCGCCTGAAGGTGATGCGGCGCTCGGTGTTCGGCGCCGGTGCCGCGCAGGTGGCGCTGTCCGGCCTGGTACTGGGCGGCCTGCTGCTGCTCGATCACTTCCAGTGGAAGAGCGCGCTGGTGGTGGGCGTGGCGCTGGCGCTGTCCTCCACGGCCGTGGGCCTGCAGCTGCTGTCCGAGCACAAGGCGATCAACAGCGACCACGGCCGGCTCGGCTTTGCCATCCTGCTGTTCCAGGACCTGATCGCGATCCCGCTGCTGGCGGCCATCCCGCTGCTGGGCGGCGTCAAGAACCAGACGCTGCGTTGGGAGGATGCCGCAGTGGCGCTGGGCGCGCTGGCCGTGGTGATCCTGTGCGGACGGCCGGTCCTGCGCCGGCTGTTCGGTGTCATCGCCCGTACCCGCAGCCCGGAGGTATTCACCGCCACCGCCCTGCTGGTCGTGCTGGGCACGGCGTGGTTCATGCAGGAGGCCGGCCTGAGCCCCAGCCTGGGTGCGTTCCTGGCCGGCGTGCTGCTGTCCGATTCCGAGTTCCGGCACGAGCTGGAAGCGCAGATCGAGCCGTTCAAGGGCCTGCTGCTGGGCCTGTTCTTCATCGCCGTCGGCATGGGCATCGATCTCGACCGCATCGCCGCCGAGCCGTGGCTGATCGCCGCAGGCGTGGCCATCCTGCTGGTGGTCAAGTTCAGTCTGCTGTATGCCATCGGCCGCATCGCCCGGCTGGGTTCGCGGCAATCGCTGCTGCTGGGCAGCGTGCTGTGGCTGGGCGGCGAGTTCGCCTTCGTGGTGTTCAACGAGGCGCAGCGCGCGCATCTGCTGGGCAACGCCAACCACGACCGGCTGGTGGCCATTGTCGGCCTGTCGATGGCGATCACGCCGCTGCTGATGATTGCCCTGATGCGGCTGCTCGGGCAGGAGAAGGTGGCCCCGCGCGCCGCGGCCGACGCCGACAAGGTCGCGCCGGACAACCGGCCGAAAGTCCTGATTGCCGGCATGGGCCGCGTCGGCCAGGTGATCGCGCGCCTGCTGACCGCACAGAAGGTGCCGTTCGTGGCACTGGAAGCGAACCCGGACACGGTGGCCGACCTGCGTCGCTTCGGCAACCAGCTCTACTATGGCGATCCGACGCGCCCGGAGATGCTGCGCGCCGCCGGTGGTGAACATATCGATGTGTTCGTGATCACCGTGGACGACCCGGAGACCAATCTGCGTGCGGTACGGATGGTACGGCGCCTGTATCCGGAGGCGAAGGTGCTGGCACGTGCGCGCAACCGCCAGCACGCATGGCGACTGATGGACATGTCGGCCGAGCCGTTCCGCGAAGTGTTCGCTACCAGCCTGGAAATGAGCGGTCGTGTGCTGACCGCGCTGGGGGTGGCACCCGATGTTGCCCAACGCCATGTGCAGCGCTTCCGCGAACACGACGAACAGCTGCTGCGCGACCAGTACCTGGTGTACGACGACGAGGCGGCCGTGATCCAGACCTCGCGCGATGCCCGCAACGACCTGATGCATCTGTTCGAGGCCGACGCGGAAAGCGACGGCGACACGCAGCGCTGACGGCGAAAGGGCTGCCGAGCATCGTCGGCATTCCGCATGATCGGGGTCAGAGCCCTTTCCAACGGAAAGGGTTCTGACCCCCGATTCTCAGCCGTTGTCGCGCAGGAACCGGGCCATCGAGGACACGCCCGGTACGCGCGGCTCGAACTCGCCGGCAACGTCGATGAAGCCACGCATCACGGCGATCTCGCGCGGACTGCGGTTCAGGCTGTCCCGCACGTCTGGGTCGGCGCCGGCACGCAGCAGGCGCTGTACCAGCAGCGGCAGGCCGTGCAGCGCCGCCAGGTGCAGCGGGCCGAAACCACGCGGATCGCGCACGTCCAGGCTGACATCCTCTTCCAGCAGACGCTCCACCGCGGCCATCACCACCTGCTCGTCGCAGGCCGTACCCGGCTCGGCGCGCGCCCCCAGCAGCAGCAGCAGCGGTGTGACCGAACCGGCGGCGGCCTGGTCCGGTTCGGCACCGGCCAGCAGCAGCGTGTCCAGCAACGCCAGCAACCGCGGGCGGTCACGTGCGCTGAAGCCGTACAGGGCCGCGCAGTGCAGCGGGCCCAGTTGCTGCGCGTCTCCGGCGTGTACATCGGCACCTGCGGTCAGCAGGCGCGCGACGATGTCCGGCAGGCCCAGCGCGGAGGCCAGCATCAGCACGGTCACTCCCCCCGGCAGCCGGTGTTCGAGCTTGGCACCGGCATCGAGCAGGGCCGACACGATCTCGACCTGGCGCATGCTGACCGCGGCCGACAACGGCGTTGCGCCGCTGGCCGCTGCGTGCTGCGGATCGGCGCCCCGTGCCAGCAGCAGGTCGGTCACCGCCAGATGGCCGCCGCCGGCGGCACGCAGCAGCGCCGTGCAGCCCTGCGCATCCACGGCATCAACGGCGAACCCCAGATCGATCAGGCGACGCACCGCATCGACATCACCGGCCATCGCCGCAGAGGGCAGGTCGGCATCGCGCAGGGTACGGCGTGGCAGTGGCCATACCCGCCAGTCCAGCCAGTCGGCCAGATCACGACGACCACTCGACAGCGCCACACCCAGGGGGGTCTGGCCATCGGCGGCGCGTGCCTCCGGCGAGGCGCCGTGCTGTACGAGCAGCTTCAGCGCACCTTCCCGGGCCAGCGCGGTCGCCAGGTGCAGGGCGGTCATGCCATGGCTGTCGCGCGCCTCACGGTCGACACCGGTCTTGAGCAGGGCCTGCTGCAGGCGCAGCCAGCCCAGGCGCACCGCCAACGACAGCGGCGGATCGCCTGCCGGCGATGCGGCGAACGGATCAGCACCCCGCTCCAGCAGTTCCAGCGCCAGCTGTTCCAGTCCGCGGGCCGCCTGATCGTGCTGTGCGCAGGCGGCCAGGAAACGGGCCAGACCGCCGCGGCCGGCCGGCGACAGGCCGTGCTGCAGCATGACCTGCAGCGCCGGCACCGCATCGACGCCGCGCGACAGCAGCGCGAACATCGGCGTGTCGGCGCAGGCATCACGCACATAGGGGTCGGCACCATGGGCCAGCAGCCAATCCACGGCACGCGGCTCCAGCGCCAGCTCCGGATCCAGCAGCAGGCTGCCCAGCTCCTGCGGCTGGCACAGCCTGGCCAGGGCGGCCATGCCATCGGTGTTGCCGAAGCCCAGTGCTTCACGCAGCAGGGTCAGCGGCGGCCGATCAGGCAGCAGGCCACTGGCGCTGGCGGCCTCACCGCGCTCGGCCAGGCCATCGCTGACCGCCGCAGGCAGCGGATAGGACGGATCAAGCAGCGCGACGATGGCCCAGCGACCGGCTTCGGCCGCGTAGTCGACCGCACGCCGACCGACCGGATCGGCCGCATCGGCGGTGATGCCCAGTTCGACCAGGCGCTTGACCAGCAGGGGCGAAACCGTATCGGCCATGGCCGCCAGCTGCACCGCGTTGCGGCCCTCGCCATCGACAGCCACCAGGTCAGGCTTGTGCGGCAGGAGGTGTTCGATGACGGCGGCGCGACCGGCACGCGCGGCCTCCAGCCACGGCGTGCGACCGAGCGCGTCGCGTGCTTCCAGGTTTGCACCGGCAGCGAGCAGCACGCCGATGATTTCAACGTGGCCGGCCAGGGCCGCTTCGTGCAGTGCGCTGCGACGCTGGCGGTCGCGCGCATCCGCACGCGCCTTGTGCTTGAGCAGCAGCTGCACGCCGGCCGGATCATCGTCTTCGGTGGCGGCTGCGGCGAGCAGGACCGGCGTGCCGTCCGCCGGCTCGGTGCGGGCACCGCGTTCGAGCAGGAAGCGGGCCAGGCGCCAGTTGCCTACCTGGCAGGCCACGGCCAGCGGGGACCAGCCCTCGTGGTTGAGTGCATCCACTTCGGCCGCGGCATCGCGCAGCAGCGCGGCAACGCCGGGGTCGGAGCTTCGAGCCGCGTGGTGCAACGGCGTGTTGCCCTCGCTGTCGGTAGCGCGAGAATCGGCGCCATTGGCCAGCAGGGTCATCACGGCTTCGGGGCGACCATGCCAGCTGTCGCGGGTGGCGGCCAGCAGCGGCGTCATGCCCCGGTGCGGCGCGTTCACATCGACCCCGCGGGCAATCAGTTCACGCAGCAGGCGCAGGTCCGGCAACACCGCCGCCAGCACCGCCAGGCTGCGCTGATCACGCCAGTTCGGGTCCGGCAACGCGTGCGGGTCCGCGCCGGCCTGCAGCAGCTGCAGCGCCCGGTCGATGCGACCGTGGCGCGCCGCTTCATGCAGCGCAGGCGTCAGTTCCTGCGGGGCCATCGCCTCCAGCGGCGTGGTCTCGCTGGCAGCGGGGAACAGCGGCGCGTGCGCCGCACCGGCATCGGCCAGCGGGCCCGGGTTCACGCGCAGCGACACCAGTGGCGCCGGTGCGACCCGCTGCAGCAGCAGATGCAGCAACGGCGACCCCAGCAGCACGGTCAACGTGGCGGGCCAGCGCGCGCTTTCCGGCAGCAGCCCTGGCCATGCCGGCAACACCACCAGTGCGGCCAGCGCGATCACCAGCGCGGCCACGACAAGGCCACGCCAGGCGGTGAGGTCACGGCCGGCCAACGCCTGCCAGTGCTGCACCAGGCTGCCATCCAGCCGCTCGACATCATTCCACAGCGGCCACGTACGCCAGGCCGCCAGCAAACCGGCACTGACCAGCACGCTCAGCCCGAGCACCGCCGCGAGGCTGCCGCTGTCGCGCAGTGCCGCCAGCGGCCAGGCCAGCAGCAGGGCCAGCAGTACCGGCGCGGCGGTCCACAGCGCCAGCAGGGCCGGCAGGTCCTGCTGCGCGATCAACTTCGGCGGCAGTACCGCACGGCTGCGCCGCCACCACGAAACGCCCAGGGCATACGCCGGCTGCGCCAGCGCAGCAAGCACCGCCCCCGGCAGGCCGCCGACGGCGGCACCCAGCGCCAGCAGGGCACCCAGGACGAAGGCGATCGACAGGGCGCGCGGACGGGAAAGCTCAGTCATTGTGGCGCGGCATCATGCTGGTCACCGACGGCGGCACCTGCAGGTAGAACCCGCGTTCGCTCATTTCGCTGCGCACCTTGGCCGGATCGGCCTGGGCGAGGCGGCGCTGCGGCTCCAGGGCCACGTCCAGGACGAAGGTGAGCGTGCCCAGCGACGCCACCAGCGGCGCAGGCAGCGCGCTGAAGTCATCGCGTCGGGGAACGTAGACGAAGGTGTCCGGCTTGAGTTGGCTTTTATAGACGTAGGCGTGCATGTCCACGGGACGATAACCCGGGAAGAGCCCTGATTGTGTCGGAAAGCCGACACCGGGGAAAGCCGTCGGCCGACGATGCCGGCAGGATCGACGGCGTTTCCCCGGCGGGGTTCAGCAATGTGGCGGCGGCGTTCAGCCTCGGCCGCCGCCACACGGATGCTTACTTGACCTTGGCGTAGGTGCCCTTCAGGGCGACGCCGGCCACGAACGTGCCCGCCCAGCACTCGTAGTTGCTCGCGCTCCTGAACTCGTTCTTCTTGTAGTAGCTGACGATGTCGACCACCGCATTGGCGCCACGCGAGCGGGCGCCGTCCTGCAGTGCGCGCAGCGCCGACAGCGCCACCCAGCGGCAGGCTTCGGCATCGCTCTTGTTGGCGGCGTTGGTCTTCCGGTTGGTGACGTCTTCACCCAGACGCTGCTGCACGCTGACCGGCTGCCCGGCCAGATAGAAGCGCACGCTGCCATCGATGCCGGCATCGCGGGCGGCCTGCGAGCTGACAAGTTCCTGCAGGGACTGCTCCACTCGGGTGTCACGGGCGGAGGCCGTGGCGGTCACAGCCAGCAGAAGGGTGGCACTGGCGATCATCAGGTTGCGGCGCATCGAAACATCTCCTTGTCCGGGGTGCGTTGGGGGTGGTGCGGATGGGGTGCGGGGGTCATTCGCTCCAGCGGCGGAATACCAGCGAGGTATTGATGCCGCCGAAGGCGAAGTTGTTGCTCATCACGTACTCGGCCTGCAGATCGCGGCCGTGCCCGGTGATGAAGTCCAGCTGGCCGCAGCGCGGATCGACCTCGGCCAGGTTGAGGGTCGGCGCGAACCAGCCGGCACGCATCATCTCGATGCTCAGCCAGGCTTCGAACGCTCCGCACGCGCCGAGCATGTGCCCGACGTAGCTCTTCAGCGAGCTGATCGGCACGCGGCTGCCGAACACCTGCGCGGTGGCCTGTGTCTCGGCGATGTCGCCGTGATCGGTGGCGGTGCCGTGGGCGTTGACGTAGTCGATCCGCGCCGCGTCGAGCCCGGCGTCCTCCAGGGCCAGGCGCATGGCCTGGGCCATGGTGTCGGCGCTGGGCTGGGTGACGTGCTGGCCGTCGCTGTTGGTTCCGTAGCCGACCACCTCGGCAAGGATGGACGCACCGCGTGCGAGGGCGTGCTCCATGTCCTCCAGGATCAGCGTGCAGGCGCCCTCGCCCAGTACCAGGCCGTCGCGGCCTGCATCGAAGGGCCGCGGCGTCGACTGCGGCGCATCGTTGCGCACGCTGGTGGCGAACAGGGTGTCGAACACCGCTGCAGCGGTGGCGTCGAGCTGCTCGGCACCGCCGGCCACCATCACCGTCTGCTTGCCGCTGCGGATGGCTTCATACGCCGCTCCGACGCCCTGGCTGCCTGACGTGCAGGCGCTGGAGGTGGTGTAGACACGCCCGGACAGGCCGAAGAACACGCCGATGTTGACCGGCGCGGTATGGCTCATCATTTTCAGGTACGTGGTGGCACTGATGCCATCGGTGGTGAACTCGTTGAGCATGCGGCCGAACTCGCCGGTCGCTTCGTGGCTGCCGGAGGACGAACCGTAGGCCACGCCGGTGCGGCCGCTGCGCAGCACCGGATGCTCATGCAGGCCGGCCTCGCGCAGGGCCATCTCGGTGGCGCGCACCGACATGATCGCGACCTTGCCCATCGAGCGGGTGGTCTTGCGGTTGTAGTTCGGCGGCAGCGTGAAGTCCTGCGCGGGCGCGGCCAGCTTGGTGTTCAGGCCCGCGTAGACGTCCCATTCCGGCATGGTGCGCACTGCGTTGCGGCAGCTGCGCAGGTGCGCGTGGATGGTGGGCCAGTCGTGGCCAAGCGGACTGATGGCAGCGGCACCGGTCACCACCACGCGACGATCAGCGGCCATCAGAGCATGCCCCCGTTGACCGAGATCACCTGCCGGGTGATGTAGCCGGCCGGCTCGGACAGCAGGAACGCGACCGTTGCGGCCACCTCATCGGGATGCCCGACGCGGCCGGCCGGAATCAGCTTCAGGGCGTGTTCGACCACTTCATCGTTGAGCATTTCGGTCTCGATCAGGCCCGGGGCCACGCAGTTGACGGTGATCTGCCGGCTCGCCAGCTCCAGCGCCAGCGCCTTGGTGGCACCGATGATGCCGGCCTTGGCCGCGCTGTAGTTGACCTGGCCGCGGTTGCCGGCCAGCCCGGACACCGACGACAGGGTGACGATGCGACCGGGCCGGCGCCGCCGCACCATCGGCATGATGAGCGGATGCAGCACGTTGTAGAAGCCGTCCAGGTTGGTGTGGATGACCTGGTCCCAGTCTTCGGACGACAACGCAGGAAATGCGCCGTCGCGGGCGATGCCGGCATTGCACACCACGCCGTAGTACGCGCCGTGCGCCTCGACATCGGCCTCCAATGCGCCGCGTGCTGCATCCCGGTCGGCCACATCGAACGCCAGCACGCGGGCCTGCCGGCCCAGTGCCTGGATTTCGTCCACCACTGCCTGCGCCTCGTCCACGCGGCTGCGGCAGTGCACGGCTACATCGAACCCATCGCGCGCGACGCGCAGCGCGATGGCCCGGCCGATGCCCCGGCTGGCGCCGGTGACCAGCACGCTCCGATTCCCTGTCATGCCTGTCCACTCTCCAGATAGGCCATCGCGTCGGCAGGTTCGTACACCGACACGTTGGCGGTCGCCCATTCTTCGTCGCCTGCCAGGATCCGGCAGGCGAACATCCCCAGTCCATTGTCGCCCAACAGCTCGCAGCGCGCCTGTACGCGAAGGCGGCTGCCCACCGGAAAACCGCTGCGCTGGCTGCCATAACGGCGACTGCCCAGCAGGAATCCGAGCTGCGGCCGGTTGCCGGCAGCGCGTGCACGGCAGCCGGCCCAGGCCGCGATGGCCTGCGCCATGTATTCGATGCCGATCCAGGCCGGCACCTGCCCATCCTCGACGAACAGCCCGCTCGCCGGCACGACCAGCTCGGCCTCGATGCCGTCCTCGTCCCAGTGCATGATGCGCTCCAGAAGGCACATGTCCTGCCGGTGCGGCACCACGTCTTCAATGGCATACACCGTATTCATCCGCGCTCCAGTGCCAGCACGGCGTTGCTGCCGCCGAAGGCGAACGAGTTGCTCAGCACGCGCCGGGGCGGCTGCGCCAGGCAGGTGGCCGGCGCCACCAGCGGCAGCGGCGGCAGAGCCGGATCAGCGATGCCATCCCACCAGTGCGGTGGCAGCTGCTGCCGGCAGTTCTCGGCAAGCACGATCCAGCACAGCGCCGCCTCGATCGCCCCCGACGCACCCAGGGTGTGGCCGGTGAGTGGCTTGGTGGAACTGCAGGGAACGTCATTGCCCAGTACCTGCGCCACCGCCAGGCTTTCCATCGCATCGTTGTGGCCGGTGGCAGTGCCGTGCAGGTTCACGTAGTCGACATCGGCGGGCGACCAGCCGGCACGATGCAGCGCCTGCTGCAGGGCGTCGATGGCGCCAAGGGCCTGCGGATCCGGCGCCGACATGTGATGCGCATCGGCGGACTCGCCCCATCCGGCCAGGCATACCGGGCCAGGTTCGCGGGTCAGCAGGAACAGCGCAGCGCCCTCGCCGATGTTGATGCCGGCACGATGCTGCGAGAAGGGATTGCAGCGCACTGCCGAGACCGATTCGAGCGCATTGAAGCCTGCCACGGTGAAGCGGCACAGCGAGTCGGCACCCCCGGCGATGACCGCATCGACGGTGCCGGCACGCAGCATTCGCGCGGCCGACATCAGCGCCTTGGCACTGGACGAACAGGCGGTGGACAGGGTCCACGCCGGGCCCTGCGCGCCGCTGCGCTGACGCACGAACTGCGCGGTGGTGCCCATTTCCTGCTGTGCGTAATCGAAACCTTCAGGCCAGCAGCCCTGCTCCGCATGGGTCCGCAGTGCCTGCTCCGATTCGCCGATGCCGGAGGTGCTGGTGCCCAGCACCACCGCCACCCGATCAGCGCCATGGCGTGCAATGGCCGCGCTCACCGCAGGCGCGATCTGCGCCAGCGCGACCTCCAGCAATGCATTGTTGCGCCCGCGCAGGGATACCGGCAGGTCTTCCAGCGTCGGCAGTGGCGTGCGCACTTCACCCAGCGCCAGGGTACGCCCCGGCAGCAGGCGGTCGTTGTCGCTCAGGCCGCCCGGAGCATCGGCGAACATCGCCGATGCCACGGCGCCGCGGCCTTCGCCCAGCGCGCAGACCAGGCCGAGGTCGTTCAGGTAGATCGGTGTATTCATCGCGCCTGCCCGGCCATGTCGATCGATTCGATGCGCAGGGCGTAACCCTCGGCACGGTTCTCCAGCTGGACGCTGCCATCGTCCAGGCGCCGCAGCTGCAGCCAGACCGTACCGCTGCGGGACAGGCTGCGCTGGCGGCCGTCATCGCTGACCTCCCAGCCCGCCGGCAATGCCGCAGCGATCGCCGCGGTCGGCCACAACGCGAACTGCAGGTCATCCAGTACGCGTTCGGCACGCACCTGCGGAGGCAGCCACGGCGCACGCTGCTGGGTCAGTTGCCGGCCATCCCACTGCAGGCGCACGCCGGTCTGGCCCATGGCCTGCACCGCCAGCCGCACCTGCTGTGCGTCGGCTTCGAGCAGCGCATCGAGATCGCGCTCATGGCTGCCGAACCGGAAATGCAGCTGCTGCTGCAGTGCCAGCGGCGCTGGCAGGCTGGCCGGCGACAGTCGCAGCGGTGGCAGCTGCACCTGCGGGCGTGGCATGCGCCCGGCACAGGCGACCAGCAGCAGGCACAGCAGCACTGCAGCGGAAAGGGCCATCAGGCGCCGCACAGTTCCTCCAGCACGCGCATGCGACGGCCGCTGGGGTCGGCCACGTAGGGGTTGTTGGTGTCCCAGGCGTATCCGGCCAGGATGGAACTGATCATGTCGCGCACGTCCGGCTGCGGGTCGGGGTGGTAGATGATCTTCTGGAAGCCGCCCTGGTACCAGCTTTCGACGAAACGACGGAAGGTTTTCACGCCGGCACGCAGCGGAACGGAGAAATCGGCCTCCCAGTCCACAGCCTGCCCGGCATAACGGCGCGCCAGGCACTCACTGGCCAGCTGCGCCGATTTGAAGGCAATGGTCACGCCCGAGGAGAACACCGGGTCGAGGAACTCGCCAGCGTTGCCAAGCAGCGCATAGCCCGGGCCCCACAGCGAACGGACATTGGCCGAATAGCCCGTGATGCGGCGTACCGGCAGCACCGCCCATTCGGCATTGGCCAGCAGGCGGGTCAGGTTCGGATCCTCGCCGACGATGGCCTGCAGCTTCTGCAGGTCGTCGCCTTCGTAGCGATCAAAGAACGAGGGCTCGGCCACCACGCCCAGCGAGCAGCAGCCGTTGGAGAACGGGATCGTCCAGTACCAGACGTCGATGTGCTCGGGGTGGGTCGTGATGAGGATCTTGTTGCGGTCGAAGTCCGCTTCGGCCGGAATGTTGTCACGCACGTGGCAGAAGATCGCGCCACGCACCGGGAAATTGGAGGGAGACTCCAGATCCAGCAGGCGTGGCAGCAACCGCGCGAAGCCGGAGGCGTCGAGGATGAAATCGGCCTCGATGCGGTACTCACTGCCATCGGGACGGCGCACGTTGACGGCAGGCTGCTCGCCCGGCTCGACCGACAGCACCTCGTCGCCGAAACGCAGCGTGGTACCCATCCGCTCGGCGCCCCGCGCCAGTACGTTGTCGAAGTCGGCGCGCTGCACCTGGTAGGTGGTGCCCCAGCCGGGCGAGAACTTCTTCCTGAAGTCGAATGCGGTACGCGCCTGGCCATGCACGAAGGCCGCGCCATTTTTGTGCTGGAAGCCGGCTTCGACCACATCCTGCAACAGGCCTGCCGCTTCGATGTACTCCATGCTCTGCGGCAGCAGGCTTTCACCGATCGAGAAACGCGGGAACTGCTGGCGTTCGATCATCAACACCTGGCGACCCTGCCGGCGCAGCATCGCAGCAGCAACGGAACCGGCCGGTCCGGCGCCGATGATCAGGATTTCGGTGCGTTCCACAGCATCCACAGCAGTACTCATCGGGGCGTCCTTGTTGCTCGATAGAGGGAGAGAAGAAGAGCCGAAGGCGGACTCAGGCCGCCGGCAGATCATGCGGCGGCGGCCGGAACAGCGGCGAGATCAGCCAGACCAGCCCGATACCGAACAGCAGGGTCAGGCCGAACGCGCGCAGCGCCGGAGTCTGCGACAGGCCCAGCAGGCCGAACGACAGCCAGGTACTGGCCGCACCCACGCACACCGCCAGCCATGCACTGGCGTCGCCACGATGCTCGATCAGGAAGATGCCATAGTCGATGCCCATGCCCAGCAGCAGCATCAGCGCCAGCACGTTGAACAGCTGCAGCGGCTGGCCGAACAGGCCCAGCAGGCCCAGGGTCAGCGCACCGGCGATCAGGGTCGGGGCGAACACGCGCCAGGCCTGGCGGCGATAGCGCAGCCACAGCGCGCCGAACACCAATGCGATGCCGACCAGCAGCAGCCCGCCCATCAGCTTGCGGTAGTGGCCCAGCAGCGTGGAGAAATCGGAGGTTCGGTCTACCCAGCGCACGCCGGGCAGGCCTTCGGCGGCACGTTCCAGCGTGGCCAGAGCATCGGCACGCGACAGGTCATCGACCATCACCACGCTGATCATCTGCCCACCGACCTTACCCACCCACAGGTGGCGGAACGGCTGCGAGGCCGGCGAGGCCAGGAAGGCGTCGGCGGTGAGCGGCGCTGCGGCAAACTGCGGTCGCTGCAGCGGCTCGCCCACGGCTTCGGACACAGCCGACAGCACGCCGGGCTCCACCTTCGCGGTCAGCGCAGCATCGGCCTGCTGCCGGGCCGGTGATGGCAGCCAGTCACTGATCGCGCGGTAGCCACCAATGCGCTTGTCATCGGCCAGTACGCGCAAGCGTTCGGTCAACGCCTCTTCGCGCTGCAACAGCTGGGCGGCATCGCTGCCCTGCACCAGGTAGAACTGTGCCGGGCTGGGCATGCCCAGCAGCTGGCTCAGGCGGATCTGCTGGGCCATCAGCGCCGGTGGAGACGACTGCAGGCTGCGCAGGTCGTCGTTGCTCTGCAGGCGCGCGATGCCCACCGCGGACAACGCCAGCGCGGCCACCACGAAGATCGCCACCGGGCGCCGGCCGTGCAGGCGCGGGAAACGTTCCAGCGTATTGCCCAGCCAGTGCGAGAAGCGGGTCTGGCGGATCTCGCCACCGTCGAGCCACGGGAACCAGAAGATCACCGTGAGGAACGCTGCTGCCAGGCCCACCACCGAGAACAGCGCCATCTGGCGAAGGCCCGGGAACGGGGCCAGGCCCAACGCGAGGTAGGCCAGCGCACTGGTCAACAGCGCCAGCCACAGGCCGGGCAGCAGATGCCGCAGCTGCTTCCAGCGACGGTCGGCCGGTTCGGCCTGGCGCGACGCAAACCAGTGGATGCCGTAGTCCTCCGCTACACCCACCAGCGATGCACCGAACACCAGGGTCAGCACGTGCACTTTGCCGAACACCAGCACGGTCACCGCCAGCGCCACGCCGCAACCGATCAGCAGCGACGCGGCCACCAGCAGGATCGGCCGCAGCGAACGGAACGCCAGCCACACCAGCAGCAGTACCGCGGCCAGTGAGCCCCAACCGATCGTGTTGATCTCGCGGTTGGCCTGCACCGCAGCGGCTTCGGCGTGCAGCGGCACGCCGGCATGCAGGATTTCCAGCTCGGGCGCTGCGGCCCTGGCCGCCTTCCCGGCCCGCTCCAGCAGGCCATCAAGATGGCGCTCGCCATCGAGCTGGAACGCCGAACCCGGCGTATCGAACTGCAGCGCCGCCCAATGCTTGCCCTCGGCTTCAAGCAGGCCATCATCACCCAGCCGCAAGCCCGAACCCTGCGCCTGCTGTTGCCACCACTGCGGCCACAATGACAGCGGATCCTGCCGCCATTCGGTGAGCCGCGGCGCACCCATCGGCCCGTACAGCGCGGCGAGTGCCTGTTCGGCCAGCGCACCGGTTTCCGTGCTCTGCAGCTGGTCACGCTGGGCCGGGGTCAGCAGGCGGTCGCGATACGGCGCGTAGAACGCACGCGCCTCGTCGAACCAGCCTTCAATGGACCCACTGGGCACCAGCAAAGCGCTCTCGGCATCTCCAGCCATGGCCGCAGCGAACGCGGCCTGCGCCCGCTTGGCGGCGGCGCCATCCTGGCTGCCGAGCAGCACCACCACCTGCCGCGAACTGCCATCGGCGATGCGCCGGGTGACATCGCTCAACAGGCGGTCATGTGCATCCTGCGGCAACAGCGCGAGGATGTCGGTATCGATCCGCGGTTCCTGGCTCCACAGGCGCCACTGCTGCACGCCCAGTACCAGCAGCAACACCAGCCAGGCGATGCCCAGCCAATGCCACCAACGCCGCAACCGGTCCGGTGCGTTCAACGCCACGGCGTCACTCAAAGCGGCGCGCCTCGTCGGGGTTCAGCGTGGCGGGGGCTTCACTCAACGCGCTGAACTGGATCTGCGTGCGGTCCTTGTTCGCCTCGACGATCTCGACCTGGCGCACATAGCGGTCACCCTGCAGCGTCAGCGACTCGAAGGCCTTGGCCAGCATCGCCGACTTCGGTGTCAAACGCAGGCGCCAGCCCTGCCCTTCACGGCTGGCCGCCACGTTGAACTGGCCGGAGAGTGCCTGCACGTCGCCACTCATCAGCGCGAACATGATCGCATTCACCGAGCGCATCGCCGGCTGCTGCCGTGCATCGAGTTCAACGCGGGTGCTGCCATCGCGCTGGCGGCTGAGGATGCGGTCGGCGGTGACCACCACCTCGGAGGGGAACGGCGTGAGCGTGGTCCAGATCACGCCGTGCTGGCGCGCGACCACGAACCGGCCGTGCGAGCGCAGCGGATTCCTGAAGCCACTGACCTGCTTTTCCTGGCTGAACTGGCCACGCAGCACCTCCGGACGCGCCACCGCCTGGGTGATCGCGTCGACGGCAGGATCGGCCGCCTGTACACGCGGTGCGGCCACCAGCAGCAGCGCGCACAGCAGCACGCCTGGAAGACGGGCGAGCATGTTCATGGCGCGGGCACTCCCAGACGTTCCCACAGTACCGGCGGGCATTGGTACAGCATCTCCTTGCTGGCGGCATCCACCGCGACCTGGATGGTCATGGCCCGGGTGGCCACCTGGCCGCTCTCCGCATCCAGGATCTCGTAGTCGATCTTCAGCCGGTTCTCCCATTCGACGATGCGTGCACGCACCAGCAGCCGCTGGTTGAACAGCAGCGGCCGCACGTATTTCACGCGCGCGTCGACCACCGGCCACAGGTAGCCCGATGCGAGCATCTGCGGGTAGTCGTAGTCGTGGCGCTGCAGCAGCGCACACCGGGCAATCTCCAGATACTTGAAGTAGTTGCCATGCCAGACCACGTTCATCGGATCGCAGTCGTGGAAGGCGGGGCGCAGCTCGATTTCACAGACCAGGTCATTCACCGGAATACAGTTCCCAACGTTGCGCGCGGATCTCCACCAGCAGTTCCCGCAGTTCGCGATCCAGCGCGCGGTCTTCCTCGACCAGCGCGATGCGCTGCCCCAGGTCCACATACATGTCGGCCAGACTGCCATGCAGCTGCGCGTTCAGGCCAACCCGCTCGCGCAGTGCCAGGCCCTGGCGGGCGGCGATCAGCATCGCCGCCACCACCTGTTCAGTCAGTTCGATCACACGCAGGCAGTCGCGCGCGGCGATGGTGCCCATGCTGACCTTGTCCTGGTTGTGGCATTCGGTCGAGCGCGAGAACACACTGGCCGGAAGGGTCTGCTTCAACGCTTCGGCGGTCCACGCCGAGACGCTGATCTGCAGTGCCTTCAGCCCGTGGTTGATTGCTGCCCGCGGGCCGGTAGCCGCCGACAGATTGGCGGGCAGGCCGTGGTTGTATCGCGCATCCACCACCAGCGCCAGCTGCCGGTCGAGCAGGTCGGCAAGGTTGGCCACGGTGTTCTTCAGCGTGTCCATTGCCAGTGCGATATGGCCGCCGTAGAAGTGGCCGCCGTGCAGGATGCGCTCGCCGTCGGCATCGATCAGCGGGTTGTCGTTGGCGCTGTTCAGCTCGGTTTCGATCAGCTGCCGCAGGAAGGGCAGGCTGTCTTCCAGCACGCCGATCACGTGCGGGGCGCACCGCAGCGAGTAACGATCCTGCAGGCGCTGTTCGTTGCGCGGCGGCCGTTCGCTGTGCAGGTCGCGGCGCAGCCGTGCGGCGATGCGGGCCTGGCCCGGATGCGGCTTGGCCGCGAACAGGGTCTCGTCGAAATGGTGCGCGTTGCCGTCGCTGGCCAGCACGTTGAATGCGGTCAGGCGGGTGGCCAGGCGCGCCAGGTAGTCGGCACGCTGCCAGGCCAGGCAGGCCAGGCCGGTCATCACCGCAGTGCCGTTCATGATCGCAAGGCCTTCCTTCGGCCGCAGCTTCAGCGGGACCATGCCGATGCTCGCCAGTACTCCGGCAGCCGGTTGCACGCGGCCATCGTGCAGGACCTCGCGCTCGCCGCACAGCACCGCCGCCACGTATGACAGCGGCGTCAGGTCACCGCTGGCGCCGACCGATCCCTCCGCCGGGATCATCGGCAGCACGTCATGCCGCAACAGTGTGGCCAGGCCTTCCAGCAGGGCTACGCTGACACCGGACATGCCACGCACCAGCGACGCCAGACGGGCAGCCAGCACTGCGCGGGTCTCGGCCGGGTCCAGGTAACGGCCCAGTCCGCAGCCATGGTAGGTGTACAGGTGGTGCGGCAACTCGGCCACCAGCGCCGGCGGGATGTTCACCGTGCACGAATCGCCGTAGCCGGTCGTCACGCCGTAGATCACCCCGTCCTCGCGCAGCAGGCGGTCGAGAAAATCGGCACCGCGCTGGATATGGGCACGGAAGGCCGGGGCCTCGCTCAGTGCGGCCTCGCACTGGCGATGGGCCAGCGCCACCACGTCTTCGATGGTCAACGGTGCGTCGCCAAAGCGGCACACGGGTACGGCGTCAGTCGTCATGCGGAGCCTGATCCCAGAAGGGGAAGAAATTGAACCAGTCCAGCGGGGACTGGATGACCTGCAGTTCGAGCCACTGCGCGAAACGCTGCGCCTGCCCTGTCAGTGCCGCGTCCCGCGAGCCACGCGGCAGCACGATGCGATCGGCGAACTGCTCGAAGGCGACCCGGTACCCCTGGCCTTCATGCAGGCAGGCCATGGTGTACACCGGGCAGCCCAGTGCCGCCGCCAGCACGTAGGCACCGATGGGGAACGGGGCACGGTGGCCGAGAAAATCCGCGGTGACGCTGCGTCCACCCTGCACTGGCGTGCGGTCGCCGACGATGGCCACGAAGCCACCGGCAGCCACGCGCTCGGACAGCATCATCGCCGTGGCCGGCCCCATCGCGGTGACCTGCACCAGTTCCACCGTTGCCAGCGGGTCCAACCGCTGCAGCAGGCGATTGAAGCGCTGCGCGTGCGCGGTGTGCACCAGCACGGTGATGCGGAACCCCGGCACCTGTTCGGCCAGCACCTGGCACAACTCCAGGCAGCCGATGTGGGCGGTCAGGATCAGCCCGCCTTCGCGGCGTGCGATCCTGTCCAGCACCAGATCGCGCCGCAGCTGGATGCGCTCGGGCGGATAGCGTCCGCCCAGGCCGAGGATCTTGTCCAGCAGGGTGTCGGCGAACGCGAAGAAATGGCGCAGGCTGTCGCGCCGCGTCGGCTCGCGGCCCAGCGCGCCACTGTGTGCCTGCAAGCGCTGTAGATACTGCAGTGATGCCTGCCGGGCCACACGGTTGCCCAGCCAGTGGCAGAGCACCACCGGCCACACGCACAGGCGGAACGGCCAGCGCCCGAACCACCGATGCACCCAGCACAGGAACAACACGCCGGCCACCGATGTGGATTCACCGATGTCGGCCCAGTGCGGCGCACCTTGGGGGGCGGCCATCTCAGCCCTGCCCCTGCAGGCGGCGCCAGAGCAGGCGCGGTGCGCGCCGGAGCATGCCGAAGAACAGGCGCGCATGCATGCGGCTGATGCGTACGTTGTCGCGCCACACATCGAAATGCGAGACACCGTCTGCCGGATAGGTCACCCGCGTCGCCAGATGTTCCACCGGCACCTGCCGCCAGTACAGCCGCACCATCACTTCGGTATCGAAATCCATGCGCCGGCCGATGGTCTCTTCGCCCATCAGGCGCAGCACCGGAGGCAGTGGATAGACACGGAAACCGCACATGGTGTCGCGCAGATGCAGCGACAGCGTGTTGATCCAGACCCAGACATGCGTTGCGTAGCGACCGTACAGGCGGGCCTTGGGCACACTGGCATCGTAGGCGGGAATGCCGCAGATCACCGCGTCCTGCCGCGCACGCGCGGCCGCGATGAAGCGCGGCAGGTCGCCGGTGTCATGCTGGCCGTCGGCATCGATCTGCAGCACGTGGCTGCAGCCCCGCCTTGCGGCCTCGGCGAAGCCCGCCAGCATCGCCCCACCCTTGCCCTGGTTGACCGGCAGACGCAGCAGATCGACCCCTTCACGCTGTGCCAGCGCCTGCAGCACCGAAGCACATGATGCATGCGAGCCATCGTCCACAAGCAGGCAGGGCAGGCCAGCGCGCTGCACGCCATCGACCACCGCGGCGACAGCATGTTCGTGGTCGTAGACGGGAATCACCACCAGTGGCGCGAACGCGGCACCGGCATCGGCCGGATCACTGCGCATCGGCGAAGACCATCCTGCCACTGGCGTGTACGCCATGCACGGAGGCATAGCGGAAGACCAGCACGTTGCGTGCGGTATCCCAGTCCAGATGCAGCGTCAGCTCGTCGCCCGGACGCGCCACATGCTGGAACTTCACCGCATCCATGCGCACGAACCCCTCCGGCATCGCAAACGCCTGCCGGGCAAAGCGCACCGCCCAGTCCACCTGGGCCACGCCAGGCAGGATCGCGGCCTGCGGGAAATGTCCCTGGAACGGGCGCAGCGCCGGGTCCAGTGTCATGCGCAGGGTAGCGCTGGCCGCCTCGCGCCGATCCCATACCGGCACCGGCATCGACGGCTGGAACAGGGCCACCAGCGCGGCCTGGGTCACCTTGCCCTGCGCATTCACCGGCAGCGTGGGTACCAGCCGCCAGCGGCGCGGACGGGTCACGGCGTCATGGCTCTGTGCCAGGCGCGCGGCCAGCCGCTGGCCCAGCGCGCGGCGCGCGGCATCATCGGCATCAAGCAGTGCCGCATCGGCCGGCACCACCACGGCCGCCAGCTGCTCGCGCTGGCCGGGCAGCACCAGCACGCGCACGTCATCGACGTCTGCGTCGTCGCGCAACGCACGTTCCAGCGCATCGAGCGAAACGCGGCGCTCTTCGATCTTGACGATGCGGTCGGCGCGGCCGAGCAGGCGGAAGCACCCCTCGGCCAGCGCTTCCACCCGATCCTGCGTGCACCACCAGTCGCGGCTCTGCAGATGGGGTGAAGCCACCGCCAGGCAGCCTCCCTCGATTCTCCACTGCACCCCCGGAAGCGGCTGCCAGGGCGGAAGGTCGGTATCCCAGCGACGCCAGGCGATGCCGCCGGTCTCGCTGCTGCCGTAGACCTCGGTCGGTGCGACTGCCATCCATTGCCGCACCTGCCGCGCTGCCTCTTCCGGCAGCGGGCCGCCAGAGGAGAACACAGCGCGCAGGTGGCCCTGCAGGCTGGCCCAATCCAGCTGCGCAGGCAGGCGCTTGAGGTGCGCCGGGGTCGCCACCAGCACCGTCTGCGTGCCCGCCAGCGCAGCGACCAGATCCTCATGGAAGAACCGCCGCGGATGGATCAGGCGACCGGCGGCCAGCGGCCACAGCACGCGGAACAGCAGGCCGTAGATGTGCTGGTGCGACACCGTGCCATGCACCTGCGCGCCTTCCAGCTGTGCGCCGAACGCGGCCTGCAACGCATCGACCTCGCGCGCCAGCTGGTCCAGGCGCTTGTCGATCGCAGTGGGTTCGCCGGTGCTGCCCGACGTGAACACGCACAGCTCGCAGGCATGCTCGTCCAACGCATCCAGCTCGACCTGCGCACCGGCGGCCGCCATCATCAGTGGCCGGTAATCACGGGAAACGTCACCGGCAAAACCGCTCACCTGCGGCTGCAGGGCCTGCAGCGTGGCGGGCAGGTTGTCGGCGGCCAGGAACACCCGCTTGCCGGCGTGCCAGGCACCGAACAGCGCCTCGGCGAACGACACGGCATCATCGAAGTACAGCGCCCAGTCACGGCCGTCAGTGGCGGCAAACGCCGTACGCCAGGCCACTACGCGCTGGCGGAATTGCTGATGGTCGACCACTTCGCCATCGCGGATGCAGACAGCACGCTGCGGCCGCGCATCCCGCAGCAGCCGGTCCAGGGCAATCCACTCAGCCATGGGCGTGCGCCGCCTTCACCCGTCGCCGCACCAGCCATTCGCCTGCGAACAATACGCCCATCATCACGTACGCCAACAATCCGTTGTAGAGCATCCAGACCCGATCCGATGCGTACAGCGCGGTGAGCAGGGCCAGACTGCCGTTGAGAACGAAGAAGCCGCACCACACCTGGGTGACGCGGCGGGTATAGGCCACCGCGAACGGTGGCAGGTCCGGCTCCTGCAGCCGCGCCAGGCGCTCCACCAGCGGCGGCCCGAACCGCAGGCTGATGGCGAACACGCACAGCATCACCACGTTCACCAGCGCCGGGTACAGCTTCAGCGGCAGCGCCTGGTTGAGCACGGTGGCCAGCACCGCCAGCAGTCCGGTACCGGCTGCAGCAGCCCACCACAGCGGCTGGCGCGTGCTCAGGGCACGCAGCAATGCCAGGGTGAACAGCAGCAGTGCCAGCCAGCGCGGCTCGAAGCGGCCCATCGCCAGGTAGACGAGCAGCGGGTAGGCCAGCGAAATCGCCGCCACCACGACCGTACGCGCGCGTGCCAAGGCGGAGCCGCCCGCGCTGCGGTCAGGCTGCTGCCTGGTCCGGCAGCAGCCGGTGCACGACATCCACGATGTCCTGCACGGTGCGCACGGCCTTGAACGCTTCCGGCTGCAGGTTGCGGCCGAGCAGCGGCTTGAGCTGCACGATCAGGTCGACCGCATCGATGCTGTCGATGTCCAGGTCGTCATAGAGACGTGCCTCGGGGGTGATCCGGGCCGGTTCGATCTCGAAGCTGTCGGTCAGGATGTTGACGATGCGTTCGAACAGTTCATTCTTGGTCATGGCAGCTCCTGGCGCCGTTACGACTGGCGGGCGGCGACGAACTCGCCGAGCGCGCGCACGCTGGAGAAATGGCGCCGGGTCTCTTCCGAGTCGGACGACAGGCTCACACCGTACTTCTTCTGCAGCGCCAGGCCCAGTTCCAGAGCGTCGATCGAATCCAGGCCCAGGCCCTCGACGAACAGCGGCGCGGTCGGATCGATGTCCTCCGGCGTGATGTCCTCCAGTGAAAGCGAGGAAATGATCAATTCCTTGATCTCGTGCTCAAGTGCTTGCACGGGTCGAATCTCCAGACAGGTCGAAATAACGAGAAAGGTGCTCGGTGACGCGGCGTGCTGCCAAGGCATCCCCCCTTGGCGCGTCGTCTTCGGCCAGGAATGGCGCGATCGGGATATCTTCGCCGATCTGCAGCCGAACGTGAAAGCGACGTGAGGGCACACGATACCATTTCTGCCCTTTGCTCAGGGTTGGCGGGGTACAGGTGATCCGCACCGGCGTGATGTCCAGCCGGCCGCGGACGGCGATATTGGCGGCCCCACGCTGAAGCCTCGGCGACTGGCCGGGCACGCTGCGGGTCCCTTCCGGGAAGATGACCAGGCTGCCGCCGGCCCGTACCGCGGCCACGCAGTCATCGACCAGGCCGGCCCCGTCGTCATTGGAAATGTAGCCGGCGGCCCGGACCGGGCCCCGCATGAACGGGTTGCGGGCCACCGCCCGTTTGACCACGCAGTCGGCATTGGGCAGCAGCGAGACCAGGCAGACCACGTCGATCAGGGTGGGGTGGTTGGCCAGGACCAGCAGGCCGTCGCGCTGCAGGCGCTCGCGCCCTTCGATCTCATAGGTCATCACCCCGAGCCCGCGCATCAGCCGCAGGTGGCTGGCGAACGCCACCTGCACTACGCGGCGGGCGCGACGGCGGCGGGCCACCGGATCACGCATCAGCAGCAGGACCGGCATCACCACGGCGCCCAGCAGCAGGCCCCCGATGCCGAACGCAGCAAAACTCAGGCCGGTGCCCACCACCCGCCAGGCAAGATCGAGGCGGCGCAGCGCCTCAGCCACGGCGGCTCCAGCGCCAGCGCTGGCCATTGGCAACGTGTTCCAGCGCCGGCGCGCCCGCGAGCAGGAAGCGGTGCAGGTCCAACGCGTGCGGCAACAGGCCGGGCGCGGCGGTAACCGGGGCCGGCGCGTCATCCCACTGCAGCGACAGCGTCGGCAGCGCCTGTGTCGGCGCCACCACACGCCAGCACCAAGCGAAGAACGGATCGGGTTCGTCGGCGAACGTCGCGTAAACTTCGGGCAACGGCGACTCGTAGACCACCACCCGCACTTCGCGGGCGCCATCGGCCAGCAGACCGGCGGCCTCCAGGCAGGCGGCCTCCACCGTCGCCTGGCCGGCAGCCAGCGCCAGATAGTTGCCGCGATGGCCACGAGCGATCGAGTACAGCGCAGCGATCGCGTTATGGACCGACAGGCCGAATCCGGTGGGCGACAGGGGCTGCTCGTTCACCAGCGCCCCGAGCAGGTCCATCGAGCGCGCCACATCACCATGGCGGCTGGCAAACACCAGCGGTACCTGGCTGTCGGCCCCTTGGCCATCCTCGCACCAGCAGGCCGTCTGGATCGCCATCCGCCCCAGCCGCTCGATGCGGCGGCGCTGCATCGCGGGCACCTCGGACAGCGCCGGCGTGCCCTCGCCCTGTGGCAGGAAGGGTGCGTCAGCCCAGCTCAGCCACTGGCTGCGCTCGCTCAGGCCAGGTGCCCAGGCAGCCCAGTCGACGATGGAGAATTCGATCATCTAGCGATGGTGCTTCATCAGGAGAACGATGGCACGAGCCATTATGGCGACGCGCGGCGGCCCCCCGTCCCTGCAGCCGTGCGTCCGTCCAGGACGTCGCCGGCTGCCCCCCTGGCGGCCGGAAAGGAGCGCACGCTAGCACGTCCTGCGCAGGGTGTGCAGGTTTCACATTGCACAACACGGGGCCGGCACCTGTGGCCCCGCACGCCATTGCTCAGTGGTAACCGGCTCCGGCCTGCACTTTGCCGCGGAATACCCGGTACGACCACGCCGTATAGCCGAGGATGACCGGCAGCAGAATGACCAGCCCGACCAGGGTGAAGCCGAGCGAGGACGCCGGTGCGGCTGCCTGCCACAACGTCATCGAGGGCGGCAGCAGGTACGGCCACATGCCCAGCACCAGGCCCAGGAAGCCGAGAATGAACAGCGCCAGGCTGAGCAGGAACGGCGGCAGGTCGCGGCGTGGATGCGTGGCGCTGCGCCACAGCGCAGCGGCCACCGCCAGGGTCAGCAACGGCACCGGTGACAGCCACCAGAAGTTGCCGTCACTGAACCAGCGCGCCATCAACCGCGAGTCCAGGAACGGCAGCCAGCTGCTGACCAGGCCCATCGCTGCGATCACCGCCACCACCAGCGGCCGTGTCAGCTGCCGCGCCAGCGCCTGCACGCGCCCTTCCGTCTTCAGGATCAGCCAGGTGCTGCCCAGCAATGCGTAACCGGCGACCAGCGCCGCGCCGGTGAGCATCGCAAACGGGCTGAACCAGGCAAACGCACCGCCGTGGTAGACCCCGTCCACCAGGGGCAGCCCCTGCACCAGCGCGCCCAGGATCACGCCCTGGGCGAACGTGGCCAGCAGCGAGCCGAGCGCGAACGCCACGCTCCACAGCCTCCGCGAGCGATGCGCCTTGAAACGGAATTCGAAGGCCACGCCGCGGAACACCAGTGCCACCACCAGCAGCAGCACCGGCAGATACAGCGCCGACAACAGCACTGCATAGGCCTTGGGGAACGCCGCCAGCAGGCCGGCGCCGCCCAGCACCAGCCACGTCTCGTTGCCGTCCCAGATGGGCGCAGCCGTGTTCATCATCAGGTCGAGCTGCTCCTCGTCCTCGGCGAACGGCGCAAGGATGCCGATGCCCAGCACGAACCCGTCCAGCACCACGTACATCAGTACGCCGAAGCCGATCACCGCGAACCACGCCACCGGCAGCCAGGTCACCAGGTCCATGTCAGCGCTCCTCCAGCGGTTCGTCGGCGGCGGACAGCGGCCGTGCCGGGGTGTGGCTGCCGTGGTCCAGCGAGGGCCCCTGGTCGTGGGGCTGCGGTCCATGGCGCAGGATCTTCACCAGGTACCAGATGCCCCAGCCGAAGACGAAGGCGTAGCCGACGACGTAGACCCCCAGCGACAGCGCGGTCATCCATGCGCTCTGCGGGCCGACCGCATCGGCAGTACGCAGCACGCCGTAGACCACCCACGGCTGCCGCCCCATCTCGGTGACGAACCAGCCGGAGAGCAGCGCGATGAAGCCGCTCGGCAACATCCAGTTCCAGCCGCGCAGCAGCCACGGCGAATCCAGCAGCTTCCTCCGCCACAGCTGGAACGCCGACACCCATGCCAGCAGCAGCATCAGCGTGCCCAGTCCAACCATGATGCGGAAGGCGAAGAACACAGGCGTCACCGGTGGCCGTTCGCTGGCCGGTACCGAAGTCAGCGGATCGAAGGTGCCGTCCAGCGAATGGGTCAGGATCACGCTGCCCAGCTTCGGAATGGCGACTTCGAAGTCGTTGCGCTCTTCCTTTTCGTTGGGCAGCGCGAATACCACCAGCGGCACGCCCTCGCCTTCGCCGGATTCATGCCAGTGCGCTTCCACCGCCGCGATCTTCATCGGCTGGTGCTTGAGGGTGTTCAGGCCATGCATGTCGCCGACGAAGATCTGCACCGGCACGGTCAGCGCGGCAAACGCCACGGCCGCGATCAGCATGCGTCGGCCCGCCTCCACGTGCGTTCCCCTGCGCAGGTACCACGCACCCACGCCGCCGATCACGAAGCAGGTGGTGATGAACGAGCCCAGCGCCATGTGCGCCAGCCGGTACGGGAACGACGGGTTGAACACCACCTGCCACCAGTCCACCGGATGCACGATGCCATTGACCATCTCGTAGCCGGCCGGGGTGTGCAGCCAGCTGTTGGACGACAGGATCCAGAACGTGGAGAACAGCGTGCCCAGCGCCACCATGCAGGTGGACAGGAAATGCAGGCGCGGCGAAACCCGGCCCCAGCCGAACATCATCACGCCCAGGAAGCTGGCTTCCAGGAAGAACGCGGTCAGTACCTCGTAGGTCAGCAGCGGGCCGATGACGGTACCGGCCACCTCGCTCAGGCGCGGCCAGTGGGTGCCGAACTGGAAGGCCATGACGATGCCGCTGACCACGCCCATGCCGAACGATACGGCGAAGATCTTCTGCCAGAAGAAGTACAGCTCCCGCCAGACCGGGAGACGGGTACGCAGCCAGCGCCATTCGACGAAGGCCAGCCAGCTGGCCGTGCCAATGGTGAAGGCCGGGAACAGCACATGGAAACTGATGACGAATCCGAACTGGATCCGGGACAACAACAACGCGTCCAAGGGACGCCTCCTGCCTGCGACCGGTGGGATACCGGACCACTTTAGGAATATTTCGTTACGCCGGGATGCGACCGGGTGACGCGCTGCTTCACTCTGTCGCAGGGGAAGCCGCCGGGCATGGCCGCGCCCCATGACCTGCCGGCGCCGATCCGCCGGGCATGGCCCGGCGCTACCCATTGATCCCCAGGTAGCACCGGGCCATGCCCGGCGAGAGCCTCAAGGCCAGAAGTACCAGGCACCGGCCGCCAGCAGCGCGCCCACCAGCAGCACCTGCACCACCACATAGCCCACGCCACTGTCGCGCGACTCACTGGCAATACGCGTCTGCAACGCCTCGCTCACGTCCGGGGTCTGTTCCTGCCGTGCCTGTTCACGCAACGCCTGCGCCAGCGCGCGCTCGTCGGCATCGCGGGGATCGGTCGGTGGATTCACAGCAGTTCTCCGGCGGTGGCATGCCGCGTCAGTTCCTGCTTCAGGAGCAGACGCGCGCGGTGCAGGTGGCTCTTGATGGTACCGCGCGCAAGACCGGTCACCTGCTCGATCTCTGCCAGGTCGAAATCCTCCAGGTAGTGCAGGCCGACGATCAGGCGCTGCGGCGGGCTCAACCGCTCCAGCGCCGCACCCAGCTGGCGGCCGGCCTGCAGCGCTTGGCTGAGTTCGGCCGGGCCCGGTCCCTCGTCACCGATGCCCAGATCCTCCGGTACCTCCACCGCCACCATCCACTGCGCTTCCAGGCGCCGGCGACGCAGGTGCTGCAATGCGGTGGTGTAGGCCACCCGTGAGATCCAGGTCCGCAGCGAGGATTCGAAGCGGAACCGGTGCAGTTGCCGGAACACCGCCAGGAAGGTCTCCTGCAGCAGGTCAGCGACCTGATCGCGGTCACCCACCATACGCCCGATCACATGCGCGCACGTGCGCTGATGGGCCTGCACCAGCTGCGCGAACGCCGGTTGCGAGCCATCGATGATGGCCCGCACCAGCGCCGCATCATCTTCGATGACCGCGGCCGCCGCGGCGTCCTGCCGGCGGCGGCCGCGCAGGGCGGACAGGGCTTCGCCCAGCAGGCTCATGCGCACCGCTCCCCCGGGGCGTGTGGCATGCCGGCGCTCAGCTCTTGCGCACGGCGGGGCGGGTGAAGTGCCAGGCCAGCAGCTGGCCCAGGCCGGCACTGCCCACCAGGGCGGCAGCGGCGCCAAAGGTGAGGTCGCGGGCGCCCAGGACTTCCAGCAGGCCCATGGCCAGGGCCAGGCACACCAGGCTGATGCCCCAGCGCAGCGCGCCCTGGCGGCGGCGCTCTTCCTCCAGCACGGCCAGGGAGCGGATCACCTCCTCGGGCACGTGCGGTGCGACCAGCTTGCTGCGCGCGCGCGCATCGGCGATGGCGTGGATGGCGTAGGCGATGCAGATGAAGAGGGTGATCGGGATGAGTTCCTGCATGGTCGTGCTCCTGTGCGGTGAATGATGCGGGTTCAGGAGAATGGATGCGCGATGGCGGGCACCGGTTGCACCGCTTTGCCGATCCCGCTGCCATGACCTGTGGCCCCCTCCTGCGGCGCGAACGGCTGCTACCCTTGCCCGGTTTCCTTTTCTGGTGCCGTCCGCCCATGTCCCGAGTGCTGCCCCTGTCCCTCCTGCTGTCGGCCGTGCTGGCCGCACCGGCCGCCCATGCCGCGCCGACGCCGATCACCATCGAACAGGCCATGGCGGATCCGGACTGGATCGGTCCGCCGGTCGAGAAGGCCTGGTGGTCGTGGAACAGCCAGCAGGTCGAGTACCAGCTCAAGCGCAACGGCAGCCCGGTGCGCGACACCTTCCGCCAGCCCGTGGCCGGTGGTGTTGCGGCCCAGGTGGCTGACGACCAGCGCGGCACCCTGGACGTGGCCGATCCGGTCTACGACCGCACCCGCACCCGCAGCGCCTTCGTCCGCAACGGCGACGTGTTCGTGCGCGACCTGCGCAGCGGCGCGCTCACCCAGCTCACGCGCAGCAACGAGCGCGCCAGCGGGGTGAACTTCGCTGCCGACAACGGCGTGATCTGGCGGGTGGGCCAGAACTGGTTCCACTGGACCGCTGCCGGCGGCGTGCAGCAGGTTGCCAGCCTGAAGGCCGACAAGGACCCCAACAGCGCGCCCAAGGACGACCTGCTGCGCGACCAGCAGCTGCGTACCCTGGAAACCCTGCGTCGCGACCGCGAGCAGCGCGAGGCATTGAAGGACCAGGACCAGCGCTGGCGCCAGGCCGACCCGACCCGCGCGCCGGGCCCGGTATACCTGGGCGCCGACGTGGAGATCGCCGACAGCGTGCTGTCGCCGGACCTGGGCCACCTGATCGTGGTGACCACGCCGAAGGACTTCGACGAGGGCCGCACCAGCAAGATGCCGCTGTACGTGACCGAATCCGGTTACGAGGAAACCGAGGACACCCGCACCCGCGTCGGTCGCAATGGCAACGAGCCGCACACCCTGTGGTACGTGGACGTGCGCAGCGGCAAGGCGCAGAAGCTGTCGCTGTCCGGCCTGCCGGGCATCGCCACCGACCCGCTGGCCGACCTGCGCCGCAAGGCCGGCAAGGAGGCGCTGAAGGGCGAACGCAGCGTGCAGGTGATGAGCGACTTCATGGGCGGCGGCATGCGCTGGAGCGCCGATGGCCAGCAGGCGGCGGTGATGCTGCGCGCCAACGACAACAAGGACCGCTGGATCGTCAGCATCGGCAGCGACGGCCGCGTGCAGAACCGCCACCGGCTGACCGACAACGCGTGGATCAACTGGGGCTTCAACGATTTCGGCTGGATGGCCGATGGCCGCACGCTGTGGCTGCTGTCCGAGGAATCGGGCTTCTCGCACCTGTACACCCAGGCCGGCACTGCCCGGCCGCAGGCGCTGACCAGCGGCAAGTGGGAGACCTCCGCGCCCGTGCTGTCGGCCGACGGCAAGGGCTTCTACTTCCTGTGCAACCCGCAGGCCCCGCACGATTACGAAGTCTGCGCGGTCGACACCGGCAGCCGTCAGGTCCGCGAGCTGACCAGCCTCAACGGCGTGGAAGACTTCTCGCTGTCGCCGGATGGCCAGCAGCTGCTGGTGCGCTACTCCGGTGCCTACCTGCCACCGCAGCTGGCGGTGCTGCCCAGCGCGGGCGGCCAGGCCCGCGTGCTGACCGATACCCGCAGCGCCGACTTCAAGGCGCGCCAGTGGATCCAGCCGAAGCTGGTGGCGGTACCGTCCAGGCATGGCGCCGGCGTGGTCTGGGCCAAGTACTACGAACCCGAGCACAAGGAGCCGGGCAGGAAGTACCCGATCGTGATGTTCGTGCACGGTGCCGGCTACCTGCAGAACGTGCACCAGCGCTACCCGGCCTACTTCCGCGAGCAGATGTTCCACAACCTGCTGGTGCAGAAGGGCTACATCGTGCTGGACATGGACTACCGCGGCAGCGAGGGCTACGGCCGCGACTGGCGCACGGCCGTCTACCGCAACATGGGCCACCCGGAACTGGAAGACTACAAGGACGGCCTGGACTGGCTGGTGGACACCCAGCAGGGCGACCGTGACCACGCCGGCATCTACGGTGGCTCCTACGGCGGCTTCATGACCTTCATGGCGCTGTTCCGCGCACCGGGCACCTTCAAGGCCGGTGCCGCGCTGCGCCCGGTGGTGGACTGGCACAACTACAACCACGCCTATACCAGCAACATCCTCAACACGCCGGACATCGATCCAGAGGCGTACCGGGTGTCCTCGCCGATCGAGTACGCGCAGAACCTGCAGGACAACCTGCTGATCGCGCACGGCATGATGGATGACAACGTGTTCTTCCAGGACTCGGTGAACCTGACCCAGCGCCTGATCGAGCTGCACAAGGACAACTGGTCGATCGCCCCGTACCCGCTGGAACGCCACGGCTACGTCCGCGCCGACTCCTGGCTGGACCAGTACAAGCGCATCCTCAAGCTGTTCGAGCAGAACCTGAAGTGAGCAGTGCCGCGGCCACGATCCACATCGTGGCTGCGGTCATCGTCGACGACCACGGCCGGGCGCTGGTGGTACGCAAGCACGGCGCCGACCGCTTCATCCAGCCCGGAGGCAAGCCCGAACCGGGCGAAACGCCACTGCAGACGCTGGCCCGCGAACTGGACGAGGAGCTGGGTGTGCGCCTGCTCGCCGGCCCGACCGTGGCGCTGGGCCATTTCCAGGACTGGGCGGTGAACGAGCCTGGTCATCGCGTACAGGCCGAGGCCTGGTGGGTGCAGGTACAGGGCACGCCGCAGGCACGCGCGGAAATCGCCGAGCTGGCGTGGGTGCCGCTGCGCCCGCCCCATGGCCTGCGCTTGGCACCCTTGAGCGAACACCATATCCTGCCGGCCGTTGCCACCCGGGTGGCGACCCGCTGAAGACGCCACTGCAGCCAAGGACATCGGATGTCGCTTCAACCGCCCCGGCACCGCCCTGCCACGCCGCTCAACCCGGAGGATTTCGTGCGGCCGCTCGGCCTGGCGTCGCTGCTGATCTGCGCAGCGTTCGTGGTGGCCATGGCGATTCAGGCGCTGGTGGTCTGGCAGCTGTCCGGCGGCCCGTTCTGGCGGTGGATGCTGCTGTCGGCCACTGAACAGCAGTTCCCGCCAAGCGTGCTGTGGATCCTGCGCAAGCCGGTGGACGCTACCCTGTGGCTGATGCTGTCAGCGATCCCCGCCGTGCTTTCCAGCTGGGGATTTGCCCGGCGACGTCGCTGGGGGCTGTGGAGCTACGTGGCATTGCTGTGGCTCTCGGCCCTGGCAAACTTCGCCGTCGCCGGGTGGCTGGACAGCGTCCTCGCCGACGTCATCGGGCGTATCGTCGATCCAGACACACTGCGCGAAGCGCGAACCCAGCACATCCTCATGTCGCTGACCTTGTTCGGCGGCGCCTTCGCCCTGCTCGTCGCGCAGGGCTGGCTGGCCTGGCGCCTGCTGCGGCCGGATATCCGCTCCTGCTTCCACTGACCTGCCCTCACCCGCGGCGTGCGGCAGGCACTGCGGTAAAGTACGCGTCATGAACGAATTCGAGCGCGTGCGCGCCTACCTGACCGACCTGCAGGACCGCATCTGTGCGGCGATCGAAGCGGCCGACGGCCAGGCCCGCTTCCAGGAAGACCTGTGGCAGCGCGCTGAAGGCGGGGGTGGCCGTACCCGCGTGCTGCGCGACGGCGCGGTGTTCGAACAGGCCGGAATCGGCTTCTCGGATGTCTCCGGCAGCCGCTTGCCGCCGTCGGCCTCGGCCAACCGCCCGGAGCTGGCCGGCGCCTCCTGGCGCGCCACCGGCGTATCGCTGGTGTTCCACCCGCTCAACCCCTATGTGCCCACCACCCATGCCAACGTGCGCTTCTTCCAGGCGCAGCGCGACGGCGAAGTGGTGGCCAGCTGGTTCGGGGGTGGTTTCGATCTGACCCCCTTCTATCCCTTCGACGAGGACGTGCGCCATTGGCACCAGGTCGCCCACGACCTGTGCGCGCCGTTTGGTGAAGAGCGCTACAGCGCGCACAAGCGCTGGTGCGACGAGTACTTCTTCCTGCGCCACCGCAACGAAACGCGCGGCATCGGCGGCCTGTTCTTCGACGATCTGCACGGCGATTTCGAACGCGACTTCGACTACCTGCGGGCGGTCGGCGACGGCTTCCTCGATGCCTATCTGCCGATCGTGCAGCAGCGCAAGGACATCGCCCATGGCGAGCGCGAGCGCGAATTCCAGCTGTACCGGCGGGGCCGATATGTGGAATTCAACCTGGTCTACGACCGCGGCACGCTGTTCGGCCTGCAGAGCGGCGGCCGCAGCGAAAGCATCCTGATGAGCCTGCCGCCGCGGGTGCGCTGGGAATACGGCTTCACCCCCGAGGCGGGCAGTCCGGAAGCCCGGCTGGCCGATTACCTGGTCCCGCGCGACTGGCTCTAAGGCATCTCGCGGGGCGGCGTGGCCGTCCCCGCACACATGCCGCCGGCCCTACGCGTCCGTGTGCCGGGCGATGATCGTGATGTGGCCGGTGGTTTCCAGCAGCGCCACCTGCACATCATCGATGCGCAGGCAGCCCTGCTGGCGCATGGCGGCATCGAAATCGGCCCGGCTGATCAGTTCGCGGCGCAGAACATCCCGCAACAGGGTGCCGTCACGGGCGATCACCACCGGTTCCCCCTCGATCAGGCGCTCCAGGCGGCGGTTGCGGGTGGTCACCCAGCCCACGCCGTAGTTGAGCAGGATCAGGGTCGCGGCGAGCAGCAGGCCACCGCCCAGGGACGTGTCCTGGCCCAGCAGCGCGTTCTGCACCGCGTTGCCCAGCAGCACGATCAGCAGCACGTCGAACGGGGTGATCTGCCCCAGCGCGCGCTTGCCGCTGAGGCGCACCAGGCCCAGCACGACGGTGTAGACCACCACCGCGCGCAGGATGAACTCCCACCACGGCATCGCCAGTACGAACAGATCGTGCATTGCGGGCTCCCCTGCTGGGCGGTGGCCCAGCCTAGCAGCCGGCAGCCTGCCGGCGGCGCAAATAAAAAGCCCCGCTGACCAGGGGGAGGTCAACGGGGCCGGGGAACGGGCACTTGGGGAGGAGTCCCCGTTCCGAGATCTGCTCCAGGGGATGGGAGAGATCCACAACAGGCATTGCGCCTGTCGAGATCTATAGAACCACTCCGAACACTAACGGTTCGTGAAGGGAGCCAATTTAATGAACCGCAATGGGGCGAGTATTCATGGCCGAGTCAGAAACTGTGGCCAGATGAACAAATTCACGTCGTTTCAGGCCCGAAAGCGACTCAGTGTGCCTCGTCCCAGTTGTTACCTACGCCGGTGTCGACCACCAGAGGAACGCGCAACTGTGCCGATTGCGACATGCGCTGCACCACATTTTCCCGCAGCTCCTCGACAAACGCAGTCTCGGTTTCGAACACCAGTTCATCGTGCACCTGCAGGATCATCCGCGCCGGGGCCCCGCTGTCGCGCAGCCAGCGGTCAACATCCACCATCGCGCGCTTGATGATGTCGGCAGCGGTGCCCTGCATCGGCGCGTTGATCGCGGCGCGTTCAGCACCGGCACGCAGGCCCTGGTTGCGTGCATGGATATCGTTCAGATACAGGCGGCGGCCGAACAGCGTCTCCACATAGCCCTGGTCACGGGCCTGCTGGCGCATCCGCTCCATGAAGTCACGCACGCCCGGGTAACGGCTGAAGTACAACGCCACATAATCCTGCGCCTGGCCCCGGTCGATGCCCAGGTTGCGGGCCAGGCCGAAGGCGCTCATGCCGTACATCAGGCCGAAATTGATCGCCTTGGCCGCGCGGCGCTCGTTCGGCGTCACCTCGTCCAGGGTGCGGCCGAACACTTCTGCGGCGGTGGCGCGGTGCACGTCGGCGCCCTGCTCGAAGGCGCGCACCAGGCCCGGGTCTTCGGACAGGTGGGCCATGATCCGCAGTTCGATCTGTGAATAGTCGGCGGCCAGCAGCTGGCAGCCTTCCGGTGCGACGAAGGCGCGGCGGATGCGGCGGCCATCTTCGGTGCGGATCGGGATGTTCTGCAGGTTCGGGTCGGAGGAGGACAGGCGGCCGGTGGCAGCGCCGGACTGGTGGTAGCTGGTGTGCACCCTGCCGGTATCCGGGTTGACCATCTCCGGCAGCTTGTCGGTATAGGTGCTGCGCAGCTTGGCCAGGCCACGGTAATCGAGGATCACCCGCGGCAGCTCATGCTGGTCGGCGATCGCCTCCAGCGCCTCTTCATTGGTGCTGGGCTGGCCCTTCGGGGTCTTCACCACCGCCGGCAGCTTCAGCTCGTCGAACAGCACGGCCTGCAGCTGCTTCGGCGAATCCAGGTTGAAACTGCGCCCGGCCAGCTCGGTGGCCTTCTGCTGCGCGGCCAGCATGCGCGAAGACAGGTCCTGGCTCTGCCGGCGCAGCTCGTCGGCATCGATGCGTACACCGTTGGCCTCGATGCTGGCCAGTACCGGCACCAGTGGCATCTCGATGTCGCGGTACACGCTGTCCAGGGCCGGTTCGGCCAGCAGCTGCGGTTGCAGCGCGCGGTGCAGGCGCAGGGTGATGTCGGCGTCCTCGGCCGCATAGCGGCTGGCCTCGTCGATGCCCACCTGCGAGAACGGAATCTGCTTGGCGCCCTTGCCGGCCACGTCCTCGAACTTGATGGTGGTGTAGCCCAGGTAACGCAGGGCCAGCGAATCCATGTCGTGGCGGGTGGCGGTGGAATTGAGCACGAAGCTCTCAAGCATGGTGTCGTCGTGGTAACCCTGCACCTCGACACCGTGGCGCCGCAGCACATGCAGGTCGTACTTGCCGTGCTGGCCCAGCTTCTTCCTTGCCGGGTCCTGCAGTACCGGGCGCAACGCGTCCAGCACCTGCTGCAGCGGCAGCTGCGCCGGTGCGCCGGGGTAGTCATGACCCACCGGGATGTAGGCCGCCCTGCCCGGCTCGACCGCCAGGCTGACACCGACCAGGCGCGCGCGCATCGCATCCAGCGCGTCGGTTTCGGTATCGAAGCTGATCAGGTCGGCCTGCTGCAGCCGCTCCACCCAGGCCTGCAGCTGTTCGCTGGTAAGCACGGTCTCGTATTCACCTGGCGCGGCCAGTGCCGGATCCAGCGTGCCCTCGGCCGGTGCCTCCGCACTGCCACGGGCGAAGCCGGCCGCCGTGCCACGCAGGCTCGGTGCCGCCTCGCTGGCCACGGCCGGTGCCGGCAGCGGCGCCCCCAGTTCCTTCAGGGCCTGGGTGAACCCGTAGCGCGTGTACAGCTCGGTCAGCGCCGGCACGTCCTGTTCCCGCAGCGCCAGCGTGGTCGGGGTGGCCTCCAGTGCGACGTCGGTGCGGATCGTCACCAGTTCGCGGTTCAGCGGCAGGCGCTCCAGCGCCGCACGCAGGTTCTCGCCGATCTTGCCCTTCATGGCCGGCGCGGCGGCCATCACGCCCTCCAGGTGCTGGTACTCCGCCAGCCACTTGGCGGCGGTCTTCGGCCCGCACTTCTCCACGCCCGGCACGTTGTCGACGCTGTCGCCCATCAGCGCCAGCAGGTCGACGATCTGGTCGGCGCGCACACCGAACTTCTCCATCACCGCCGCGTCCGAATCCATGCGGCTGCCGGTCATGGTGTTGACCAGCTCGATGCCCGGCCGCACCAGCTGGGCGAAGTCCTTGTCGCCGGTGGAGATCGTCACCTTCAGGTCCTGCGCCTGGCCCTGCAGGGCCAGCGTGCCGATCACATCGTCGGCTTCCACGCCCGGAACGCGCAGGATGCTGATGCCCAGCGCTTCGACGATGCGGCACATCGGCTCGACCTGGCTGCGCAGCTCGTCGGGCATCGGGGGACGGTTGGCCTTGTACTGGTCGTACAGGTCATCACGGAAGGTCTTGCCGGGCGCATCGACGACGAACGCGACGTAGGCCGGCCGCTCCTTCAGCGTCGAGCGCAGCATGTTGACCACGCCGAACAGCGCGCCGGTGGGCTCGCCCTGTGCATTGGACAGGGGCGGCAGCGCGTGGAACGCGCGGTACAGGTAACTGGACCCGTCGATCAGGACTAATCTGCTCATGCAGCGATTCTACGCGCCTGTCCCTGCACAGCGGCGACACGGCGCATGCCCGACGATGGGGCATAATCGAATCTCTTTCCAGGCAAAGGACCACCGCCCATGAAGACTCTGATGCTGGCCTCCCTGCTCCTGCTTGCCGGCTGCGCCAGCATGGGTGGCGCCGGGGCGCCCCCGGTCGACGTCAAGGGCGCCGAGGTCTCCAGCCGCACCATGAGCAACGGCGACACCATCGAGGAGTACCGCGTGGCCGGGCAGCTGCGCATGGTCAAGGTGACGCCGTCGCGGGGTGCCCCGTTCTACATGTACGACAAGAACGGCGATGGCCGCATGGACACCGACAAGGACGGCGTCTCGCCGGTGTACTGGAAGCTCTACAGCTGGTGATGTGACAGGGGGCGGATCCCTTTCCGCAGGATCCGACCCCAGCGAGCCCGGCTGCATAAAAGATGACGCCGGCGCGCATCCTGCGGCCGGCGTCGGTGTCCCCTCCCCGGGAACACGTGCCTCAGCGGATGACCAGCACCGGAAGCGTGCTGCGTGCCAGCACCTCGGCGGTCTGGCTGCCCAGCAGCACGCGGGTCACGCCACGACGGCCATGCGAGGTCATCACGATCAGGTCGCTGTTGCGCTCGGCAGCGGTCTCGATGATGCCGTCGGCCGCGTAGCGGTCCAGCACATGCACCGGGTTGGCCTGGATGCCCTGCTCAGCGGCTTTGGCCAGTGCAGGCTGCAGTACCTTCTGCGCGCCTTCCTCGCGATCGGCCTTGTACTCGGGGCTGTTCATGTAGCCCACGCTCCAGCCCATGGCGTCGTACATGCCGACAGCCCACGGCTCGGAAACGGTGACGATGTCGACCTCGGCGTTGAGGTCCTTCGCCAGCTCCAGGCCCTTGGCCAGGCCCTTGTCGGCCAGCTCGGACCCGTCGGTGGCGATCAGGATGCGCGTGTACATGGTAGGGCTCCGTGGCAATCCGCCGGATGGGAACGCCACCATTGCACACCCGATGTGCACGTGGCGCTTTGAGCAGGATCAATCCGGCGCCTGTAGAGCCGGGCCCATGCTCGGCTCCGGATGGATGAGCCGAGCGTGGGCTCGGCTCTACAGGTGGCCCTCTCAGGCGATCTGCACCACGCGTGCGTTCTGGCACAGCGGGTAGCTGGCCACGAACCCGGCGATCGCATCACGCATCGCCTCGAACGACTGGCCGTACATGTACAGCGCGGTCTCGGTCGGGCCCTGCCACCAGCTGCAGATCTCGCCCAGGCCATCGATGCGTTCGGACAGCTGTTCGAACACATGGTTGGAATCGCATTGTTCGTAGACCTCGTCCGGCAGGTTCTGGCCATCCAGATAGATGCCCAGGCCTTCGGTGACGCCGAAACCGCGGTCGCCGTCCCCGGCGCCCTGCACCTTCGATCCCTTCGGCGCACCCAGCTGCTCCAGCAGATCGATCAACTTCGGCACACCTGCCGCGTCATGAAGCGCCACCTCGATGTCGCCGTACTCGACCTCGCCGTCATCGGAGAGGGCGGTCCCGCCGCCGGTGATTTCGCCCACTTCGGCGGCCTGGAGCAGCGCGTCGAGCGGATCCTCGAACAGCTCGTGGCGATGCTCAGGCTGCAGCCTGGCGTTCAAGGTCACGGTGACATGCAGCGTGGGCTCGGTCATGGGGGCATTCCTGGAAGAGATGCCGCCTATTGTAGAGCCGAGCCCATGCTCGGCTGGGTGTTCCCGTGATGGGGTCGGAGCCCTCCCTGCGGGAAGGCTCCGCCCCCCCGACGGGAATCAGATCACCGTCAGGTTGGCGTAGGCCATCACCAGCCACTTGCTGCCGGCGTCGGCGAACTCGACCTGCACGCGGGCGTGGGCGCCGTTGCCTTCGTAATCGGTCACCATGCCTTCGCCGAACTTGGGATGGCTGACCAGCGCGCCGAGCTTGATCGGCGGCAGCTCGATGGCGGCATGCCCCATCACCCGGCTGCTGCCCAGCGACGCGGGACGCGAGACCTGCACCTTCGGCCGCACTTCATGCAGCAGCCCGCGTGGAATCTCACGCAGGAATCGCGAAGGCAGGCTGTAGTTGTCCTGGCCATGGATGCGGCGTGATTCGGCGTAGCACAGCACCAGCTTCTGCCGCGCCCGGGTGATGCCCACATACGCCAGGCGCCGCTCTTCCTCCAGCCGGCCGCTTTCTTCCAGAGAACGCGCGCTCGGGAACAGGCCATCCTCCATGCCGGCCAGGAACACCAGGGGGAATTCCAGGCCCTTCGCCGAATGCAGGGTCATCAGCTGCACGCCGTCCTCGCCGGCCTGCGCCTGGCCCTCGCCGGCCTCCAGCGCAGCGTAGGCCAGGAACGCCACCAGCTCGTCCATGTCCTCGCCCACTTCCTCGATGTCATCGGCACGCCGCACGAAGCGCGAGGCGACCGAGACCAGTTCGTCGAGGTTGTCGGTGCGCGATTCGGAGTCGAGCGAATTGCGGCTTTCCTTGCTCCAGTGCTCACGCAGCTGCGAGCGCGAGAGCACGTGGTCCACGCGCTCGGCCAGGGTCATGTCCCGGGTCTGCGCCTGCAGTTCGTTGACCAGCACCAGGAATCCCGCCAGTGCGTTGCGCGCACGCGCGGCCAGCGCATTGCCCTGGGTGACCAGCATGGTGGCTTCCCACAGCGAAATGCCCTGCGCTCGTGCTTCGCGCCGCACTTCGTCGAGAGTGCGTTCACCGATGCCGCGGGTCGGCGTGTTCACCGCGCGCTCGAAGGCGGCATCGTCGTTGCGGTTGGAGAGCAGGCGCAGGTAGGCCAGCGCGTCCTTGATCTCGGCGCGTTCGAAGAAGCGCATGCCGCCGTACACGCGGTACGGCACCTGCTCGCTCAGCAGGGCTTCTTCCAGCGCACGCGACTGCGCATTGCTGCGGTAGAGCACGGCCACTTCGGTGTAGCTGCCACCATCGCGCACCCACTGGCGGGCACGTTCGACGATGTAGCGGGCCTCGTCCATCTCGTTGTACGCCGCGTACAGGTCGATCGGCTCGCCGTCACCGCTGTCGGTCCACAGCTGCTTGCCGATGCGATCGGGGTTGTGCGCGATCACCGCGTTGGCAGCACCGAGGATGTTGGCCGTGGAGCGGTAGTTCTGTTCCAGGCGGATGGTCTGCGCGCCCGGGAAATCACGCAGGAAGCCCTGCACGTTCTCCACCTTGGCACCGCGCCAGCCGTAGATGGCCTGGTCGTCGTCGCCGACCACGAACACATGGCCGGACTCCCCCGCCAGCACGCGCACGAAGGCGTACTGGATGGCATTGGTGTCCTGGAACTCGTCCACCAGGATCTCGCGGAAGCGGGCGCGGTAGTGCGCCAGCAGGCCGGGATTGTCACGCAGCAGCTCATGCGCGCGCAGCAGCAGTTCGGCGAAGTCGACCAGGCCGGCACGGTCGCAGCGCGCCTGGTACTCGATGTAGGCCTGGCGCATGGTTTCCAGCCACGCATCGTGCGGCTCGGGCTGGATGTGCTGCGGGCGGCGGCCTTCATCCTTCTGTTCGTTGATCCACCACGCGATCTGCTTGGGCGGATGCTTGCTGTCGTCGATCTCCAGTGCCTGCACCACGCGCTTGACCAGCCGCAGCTGGTCGTCCGAATCCATCACCTGGAAACCTTCGGGCAGCTTCGCGTCCTGCCAGTGCAGGCGCAGCAGGCGGTTGGCCAGGCCGTGGAAGGTACCGATCCACATGCCACGGCTGCCATGCGGCAGCTGTGCGTCGATGCGGTGGCGCATCTCGCCGGCGGCCTTGTTGGTGAAGGTCACCGCGAAGATGCCATGGGTCGGCACGCCTTCGACTTCATGCAGCCAGGCGATGCGGTGGGTAAGTACGCGGGTCTTGCCGGAACCGGCACCGGCCAGCACCAGGTGGTGGCCGGGGGGAGCGGAGACGGCTTCGCGCTGGGCCGGGTTCAGGCCATCAAGCAGGTGGGAGACATCCATGCCCCCATTTTACGGCATCGCCGTCGCGGCTCCTGCGACCACCTGGGTGGCCAGTGCCTGCGCCTGCTGGCGCAGTTCAGGCACCGCCAGGCTTTCCCACAGGCTGCCGATGCGCAGGCTGCCAAGTACGCCCAGCCGCGCCTGCGGCTGGCCGCCGGCGCTGCGCACGCGGTCGCCGGGCACCGTGCTGTCCAGGCCCAGCCCATGCGGCCCGGGACGGGCCAGGCCATCGGCCTGAAGCTGCTGCAGCAACGGATTGCGCAACGCGGTGGCGCGGGTCTCCACACCGGTGGCGTTGATCACACCCCCGATCGTCCACTGCTGCGGGTGTCCGGCCACATCGTGGCCCGACAGCTGCAGCGCATCGCCCTCACGCCAGACCCGATCCAGGCGTGCGCGATGCACGCGCAGCTGACCGCTGGCCTGCAATGCGCGCAACTGTGCATCGACCTCTTCGGCGATGCGATGGCGATGTACATCCCAGTAGCGAACCACATGGCGCAGGAACCGCCGCTGGTCGGCCTCGTCGAGGCTGCACCACAGCGCCTGCCCATGCGGACGGAGGCGGTCCATCACGCCCTGCCAGGGCAGGCCATCCGCCTCGGCCCGGCGCACCTGCCGGCGCAGCGTGCGCAGGCGCTGGCGCAGCGTCATCGGCAGCAGGGGGGCGGGGTCGAAATCCGGCAGGCCCGCGTGCGCGTGCGGCAGCGGCAGCAGGCCGTGACGGGAAATCACATGCAGCGGGCCGGTGTGACCGGCCGCGACCAGCGCCAGCACCGTATCAGCCATGCTCAGACCGGAACCGACGATGGCCAGCGCGTGCGCGCCTGCCAACGCGCGCACGCCGTCGTAGTCCCAGGCTTCGACCACGGTGTCGGCAGGCAGTCCATCGGCACCGGCCACCGGCAGCGGACGCATGCTGTTGCCGGTGGCGAGCACCCCCTGCGCGGCGTGCCATGTGTGGCCATCGCCCAGCTGCAGGCGGTAACCGGAGTCATCCGGAGCGAGGCCCCGCACCGGCTGCGCGATCACCTGCAGCTGCGCCGGGCTGGCCGCAACCGCCTCCTGCAGACGCTGCTGCAGGTACGCGGCGAAATGATGGCGGCCGACATAACGCTCGCCCAGCACCTCGCGCGTCTCGCCCGGGTAGGCGTTGACGGCCATCAGGTAATCGAGGAAGTCAGCCGGCTGCTCGGCGAACGCACTCATTTTCGCCGCCGGCACATTCAGCAGGTGCTCCGGCCACGGCGTGGCATAGGCGATGCCCTGGGCCAGCTGCGAGGCGGGTTCGAAGATGGCCAGCGCCAGTGGCGACCGGGCCTGGCGCAGCACCTGGATCGCCACCAGCACCCCGGCCGCACCACCACCGATGATCGCCAGGTCCAGTTCGCCATTACACGGTGAATCAGTCATGTGCCGATTGTAGGCCATCGGCCATGACGGGCCGGAGTGCCGCCGCGTGCGCAATGATCGAGACCGCTCGAGCTCCGGCGCACCGGTTCACATCAACGCGTCGGCCAGGCGTGCGATGCCTTCGCGGCTGCGGCGCCAGGCAGGACGCTTGCGCCACTGCTGCAGATCGAGCTGGCGCGACTGGCGCAGGTAATCGTCTTCAATGGCACACAGCTGCGTCACCAGCACGCGGTCGTAGCAGACCAGGCCGATCTCGGCATTCAGCGCGAACGAGCGGATATCCATGTTGATCGAGCCGAGCACCGCGATGTCTTCATCCACGCTCATGTGCTTGGCGTGCAGGAACTGCGGCTCGTACAGGGCAATGCGCACGCCACAGCGCAGCAACTCGTCGTAGTAGGCCTCCTGCGCCCAGGCGGTCAGCCGCTGGTTGTTGCTGGCCGACAGGATCAGCTGCACCTGCACCCCGGACAGCGCGGCGATGCGCAGCGCGCTCAGGGTCGCTTCGTCCGGCACGAAGTACGGGGTGACCATCACCAGCCGCCGGCGGGCCAGATGGATCAGTGCGGCGACGGCATCACGCGCGTTGCTGTACGGATAGGCCGGCCCGCTGGGCAGCAGTTGGGTGGCAACATCGTCGCTGCACTCGGGTACGTCGGCAATGACGTCCAGGCGCTGGCCGGTCTCGATGTACCAGTCGCTGGCGAACACGGCTTCCAGGTGTGCCACCGCCGGGCCGCGCACACGCGCCACCAGCTCGCGGTTGGGATGGCCTGGCACGAACTCCGGCCGTGCCAGGTTCTGCGAACCGATGTAGCCCACTTCGTTGTCGATCACCGCAATCTTGCGATGGTTGCGCAGGTCCATGCGGCCGCTGCGGCGCCAGCGCAGCCCGCCGGGCAGCATCGCCCGCACTTCGATATCGCGCGCCTGCAGGCGCTTGCGGTAGGCGCGCAGGCCACGCTTGGCGCCCACCGCGTCCAGCAGCACCCTGCACTGCACGCCGCGGGCGGCGGCACGCTGCAGCGCCTCGACGATGGCCTCGCCCACCGAATCGTCGAACATCAGGTAGTACAGCAGGTGCACGCGGTCTTCGGCCTGGTCGATGTCGGCGATGAGCGTGTGCAGCGATTCGTCGTAATCGGTGAGCAGATCGACGGCGTTGCCGTGCACCGGCATGAAATCGCCCTGTCGCTGCACCAGCGGCACGATTTCCGCACTGGCCGTATCCGGTTCCGGCTTCCAGCGCAGGCGGCGCTGCAGCGCCTGCTCTTCGCGGATGACCTGCGAGGCCTCGGCCTGGCGGCGGATGCGCTCGCGCGACAGCCACGGGTGGCCGAACAGCAGATACAGCGGCAGGCCCAGCAGCGGCACGAAACCGACCAGCAGCAGCCAGCTGCGGGCCGCGCCCGGCGTGGTGCGGGTCGGAATCCAGCACAGCGCGACCAGCCGGATCAGCCAGTCGATCAGCAGCAGATACGATCCCAGCAACCACTCAACCAGCATCGCGTCGTCCGTCGGCAGGTGATGGGCCATTCTGCCCAGCAGGGTGTGTAGAGTCGAGCTTGCTCGACTGCCTCAGCGCAGCCGGGCACGGGCTCGGCTCTACAAGGGAGGGCGGGCCTCAATGCCGCACCGGCACCTCGCTCAGCTGGCGAACCGATTCGGCGTGGCGGCGGCCGTTGAGCGCCATGCAGGCAATGGCCTGCGCCGCCCGCTCCAGCTGTGCCTCCGGCAGCGTCGGCGGTGCGCCGTTGGCCAGTGCCAGGTGGTGGTCGCACAGCAGCAGCGCCATGCCCTCGATGCCTTCCAGCATGCGCTGCAGGCGCAGCCAGCCCAGTTCCAGGTCCTGCCGGTGTGATGGGGTGTTCATGCAGCCTCCTTCAACGGATCTGGCCACCGGTGAAGGTGGCGGACGATGCGTGGTTGCAATACCGGGAAGCAATCAATGAGCAAACGAACCGGCGGGCGCGAGGCCCCCACGCACCGTCCGCCATAGAGGCGGATAGGTCACCAACCGTCGCCGGAGGGATCTCCGGCGACGGCGGGCGAGTCTACTCATGATTGACTTCACGGGATTGCAAGCCCGGCCACTGCAACCGCAGCGGCTTGCCATCATGGGCGCGGCAGGGCCCGTCGTTCCAATCGATTTGAACCGCGCGAACTGCCGGAACCGGTAGGAAGAATCACTTATCGCATTCGGCCCATGATTCCGCGCACTGCGCCATAGGCGACAGCCTGCGCAGGGAGTACGGCCGTGCCGGCCAAGGGCCGACACCCACCAGACCAGACGACAGGCAAGAAAAAACCCGCCACAAGGGCGGGTTTCTTCGCGGGGACCAGCAATCCGTGCGGATTACTTGATCTTGCCTTCCTTGTACAGGACGTGCTTGCGCACGACCGGATCGTACTTCAGGAATTCCATCTTCCCCGGGGTGTTCTTCTTGTTCTTGTCCGTGGTGTAGAAGTGGCCGGTACCGGCCGAGGAAATCATACGGACCTTATCGCGCTTGCCTGCCATGATGCTTTACTCCTCAGACCTTTTCGCCGCGCGCACGCAGCTCAGCCAGAACGGAATCGATGCCGTTCTTGTCGATGGTGCGCAGTGCATGCGCGGAAACACGAAGCTTGACCCAGCGGTTCTCGCTGGCCACCCAGAAACGGCGCTCGTGCAGATTCGGCAGGAAACGACGACGGGTCTTGTTGTTGGCGTGCGAGACGTTGTTACCCGTCTGCACTCGCTTGCCGGAAACCTGGCATACGCGGGACATTGCGCACCTCGATAGTAGTTGTTGTCAGCCCGTAGCCCGGGAGACGGCGGCCTCGGTGGTTGCCCACCACACGTCAAGAGAATCAAAGGGTTACGCTGGCGTTGGGCGGCCGGGGACGTGCTCCCGGGGGCGCCGCCCGGCACGAAACCGGACACAGCGAGCCGCGCATTATGCATGCAATCAAGGCCTTGCGCAAGTTACCCACAGGAGCGGCCGGGCGTGGGCTCGGCCCTGCGGGTCCATCACCCCAGCGCTTCCACCACCCAGTCGATGAATACCCGCAGGCGCTGGCTCATGTGCCGGTTCGGCGCAAACATGATGTGCATCGGCATCGACGGCAGCTGCCAGGCCTGCAGCAGCGGCAGCAGTTCACCGCGTGCCACGTGCGGCTCGGCCATGTAGCTGGGCAGGGCGACCACGCCCAGCCCGGCCAGGCCGGCGGCGAGATAGGCATTGCCGTCATCGAAGCCGACCGTATGGCGGCCCTGCACCTGGACGGTCTCATCGCCGCGCCGCGCGGCGAAGACCCGCGCCCGCCCGCTGCGTGGGCTGAGCAGCCCAACCATGTGGTGCTGCGGTCCCTCCAGCGCGCGCGGATGCTCCGGCAGACCAAAGCGCTGCACGTAGTCCGGGCTGGCGTGGAAGCCGATCGGCAGCTCGCCCAGCGGCCGTGCCACCAGGGCCGGGTCGGCCGGGGTGCCGCCACGGATCACGCAGTCGACGTTGTCGGCGATGACGTCGACCTCGCGGTCGCTGACGCCGATGTCCAGCTGGATCTCGGGGTAGCGCGCCTGGAAGTCCGGCAGTGCCGGCACCAGCCGCAGCCGCGCATAGGGCCCGGGCACGTCGATGCGCAGGCGGCCGCGCGGCTGCACGGCGGCATCGCCCAGGCCACCCTCGACCTCTTCCAGCTCGGCCAGCAGGCGGGCAATGCGGGGGTAGTAGGCCGCACCATCGGCGGTGACGCTGACCCGCCGCGTGGTGCGGTTGAGCAGGCGCAGACGCAGGTGCGCTTCTAGCTGCTGCACCAGCTGGGTCACCGTGGTGCGACTGATCTGCAGGGTCGTCGCGGCACGGGTGAAGCTGCCGGTCTCCACCACACGGGCAAAGGCGCGCATGGCCTCGAAGCGGTCCATCGGCGATCCGATTGTTTGGGTTGTGCGATCAATCTAGTCCGATCATCGCGGTATATCCAGACAACAATCGCGAGCAGGATGGCGGTTCTTCCCATCAGGCCCTTCCCATGTCACACCGCGATGTCGTTTTCCCCGTTGGCCGCCAGGCCCTGTATGACCGCAACCGCTACTCTCCGGCGATCCGGTCCAATGGCTTCCTGTTCGTCTCCGGGCAGGTCGGCAGCCGCGAGGATGGCTCGCCCGAACCGGACTTCGAGGCGCAGGTCCGTCGCGCCTTCGACAATCTCAATGCGGTGCTGGCCGCCGCAGGCTGCACGTTCGATGACGTGATCGACGTGACCGTGTTCCTGGTCGATCCGGAGAAGAACTTCGAGAAGGCCTGGGCGATCGTGCCCGAGTACTGGGGCGAGGCGCCGCACCCCACCCTGACCGGTATCGGCGTGACCTGGCTGTACGGCTTCCAGTTCGAGATCAAGGTGATCGCGAAACTGCCGTGACCCGGGTAGTGCCGGCCGCTGGCCGGCAATGCGATGGGATCAGAGCCCTTTCCAGAGAAAAGGGATCTGACCCCAGCGGCGAAAAGCGTGTCGACCAAGGTCGACACCTACCAGAGCACATGTGCGCGACGCACCCGAACGGCGGGTTGGGTCAGAGCCCTTTCCGGAGGAAAGGGATCCGACCCCGCGCCCGCCCAGCTGAACGGGAGATTCCGACGAATTCCCGAAGTGGCCATTGATATTGTATCCGGCGAAAACCGCTTGCTAGCCTCCCCTCCATGCGCCGGATCGCCCGCCACCTACGCTCGTACCTGCTGATGCTGCTGATGGCGGCATTCGTGGTCGTGCCGGTGGCCGACGCGCTGGCGTGCGCGGTGGAACCGCATGCCAGCGTGGCACATGTGGAGTCGGCGGCCGATGACACCGCAGGCGACAGTGACAGCAAGCACACCGGTGCCTGCACGCATAACCACTGCCACCATTCCACCTCCAGCCTGCCGGCGAACACCTTCGCCGCCTTCGATGCGCCGCTGCCGGCGCGCTGGATGACGGCCGGCGATGCGACGGCCTACGCCGTCGCCCAGGATGAACTGACGCGTCCCCCCCGGGCGTGAGCTGAGCGCGTCCCGCTGCTGCGGGCTCCCGTTTCACTCACAACCGGAATCCCCCTATGTCGATCCTGACACCACGGTCGCCGCGTGCGGCCGGGCTGGTCGTCGCCGTGTTGCTGGGCCTGGCCCCGGCGGCATCGGTGATGGCGCAAGCTGCTCCTTCCTACGACACCCTGCTTGAACGACTGGACCAGCTGCCCGGCGCCCGTGTGGGCTCGGCGCTGGCCGAGGCTGCCGACGCCCGCGCCGACCAGGCCCGTGCGCTGCCCAATCCTTCCCTTTCCTGGTCGGCCGAGAACGCGTGGGGCACCGGCTCCTACGGCGGCATGGGCAAGGCCGACAGTGTGCTCAGCCTGTCCCAGCCGCTGGAGGTCTGGGGCCAGCGCGGCGCGCGCGTACGTGCCGCCCGTGCCGAGGCCCAGGCCGCCAATCTGCGTGGCGCGCAAAGCCGCAGTGATGTTGCCGGCCAGCTGGCCGCGGCCTACGCACAGGCAGAGAGCGCATTGCGCCGCTACACCCTGGCCGAAGAGGCGCTGGCCCTGACCCGCGACGATGCCAAGGCCGTCAATGCCATGGTCAGGCAAGGGCGTGAACCGCAACTGCGTGCGGTGCAGGCGCAGAGCGAGGTGGCCAATGCCAGCGCCGCGCTGGACGAGGCGCAGGCCTTCCGCGACGCCGCGCTGGCGCGCCTGGCCGGCGCGGCGCTGCTGGATTCGCCGGTGCAGTCGATCGACAGCAGCCTGCTCGACCGCGCACCTCCGCTGCCACGCGGCGCCACCGATGCCGCACTCGCGGTGCGTATCGCCGAAGCCGAAGCCGATGCGGCCGGCCGGCTGGTGGACGTCGAGCGCAAGCGGGCGCTGCCCGACCTGAGCCTGACCGCCGGACAGACCCGCTTCCGCGAAGGCGGCGAACGCGCTTACACGCTCGGCGTCAGCCTGACCGTGCCGTTGTTCGACCGCAACCGGGGCGGCATCCGTGCCGCCAGTGCCGACCAGCGCGCGGCCGAAGCCCGCCTGGACCAGCAACGCCGCGACAGCGAGGCCGGACGGCTGTCGGCCATTGCCGGGCTGAAGGCTGCCAGCAGCCGCACCCGCGCCGCCGATGAAAGCGTGGTGGCGGCCGAGGAAGCCTATCGGCTGGCCCGCGTCGGCTTCGATGCCGGACGCATCTCGCAGCTGGAACTGCGCAGCACGCGCAGCGCGCTCATTGCCGCCCGCGGCACCGCGGTGGATGCACGCCTGTCGCGCGTCGCCGCGGAAATCGATCTTGCCCGCCTCGAGGGGCGCGCACCCTTTATGGAGGCCCCATGACACTGTCCCGTTCCTTTCCCCTGCTTGGCGGCGTCGTGCTGGCCGTTCTCCTCGCCGGCTGCGCCGGCAACGCACAGACACCGGAAACAGCCGATGCCACTGCAGCCAAAGCCGGCAGCGATGACGGCCACGGGCACGCAGCCGACAGCCCGGACGCCAAGGCCGAGGCTACCAAGGCACCGGCCGACGCCGACGAAGGCGTGGTGCAGCTGACGCCGGAACAGATCAAGGCGTCCGGTATCGAAGTGGTGGCCGTCGGACGCGGTGGTGGCGGCTCCACCCGCCTGTCGGGCCGTGTCGAACCATCGGTGGGCGCACGTGCCTCGGTGGCGTCCACCGTGAGCGGTCGCGTCGAACGTGTGCTGGTGGCACCAGGCACAGCGGTGAAGCAGAACCAGGCCCTGGTGATCGTGGTCAGCGGCGAAGCCGCCGTGTTCCGCGCCAACGCTCTGGCCGCATCGGCCGAAGCCGAGGCGGCACGCCTGGCCTACGGCCGCGACAAGGCGCTGGTCGAACAGGGCGTGGTCGCCCGCCAGGAGCTGGAAGCATCGCGCGCCCGTTCGCTGGCCGCACAGGCGCAGGCGACTGCCGCACAGGCGCAGGCCGCGGCCAACGGTGCGCCCGATGCCAGTGGCCGCGTGCGCATCACCAGCCCGGTGACCGGCATCGTCGGCAACGTCCAGGTCACTCCAGGCGGCGTGGTCGCCGCAGGCAGCGCGGTGGCCGATGTCGCCGATCCGGCGATGAACGAACTGGTGTTCACCGCACCGCCTGCGCTGGCCGCGCAGGTCACCCCGGGAATGACGCTGGACGTCACGGTGCCGGGCGGCAGCTTCACCGCCACGGTCACCGGCTCTGCGGCCGACGTGCGCCAGCAGGGCGGCGTGGCGGTCATCCGCGCGACGCCGGTGGAGGCGGCCTTGCCGCCGGCCGGTTCGCCGGTGTCGGCCAGGGTGGTCACCGAAGGCCGGGACGGTGCACTGAGCGTGCCAGCCGATGCCGTGCAGAACGTCGACGGCAGCAGCGCCGTGTTCGTCGCCGTGGAAGGCGGTTTCAAGGCACAGCCGGTGCTGGCCGGCCGTCGTGCCGGTGATCGCATCGAGATCCTCGGTGGACTGAGCGGCAACGAGCGCATCGTCGGCACCAATGCCTTCCTGCTCAAGGCCGAACTGGCCAAGGGCGAAGCCGAGCACGGCCACTGAGGAGGCGACCATGTTCAAGCTCATCATTGAATCAGCGGTGCGCTTCCGCTGGCTGGTGGTGTTCCTGGCGGCGCTGATCGCGGCCTGGGGCCTGTTCCAGCTGGGCAAGCTGCCGATCGACGCCGTGCCGGACATCACCAACCGCCAGGTGCAGATCAACACGGTGGCACCTGCGCTGACACCGGAACAGATCGAGCGGCAGGTGACCTACCCGCTGGAAACCGCGCTGGCCGGCATTCCCGGCCTGACCACCACCCGTTCGCTGTCGCGCAACGGCTTCTCCCAGGTCACCGCGATCTTCACCGACGCGACCGACATCTACTTCGCCCGCCAGCAGGTGGCCGAGCGCATGCGTGAAGCGGCGGAAGATCTGCCCGATGGCGCATCGCCGCTGCTGTCGCCGGTCACCACCGGCCTGGGCGAGGTGCTGATGTGGACGGTGGACTTCACCCCGTTCGATCCCGCCCGGCTGGCCAGACCGGGGGATGCGGGCTGGCAGGCCGGCGAGGTCTACCGGACGCCGGAGGGCAGCCTGCTGCGCACGCCGGAAGAACGCGCCACCTACCTGCGTACGGTGCAGGACTGGATCATCGCGCCGCAGATGCGCTCCAGCCCAGGATTGGCTGGCGTCGATACGGTCGGCGGGTACGTGAAGGAGTACGGCGTGCACCCGGACACTGCCAGGCTGGCTGCGCATGGCCTGGGCCTGGCCGACCTGGTCACGGCACTGCAGCGCGCCAACGTGCAGGCGGGTGCCGGTTTCGTGCAGCGTGCCGGCGAAGGCCTGGTGGTACGTGCGGACGGCCTGGCACTGACCACTGATGATCTGGCGCAGGCCCCCGTTGCGACCCGCAACGGCGTGGTGGTGCGCGTGGCCGACGTGGCCGATGTCGATCTCAGCCGTGCACCGCGCCTGGGCGCGGCCAGCCGCAATGGTCACGAGGCCGTGCTCGGTACCGCCTTGATGATCGCCGGTGGCAACAGCCGCACCGTCGCGCAGGCGGCAGCGGCGCGCCTGGAGCAGGTCAACAGGTCGTTGCCGGCCGACATCGTGGCCGTGCCGGTGCTGGACCGCAGCGTGCTGGTGAACTCCACCATCAGAACCGTGGCAAAGAACCTCACCGAAGGTGCGCTGCTGGTGGTGGTGGTGCTGTTCCTGCTGCTGGGCAACCTGCGCGCGGCAACCATCACCGCGCTGGTGATTCCGCTGTCGTTCCTGTTCGCCGTGATCGGCATGAACCGCTTCGGCATCAGCGGCAATCTGATGAGCCTGGGTGCGCTGGATTTCGGCATCCTGGTGGACGGTGCAGTGATCGTGATCGAGTCGACGCTGCTGATGCTGGGCCAGCGCCGCGCCGAACTGGGCCGTGCGCTGACCGCGATGGAACGTCTGCGCGTGGCGGCGGAGTCGGCGCGGAAGATGGCGCGTCCAGCGGCGTTCGGCCAGTTGATCATCCTGCTGGTGTTTGCGCCGATCCTGACCCTGGAAGGCGTGGAAGGAAAAACGTTTCATCCGATGGCCGCCACGTTCATGCTGGCTCTGGTGGGTGCCTTCCTGTTCTCCTTCACCTTCGTGCCGGCCATGGCTGCGCTGCTGGTGCGCGAGCCGAAGCTGAAGGAAAGCGGGGCGCACGCCGATGACGGCGAACACGAAACACGCCTGATCCGCGTGCTGCGCGCACGCATCGAACCGGTGATCCGCAAGGCGGTGGACCACCCGCGCTCGGTGCTGGCCGGCGCGGTGATGATGGTGGTGATGGGCATCGGTTCGTTCTCGCTGCTGGGCCGCGAATTCATGCCGACGCTGGATGAGGGCAATGTGGCGATGCAGGCGTTGCGCGTACCGTCGACCTCGCTGGAGCAGTCGCTGGCGATGCAGCTGGCGCTGGAAAAGGCGATTGCCGGGCAACCGGAAGTGGAAACCGTGTTTTCGCGCACCGGTACCGCTGAAGCCGCGATCGACCCGATGCCAACCAACATCTCCGACAGCGTGATCGTGCTGAAGCCGCGCAAGGAGTGGCCCGATCCGACGCTGGACAAGGAGGCGCTGGTGGCGCGCTTCGAGGCGCTGGCCGGGCAGCAGCTGGGCAACAGCTTCGAGTTCAGCCAGCCGATCGAGCTGCGCTTCAACGAGCTGATCTCCGGCGTGCGCACCGACCTGGCGGTGATGATCTTCGGCGATGACTTCAGCCAGCTGCAGAAGGTGGCCGACCAGGTCGCGTTGAAGCTGCGTGCGGTGGACGGTGCGGCTGACGTGCGGGTGGAGCAGATTTCCGGCCTGCCGACCCTGAACGTGAAGATCGACCCTGTCGCCGCCGCGCAGTACGGGCTGACCGCTGCGGACGTAAGCGATGCACTGGCCACCGGCATCGGTGGCACGGCGGCCGGCAAGATCTTCGAGGGCGACCGACGCTTCGACGTGGTGGTGCGGCTGGACGATGCCGCACGCAACGATCCGGACCAGCTGTCATCGCTGCCGATTGCCACACCGGCCGGACTGGTCATTCCGCTGTCCTCGGTGGCCCGCATCACGGTCAGCGAGGGACCGAACCAGATCAGCCGCAACAATGGCAGCCGCCGGGTGGTGGTGCAGGCCAATGTGCGCGGCCGCGACCTGGGCGGCTTCGTCGGCGAAGCGCAGGCAGCGGTGGCCGACGTGGCGCTGCCGCCGGGCGCCTATCTCACCTGGGGTGGCCAGTTCGAGAACCTGCAGCGCGCGGAAAAGCGCCTGGCAACGGTGGTACCGGTCGTGTTCCTGCTGATCGGCAGCCTGCTGTTCATGGCCCTGCGCAGTGGCAAGGAAGCCGTGCTGGTGTTCAGCTGCGTGCCGCTGGCGCTGGTCGGCGGCATTCTCGCCCTGCTGCTGCGTGGCATGCCCTTCTCGGTATCGGCGGCGGTCGGCTTCATCGCCGTGTCCGGCGTGGCCACGCTGAACGGCCTGGTGTTGATGCAGGCCATCCGCGAGCGGCTCGATGCCGGTGACCTGCCCCTGCAGGCGGCAATCAACGGTGCCGCCAGCCGGATCCGCGCGGTGCTGACCACGGCACTGGTGGCGATTGTCGGCTTCATCCCGATGGCGATCGCCAGTGGCTCCGGTGCGGAGGTGCAGAAACCGCTGGCGACGGTGGTGATCGGTGGCCTGATCACGGCGACCGCGCTGACCCTGCTGGTGCTGCCGACCTTCGCTGCGCGCGTGGCCAGGCCTCGGCCGGCCAACGTGGCCGGCACGTCGCACTGAGGCCCTTCTGGCCCGGCAGGGATGTACCTGCCGGGTCGATCACCTGCAAGGAGACGTTGCATGACCACACCGCAGGACCGCACCCGCCACCTGGTCCAGGCCGGCGCCTTCCTGATCGAACTGGCCGACAACGCCGGGCTGCCGATGGATATCCGGGCCGAAGCGCATCGCCTGCTGCGTCACTACCCTACGGTCAGCGAGATCCGGATGATGGCGCAGCTGGAGAACAATACGGCGATCTTCAAGGTGCCGTTGATCGCCGACGCCTTCGAGCGCGAATGGGTGGATCGCTACACGCGCGGTGCGCATCGATGAAGACGCGGCGGGGCCGGGGTTCCTGGAGGAAACCCGGCCCCGTCTGCCGCGCTTCGCGCTCGCCGGGCGTGGCCCGGCGCTACCACCGCGCATTCCGGTAGCGCCGGGCCATGCCCGGCGGCATTTCGGATCAGGCCTGCTTGCGCTGCGCGATATAGGCCTGGATCTGCTGTTCCAGTACCGGCAGCGGCACCGACCCCTGCTTGAGCACGGCGTCATGGAAACCCTTGACGTCGAACTTGTCGCCCAGCTCCTTCTCGGCCTGCGCGCGCAGGCGCACGATGGCGATCTCGCCGAGCTTGTAGCTCAACGCCTGGCCCGGCCAGGAGATGTAGCGATCCACTTCGGTGGTCACTTCGTGCTCGCTCAGCGCGGTATGGTCACGCAGGTAGGCGATGGCCTGTTCCCGGGTCCAGCCCTTGCTGTGCACCCCGGTATCGATCACCAGGCGTGCCGCGCGCCACATCTCGTAGGTGAGGCGACCGAAATCCTCGTAGGGGGTTTCATAGATGCCCATCTCCACGCCCAGCTTCTCGCTGTACAGGCCCCAGCCTTCGCCGTAGGCGGAGATGTAGGCGTTGCGGCGGAACTCGGGCTGTTCGCCCTGTTCGGCGGCGAGCGCGCCCTGCAGGGCATGACCGGGATCGGACTCGTGCAGGGTCAGCGCTGGCAGGTTGTACAGCGGCCGCGCCGGCAGGTTGTAGGTGTTGAGCCAATAGGTGCCCATGCCACCGCGGCCTGCGGTCCAGAATGGCGCGATGTCCGGCGGCACCGGCACGATGGTGAAGCGCGCGCGCGGCAGTGTCATGTACTTGCCGATGACACCATCGATGCGCTTGGAGATCCACGCCGCCCGATACAGCAGCTCGTTCGGGGTCTTGGCGTAGAACTGCGGATCGGTGCGCAGGAAGGTCAGGAATTCGCCGAAGCTGCCCTTGAAGCCGACCTGCTGGATGATGTCGTTCATCTCCTTCTGGATGCGCGCGACTTCGCCCAGGCCGATGCGATGGATCTCATCCGGCGACAGGTCCAGCGTGGTGTATTCGTGGATCTGCTGCCTGTAGAACGCCTTGCCCTCCGGCATCGCTTCGGCCGCCAGGGTGGTACGCGCCTGCGGGACGTACTCATTGACGAAGAAGGTACGCAGCTGCTGGAAGGCCGGCACCACCTTGCCGCTGATCGCCGCACGGGCCTGCGCCTGCAGCTGCGCCTGCTCGGCCGCCGGAATGCTGGCCGGCAGCTTCTTGAACGGCGCGTACAGCGGCGACTCGGTGGGGTCCTTCAGCTCGGCGACGGTGGCGATGGAGACCTCGCGCCCGTCAAGCACCGCGCGGGGCACGCTGAAACCCCGCTTGAGTCCGGCGCGCATGTTCTCGGTCTGCTGGTCGAAATAGCGCGGCACATCGTCCAGGCGTGCGATGTAGTTACGGAAGTCCTGCGCGGTCTTCATCTCGCGCCGGGCCATGAACGAGAGATTGGACCAGAACGAGGAATCGGAGTTGAACGGCATCTCGTAGGCCCGCAGACGCACCTCCTCGGCGAGGTTGAACACCTGGTCGCGGTAGATCGCGTAGTTCACCTGGTTGTCGGCGCTGAGTGTCTTCGGGTCGATCTTCTTCAGCTCGGCCAGGGTCTGGTCCCAGACCTTCAGGCGCGCCTGCTGCGCGGCCGCGCCCACATCGGGCAGCCGCGTGGCGTTGGCCGGCGCGTCGCCATCCTCGCTGGCTTCACCGCCCCCGGCCTGGCGCCACTTCCATTCCTTTTCGTACAGCGCGCGGAAGGCGGCATCGGCCGCCGATTCGGTGGTCGCAGGGGCGGACGCCGCGAGCGCGGGCGGAGCCGCCACGACGGCAGCCGGAGCGGACAGGGCGATGAGCAGGGCAACGGCAAGACGGGTTTTCACGAGCACAGGTTCCCGGGAAGGCAGACGCCGATCATGGCACCGCCGGACAGCCGGGGCATGGTTCAAAAGTCCTGCCTGCGCTGCAGGACCGGTAGCGCGGAGAACGGACACCTCCGCCGGGCATGGCCCGGCGCTACCGGCGTTCGATCCCGCCCAGGTGCCGCCTCAACGGTTGGATCGGTAGCGCGGGGCCATGCCCCGCGAGCGCGCAGCGCGGAGAACGGACACCTCTCCGGCGCTGCCTCAATGGCTGGCTTTGTCCCGCTTCCAGCCGCGATGGCGGATGTCCAGGTGCAGGCTGTACAGCGCGGTGAACGCCGGGAACAGGTTCTGCAGCACACCTACCGAATCCTGCTTGGCCGAGAACAGGAAGTAGCTCAGCGTCATCAGGCTGCCGATCACGCTCATGTACCAGAACAGGCGCGGGATGACCGGCTTGCCGGCACGCCGGGAGGCGATGAACTGGACCAGCCAGCGGCCGCCGAACATCAGTGCGCCGGTATAGCCGATCAGCTTCCAGCCCGTCACATGCAGGCCGGTCCAGAACAACCAGGTCAGCGGCTGGTCGAGCCAGTGCAGCGCCATCATCGTTCTTCCACCGCGGTACGCCTGCTGCGGGTGATCAGCCAGGCAACGCCCCGCAGGTCGCGGATGCCGACCAGCGCACGGCCGAGGTTGTTGTACTTGGAGACGCCAGCGGTACGGTGACGATGGTTGACCGGCACGCTGGTGGTCTTCCAACCGGCACGCTGCATCAGCGCCGGCAGATAGCGGTGCATGTGGTCGAAATACGGCAGGTCGAGGAAGGCTTCGCGCTCGAACAGCTTGATGCCGCAGCCGGTGTCGGGCGTATCGTCGCGCAGCATGCGCGCCCGGATGCGGTTGGCCCAGCGACTGGCCCAGCGCTTGCTGCCGCTGTCCTGGCGGTTGACGCGCCAGCCGGCAAACAGCTTCACCTGCCCGTCGGCAGCATCGCGGGCCGCCAGCAGCTTGGGGATGTCGGCCGGATCGTTCTGGCCATCACCATCCAGGGTGGCGATCCACGGCGCACGGGCATGCTTGACACCGGTGCGCACCGCTGTGCTCTGCCCGCTCTGCTCGACGTGGTGCAGCACCCGCAGCTCCGGCGTGGTGGCTTTCAGGCCCTGCAGCACCGCCAGGCTGTCATCGCGGGAGTGATCGTCGACATAGACGATCTCGAACGGCAACCGGCCCCGCAGTGCCGCGACGATTTCGGCGATCAGGGGCGCGACATTGTCGCGCTCGTTGAATACGGGGACGACAACGGAAAGCTCGGGTTGGCTCATGGGTCACTCGGCCAAGAGGGGACAAAGACCGCGCATTCTCCGAAGCCGAGGTTATCCGAAGATGAATCCGGCTGTGTGAGGATTGCTCCTCAGGCGCGATCGCCGAAATACTCGCGGCACCACTGGACGACGGGCGGCAGCCCCTGCTCGATCGGGGTCACCGCATCGAAGCCGAATGCGTCATGTGCGCGGCGGGTGTCGGCCATCGTGCGGACCATGTCGCCCGGCTGCATCGGCTTGTAGACCTTCTGCGCAGGGCGGCCGGCGGCCTGCTCGATGACGCTGATGAAGCGCTCCAGCTCGACCGGCGTATGGTTGCCGAGGTTGAATACCCGATGCGGTACCGGACCATCGGCCGGGTGCGCGAGCGCGCCGAGGATACCCGACACGATGTCGGAGACATGTGTGAAATCGCGCTGCATGCGCCCCTGGTTGAACACCTCGATCGGGCGCCCGGCCAGGACGGCACGCGAAAACAGCAGCGGCGCCATGTCCGGCCGTCCCCACGCGCCGTACACGGTGAAGAAGCGCAGGCCGGTGGCATGCAGGCCATACAGCTGCGCGTAGGTGTGCGCCATCAGCTCGTTGGCAGCCTTGGTGGCCGCGTACAGCGAGCGCGGCTGATCCACGCGCTGGTCCTCGGAGAACGGCGGCGTGGCCGAATCGCCGTACACCGAACTGCTGGAGGCGTAGACCAGATGCTGCACGCCGCGGTGGCGGCACAGTTCCAGGATATTGACGAAGCCGACCAGGTTGCTGTCGACGTAGGCCTGCGGATTCTCCAGCGAGTAGCGCACCCCGGCCTGCGCGGCCAGATGGATCACCGCGCTCGGCTGCAGTTCGTCGAACAGCGCGGCCAGGCCTTCACGGTCGGTCAGGTCAAGCGTGCGCAGATCCAGCGTGGGGCACAGCGCGGCCACGCGGTCCCGCTTGATCTGCGGGTCGTAGTAGTCGTTGAAGTTGTCCAGGCCCACCACCGGCTGGCCCGCCTCCAGCAGCGCGCGGGCGGTGTAGGCACCGATGAAGCCGGCAGCGCCGGTGAGCAGGATGGTCATTGCAGGTCTATGTCCACGTGCCGAGCGACTCAGCCCTGGCGGGTCCGCAGCTTTTCCAGCACGCCGTCGAGGGTATCCAGATCGGTGTAGTGGATGATCAGCTTGCCCTTGCCGCCGCGGCCGTGGCTGATCGCCACCTTGGTCCCCAGCGACTCGGACAGTTCGGTTTCCAGCGAGGCGATGTCGGCCTGCTGCACCTTCGGCGCGGCCGCCGGGCGGTTGCTCGGCACCTTGCCGGCGGCGAAGGCCTGCGCGCGGCGCTCCACTTCACGCACCGACCAGCCTTCATCGGCCGCTTCCTGCGCCAGCTTGCCGGCCAGTTCCGGGGCCAGGGTCAGCAGCGCGCGGGCGTGGCCCATTTCCAGGCGGCGGGTTTCCAGCAGCAGGCGGATGGCCACCGGCAGTTCCAGCAGGCGCAGCAGGTTGGACACCGCCGCGCGCGAGCGGCCGACGGCCTCGGCCGCCTCGGCATGGGTCAGGGTGAACTCGCTGATCAGGCGCTGCAGCGCCTCGGCTTCTTCCAGCGGGTTGAGGTCTTCGCGCTGGATGTTCTCGATCAGCGCCATCGCGATGACGGTGCGGTCTTCCAGTTCGCGCACCACCACCGGCACTTCGTCCAGACCGGCCAGCTGCGAGGCGCGCCAGCGGCGTTCGCCGGCGACGATCTCGAAGTTGCCCGCCGGCAGCTGACGCACCAGGATCGGCTGGATCACGCCCTGCGACCGGATCGAGTCCGCCAGTTCGGACAGCTTGCCCTCGTCCATTTCGCGACGCGGCTGGTACTTGCCCGGCTGCAGCTGGCCGACCGGCAGCTTGCGCAGCACCTCACCCGGCAACGGTTCGATCACCGCGGTGGTGGCCTGCACCTGGCTGACCGCTCCCTTCGGACCGAGCAGCGCATCCAGGCCACGGCCGAGGCCTCGCTTCTTGGCTGCCGGCTTGCTGCTGGTCATCAGACGGTCTCCACGGCCTTGGTGGCCTTGTTGCGTTCGTTGTTGCGACGGATGATCTCGCCGGCCAGGCCCAGGTAAGCCACGCCGCCGCGCGAGGCGCGGTCGTAGCCGACGATGCTCTGGCCGTGGCTGGGCGCTTCAGCCAGGCGCACGTTGCGCGGCACGATGGTACGGAACACGCGGTCGCCGAAGTGTTCGGTCAGTTCGGCCGATACGGCGTTGGCCAGGTTGTTGCGCACATCGAACATGGTACGCAGCACGCCCTCGATCTCCAGCGCCGGGTTCAGGCTGGCGCGCAGCGCCTCGATGGTTTCCACCAGCGCACTCAGGCCTTCCAACGCGTAGTACTCGCACTGCATCGGCACGATCACCGAATCGGCGGCGGCCAGTGCGTTGAGCGTCAGCAGTGAAAGCGCCGGCGGGCAGTCGATCAGGATGTAGTCGTACTCGTCGCGGATCGGCGCCAGCGCCCGCTTCAGGCGCTGCTCGCGCTCGCCCTGCGCCATCAGCTGGATTTCGGCTGCGGTCAGGTCGATGTTGCCGGGCAGCAGGTCGTAGCCTTCCGCGGTCTGCACACGCACGTCGGCGGCGGTGTTCTCGCCCAGCAGCAGGTCGCAGGTGGACGCCGCCAGCTCACGCTTGTCCACACCACTGCCCATGGTCGCGTTGCCCTGCGAATCCAGGTCGACCAACAGCACGCGCTTGGGTGCGTTGGCCAGGGAAGCGGCCAGGTTGACGGCGGTCGTGGTCTTGCCGACGCCACCCTTCTGGTTGGCGATGGCGATGATGCGGGCCATGCGGGTGTGCCTCGTCGACGGATGCTGGGACCGGTCATTATGCGTACAACCGGGCCCGGGCGGAAATCGTGGATCGCCAACCCCTTGTCGCGCAAAGGGTTGGCGGCGGGATCAGGGGCCTGTAACGGTGACCAGGTGGCGCTCGCCCGCCAGGCCGGGCACGCTCAACGGGGCCACGTCGCGCACCTGCCAGCCTGCCGGCAGTGCGGCGATCTCTTCATGCGGGTAGACGCCCTTCATCGCCAGCAGCACGCCGCCAGGACGCAGCAGGTGGCCACCGACGCGGATGATGCCGGCCAGCGTGTCCATCGCGCGGGCGGTCAACTGATCGTAGTGGCCGGCCTCGTCCAGCGCTTCGGCGCGCGACTCGGCCACGCGGGCATTGCCCAGGCCGAGCTGGCGCACGGCCTCGCGCATGAAGCGGGCCTTCTTGCCGTTGCTCTCGACCAGGGTGACCTGCAGACCCGGGCAGGCGATCGCCAGCGGGATACCGGGCAGTCCAGGACCGGTACCGAGGTCGGCCAGGCGGCCATCGGCCACGAACGGCTGCATGGCCAGCGAATCGAGCAGGTGACGGGTGACCATCTCCTGCGGGTCGCGGATGGCGGTGAGGTTGTAGGTGCCGTTCCAGCGGTGCAGCAGGCCCAGGTAGCGCAGCAGCGGCGGCGCCAGTGCGGCGTCCAGGCCCATGCCGGCCAGGCCCTGCTCCAGCGTGGCGGTCACGCCGGCGGGGAGTTCGTGTTCGCTCATGCCGCCATTATCGCCCGTTTCCCGGGCTGATTCGCCGCTTCATTGCGGATACCAGGCCAATGCGGCGCGGAACTGGCCGCTGGCCTGCCATTCGTGCAGATGCCACTGCCGGGCATCACCCAGCGCAGGGTCGCACCAGCGCAGGTGCAGGGCGCCGTCGACACCTGGCGCCAGCTGCAGGCGATGCAGGCCGAACGAAATGCCCTGCCCGTGTGCCTTCAGCAGCGCCTCCTTGGCGCACCAGACACGGAAGAACCAGTGTTCGCGTTCCGCGGCGTCCAGGCCCTGCAGCCAGGCCACCTCTTGCGGATGGAAGAAGCGCTGCACGATCTCCAGCAGGCGTGGGCGCGGGCGCAGCAGTTCCAGGTCCACGCCGAGCCGTACACCTTCACCCAGCGCCACCAGCAGCACGTCGCCACTGTGACTCCAGCCCGTGCCGTGGTCGGCCAGCGCACCGGTCAGCTCGGGTCGGCCCTTGTCGTCGCGGACCAGCGGCAGTGCCTCCGGCGCGAGATCCAGCGCCTGTGCCAGCACCTGCCGGGCCTGCGGCTCACCGCGCTGGCCCGGCACATGTGGCCGCCGCCAGACCGTCACGGGCCCGAAGCGCCAGGGGCCATCCAGGGTGGCTGGCAAGCTCATCCGCACGCAACCGTCACGCGATTGCACGACGGGTTCACAGCCATGCGCGTCAACTGGTCACGGTTTTCCACCGGAGGTTCGATCATGGGCATCATCATCTGGCTGATCGTCGGCGGCATCGTGGGCTGGCTGGCAAGCATCATCATGAAGCGCGATGCGCAGCAGGGCATCATTCTCAACATCGTGGTCGGCATTGTCGGCGCGCTGATTTCCGGCTGGCTGTTCGGCGGCGGCATCAACGAAGCGATCACCATCCGTACCTTCCTGTTCTCGCTGATCGGTGCGGTGATCCTGCTGGCGATCGTCAACCTGTTCACCCGCAAGAGCATACGTTGATCCGACGGGCAGCGCCGGGCATGGCCCGGCGACTGCCACCGACCGCTGCGCTCGCCGGGCACGGCCCGGCGCTACCTCACCCCAACTGCACCCAGGCCGGCGCGTGGTCGCTGGGGCGCTCCCAGGTACGTGGCTCGCGGTCGATGCCGGACGCCACGGCGCCGCCCTTGAGCGCATCGGAGACCAGGGTGAGGTCGATGCGCAGGCCCAAATTGCGGCGGAAGCCCGCCGCGCGGTAATCCCACCAGCTGAACGTGCCGGCTTCCTCGTTGTGCAGCCGGAAACCGTCGTGCAGGCCCAGCTGCAGCAGCTTGTTCAGCGCGCCGCGCTCGGCGGTGGAGGTGAGGATGTGGTTCTCGTTCCACACCTCCGGATCATGCACGTCGCGGGCGTCCGGGGCGATGTTGAAGTCGCCCAGCACCACCAGCTTCGGGTGCCGCTGCAGTTCCTCGCCGATCCAGGCGTGCACGGCCTCCAGCCAGCGCAGCTTGTACGCATACTTGTCGGTGCCGACGTCCTGGCCGTTGACCACATACAGGTTGATCACCCGCAGGTCGCCAAAGGTGCCGGCGATGACGCGCTTCTGCTCGTCCTCGAAACCCGGAATGCCGATCTGCACGTCCTGCGCCGGCTCGCGTGACAGCAGGGCCACCCCGTTGTAGGTCTTCTGGCCGGCGAATACGCTGCGGTAGCCGGCGCCGATCAGCGCCGCATCCGGGAACTTGTGGTCCTCCAGCTTGGTTTCCTGGATACCGACGATGTCCGGGCCGAACTCCTTGAGCCACTGCTCCAGGTGCGGCAGGCGGACATTGAGCGAATTGACGTTCCACGAGGCGATCTTCATGGGGGGCATTCTACCCGGGCCTGCTTTGGTAGGCGCCAACCTTGGTTGGCACCTACCAGTAGAGCCACGCCATGCGTGGCTTCACCGCAGCAGCAGCTTCAACATCCCCGCAATCTTCGAATACGGCGGCCGCAGCCTGTCGCTGGCCGCCCAGCGCGACTGCCACAGCACCGGCAACCGCTTGCTCATCGCATCGAACCCGGCGCGGCCGTGGTACGCGCCCATGCCGCTGGCGCCCACCCCGCCGAACGGCAGGCCATCGGCGGCGAAGTGCAGCAGCGTGTCGTTGACCGTCACTCCCCCGGCCACCACGTTGGCGAGAATGCGCTCCACGGTGGCGCGGTCGTGGCTGAAGGGATACAGCGCCAGCGGCCGGTCGCGGGAGAGAACGTCGACCAGCGCCGCATCCAGATCCGGGTAGGCGCGCACCGGCAGGATCGGCCCGAAGATCTCCTCGCGCATCAGGTCCAGATCGTCCGGCGGGTCCAGTACCACGGTCGGTACCAGCAGGCGCTCGCGGCCGGCGCGAGCCTCATCCACGTGCGCCAGCGGAATCACCGGCACCCCGCGTTGCCGCGCCTGTGCCAGATAGCCCTGCAGGCGCTGGTACTGGCCTTCGTTGATGATGCGCGTGTAGTCGCCGGCCTCGCTGAAGTCACCATAGCGCTCGCGTACCTGCTGCTGCAGCGCCTGCACGAACTCGCGCTGACGCGCGCTATCGATCAGCACGTAATCCGGCGCGATGCAGGTCTGGCCCGCGTTGAACCACTTGCCGGTGGCCAGCCGTGCGGCGGCTTTGTCCAGCGGGAAATCACGGCAGACGATGGCCGGCGACTTGCCGCCCAGTTCCAGCGTGACCGGCACCAGATGTTCGGCCGCAGCCGCCATCACCTTGCGGCCCACGGCCGTCGAGCCGGTGAACAGCAGATGGTCCAACGGCAGCGACGACACCGCCGCCGCCACGTCCGCACCACCCTGCACCACCGCCACCCGATCGGGCGGGAACACACTGGCCAGCAGATCGGCCAGGAACGCGCTGGTGCGCGGGGTATGTTCGGACGGCTTCAGCAACACATGGTTGCCGGCAGCGATGGCGGTGGCCAGTGGCACCAATGCCAGCGTAACCGGGTAGTTCCACGGCGAGATCACCCCGACCACGCCCAACGGCGTCGGCCGCAGCTGCGCGCGCGCCGGCCACAACTTCCATCCCGCCGATGCCCGCTGCGGCTTCGACCAGCGCCGCAGGTGGCGCCGCAGGTGGTCGATGGCCGACAGCACGCTCATGCCATCGGCCAGTTTCGATTCAACGTGGGCGCGATGGCCGAAGTCCTCGGCGATGGCCTGGGCCATTTCATCCAGACGCGGCTTCAGCGCCTCGCGCAGGCGGCGCAGGTCGGCTTCGCGCTGATCCAGCGACGGGCGCTGCGACTGCCAGGCGCTGCGCAGGGTGTGCAGGAGGTCGGGGAGGTCGGCTGGGGCGGTGGTGGTCATGGGCCGACTATACGGGGTGCGGCACTGTCCGACGGAGTCAGATACCTTTCGCGCGCGAAAGAGATCTGACCCTGGGCGCGAGATGGCGGGTGGCTTCGAATGCTTTTCAACCACGATTACGGCATTGAACGCTGTCTTTTCGCGTCTGCGGAGTTTTGTGCCGCGCGCTGCGCGGTCGCCGAGCATGGCTCGGCGCTACAGGGCAACGAAAAGGCCGTGGTCTGCACCACGGCCTCTCCTTCATCCGGTGAACATCATTCCTACTTGGTGATATCCACGTCCTTGGTTTCACGCAGGAACAGGCCACCGATCACCACCGACATCAGCGCGATCGCGATCGGATACCACAGGCCGTAGTACAGGTTGCCGGTACCGGCCACCAGCGCGAAGGAGATCGCCGGCAGGAAGCCACCGAACCAGCCGTTGCCGATGTGATACGGCAGCGACATCGAGGTGTAGCGGATGCGGGTCGGGAACAGCTCGACCAGGTAGGCGGCGATCGGGCCGTAGACCATGGTCACGTACAGCACCAGCAGCCACAGCATGAAGATCGTGCCCGCAATGTTGATGCGCGCGCTGTCCGCCTTGGCCGGGTAGCCGGCGGTGGTCAGGGCGGTCTTCAGTTCGGCACCGAACGCGTCGGCCTTGGCCTTGCCTTCGTCCTTGCTCAGTCCCGCCGCTTCATACGAGGTGACGCTGGCGCTGCCGACGTTGACGATCGCCAGCGAACCCGCCGCTGCCGGCTGCACGTCGTACGGCACGCCCGCCTTGGTCAACGCGGCGGTGGCCACGTCACAGGAGCTGGTGAACTTGCGCAGGCCGACCGGATCGAACTGGAACGAGCAGGTGGACGGATCGGCCACGACCAGGGCCGGCGAGCTGCTGCGGGCCTCTTCGATGGCCGGGTTGGCGAAGTGGGTCAGGCCCTTGAAGATCGGGATGTAAGTCACGGCAGCCAGCAGGCAGCCAGCGAGGATGATCTTCTTGCGGCCGATACGGTCGGACAGCCAGCCGAAGAAGATGAAGAACGGCACACCCAGCGCCAGTGCGGCTGCGATCAGCAGGTAGGAGGTGGTGGCGTCGACCTTCAGCATGCTGCTGAGGAAGAACAGCGCATAGAACTGGCCGCCGTACCAGACCACGGCCTGGCCGGCCGCTGCGCCCAGCAGGACCAGCAGCATCAGCTTCAGGTTGCCGCCCTTCAGGCTGTCACGGAACGGCGTCTTGGAGCCCTTGCCTTCCGACTTCATCTGCTGGAACAGCGGCGACTCACTCAGCTGCAGGCGGATCCACACCGAGATGCCCAGCAGCACGATGGACACCAGGAACGGAATGCGCCAGCCCCAGGCTTCGAATGCTTCATTGCCCAGGAAGTAGCGGCAGGCCAGGATGATCAGCAGCGACATGAACAGGCCCAGCGTGGCGGTGCACTGGATGAAGCTGGTGTACAGGCCACGCTTGTCGTCCGGGGCATGCTCGGCCACGTAGGTCGCCGCGCCGCCGTATTCGCCACCCATCGCCAGGCCCTGGGCCAGACGCAGGATGATCAGGATCACCGGCGCGGCAAAGCCGATCGACGCGTAGTTGGGCAGCACACCGACCAGGAACGTCGAGATGCCCATGATCAGGATGGTGACCAGGAAGGTGTACTTGCGGCCGATGCGGTCGCCGAGGCTGCCGAAGAAGGCCGCGCCGAACGGTCGCACGAAGAAGCCGGCGGCGAACGCCAGCAGGGCGAAGATCATGCCCGTGGTTTCATTGACACCGCTGAAGAACTGCTTGGCGATGATGGCGGCGAGCGAGCCGTACAGGAAGAAGTCATACCACTCGAAGACCGTACCCAGGCTCGAAGCGAAGATGACTTTCTTGTGGCCCTTGGTTAGGGTGCCCGCGGGATTGTGCGCGGTGCTGGGTGTGCTGGACATGAGACGCTTCCCCTCCGAAGCAATCGTTGTTGGTAGGTGCCGACGGTGGGTCGGCACTCAGTATCGGTAGCGGCCGACCTGGGTCGGCGCGCCGTCAGAAGCTGTACTTCGTGGTGAACTGCAGCCGGGTGATGTCACCCTTGTTGCCGTTCTCGATCTCGCGGCGGCCATACATCAGCTCGGCGCCGACATCGACCTTGGGCAGCGGTGAGTAGAAGATGTTGCCGCGGATGCTCTGCACGCTCTTGGTGACCAGCGGGCCCAGCACGCTGTCGTTGTCGTAGTCGCTGCGCGCATAGATCAGGTTGGTGCGCAGCTTCGGCGAGAACGCATGGCGCCAGCCCACGTAGCCGGCCAGAACGCCGGTCGGATTGAGCTCGTCGCGGGCGATGTCATAGGCCGAGTCGGCGGTGATGCCCAGGCCGATGTAACGCGCGATGCCCTCGCCTCCGGTGAACTGGTAATGCAGCGAATCGCTGTCGCCCATCACCCACTTGCCGCCCAGGGTCAGGCCGCCGGCAACCTTGTCGGCCTTGGCGCCGGTGGTCTGGTTGTCGACCTTCAGCTGGCGGACGATGCCGCCGACGCCGAAGGTGCCCCAGTCGCCCTTCCAGCCGTAACGCATCGTCAGATCAGGCAGGCTGCCGCGATCGGAGTTGGCGCTGGCGTTGGTCCAGGCGCCGGTGACCGGATTGCGGGTACCGGTAAGCGTGGTGGTTTCCGGGTTTTCCAGGGCAACGCTGAAGCCGCCGCTGGTGTAACGCACCTGTGCCTGGCGTACGAAGATCACACCGTCGGTCGGGCCGACGAAGTCGACCGCTTCCGGCAATGCGGCCGCGTCCATGAAGTTGGACCAGGTCTGGCCGGCGAGCCAGTTGTTCCAGTACATGTAGGCATGGCGCAGGGTGACGCCGTAGGTGTTGGTGGCGGTCTGGTTGCCGAGCGAGTTGCCGAAGAAGTCCATCTCGAAGAACGCGCCGGCTTTGTTGCCGGACTCGCTCACGTTGTCGATGCCCAGGTTGAAGCGCGAGAACTTTGCGTGGGCGTTGTAGTCGGTGCCCGAACGCCTGCCGTTTCCGCCGGCGCCTTCCACCGGGGTCTGGCCCGGCAGGTACAGCGAACGGCCGGTGGCATCGTCGGCCAGCTGGCCGTCGCTGGTCTGGGTCGCCAGGAAGTCAGCCTTGATGAAGCCACCGATCTTGACCGTGGTACCCGGTGCGGCACCCGGAGTGATGGTGGTGACCTGGATCGGCTGCTTGCCGGCCGGCACCGCCGGCTTCTGCTCGGACTGCACGGTGCGGACTTCGGTCACCGCCTGCTGGGTCTGGGCGATCTGGGTCTGCTGCTGTTGCTGCGAAGACAGCAGCAGCTGGACCTGGCGCTCCAGTTCGGCGATGCGTGATTCGAGTGCTTTCTCTTTGGCGGTCTCTGCGAACGCCATGCCCGGTGCGACCAGGGCGACCAGCAGGCAGGCCGCCAAAGGTGTGCGCACGGCTTTCAACGTACGGTGGCTCATGTTGCCCTCTCTCCCAAGTGGCAAGGTGATGCCGCGCGTGGGGCACGGTCGAGCCGAGACTGCGGGGCACATGCGCGCACCGGCTATTCGCCATTGGTCGAAGCCGGGCCCGCAGGGCGCTCACTTTCGACCATGGTCTAAGCACAGTGGTGACGCGGCCGGGGGTGGATGGGGCAAACTGAGGGGGATCGGTCGTTGCGATGCTGCGACCGCACATACAAAGTCAACGTGCAAGTGAGGGTGCCATGGCTGATATCTACCCCGTCGATCCGCAGTTCGCCGCCAAGGCACGCATCGACAAGACGTCCTACCAACAGCAGTACCAGGCTTCTGTGACCGACCCGGAGGGTTTCTGGGGCAAGGCCGCCGAGCGCCTGCAATGGATGCGCACGCCGACGAAGATCAAGAACGTCAGCTACGACCTGGCCGACTTCCACATCAAGTGGTTCGAGGACGGCGAGCTCAACGCCAGCGTCAACTGCCTTGACCGCCAGCTGGACAGCCGTGGCGACAAGACCGCCCTGCTGTTCGAGCCGGACAGCCCGGACGCACCGGCCCAGCACGTGACCTATCGCGAGCTGTACGAGCGCACCTGCCGGCTCGGCAATGCGCTGCGCAACCTGGGCGTCGGCAAGGGTGACCGGGTCACCATCTACCTGCCGATGATCGTCGATGCTGCCGTGGCCATGCTGGCCTGCGCGCGCATCGGTGCGATCCACTCGGTGGTGTTCGGTGGCTTCGCGCCGAACTCGATCGCCGATCGTGTCAGCGACTGCCAGAGCAAGCTCATCATCACCGCCGACGAGGGCCTGCGCGGTGGCCGCAAGGTTCCGCTGAAGGCCAACGTCGATGCAGCCCTGAAACTGCCGGGCACCAACACCGTGGAGACCGTGCTGGTGGTGCGCCACACCGGCGGCGCGGTGGACATGCAGGCCCCGCGCGACCGCTGGTTCCATGACGTCGTGGACAGCCAGCCCTCCACCTGCGAGCCGGAGCGCATGAACGCCGAGGATCCGCTGTTCATCCTCTACACGTCCGGTTCCACCGGCAAGCCGAAGGGCGTGCTTCACACCACCGGCGGTTATCTGCTGTACGCGGCATACACCCACGAAGCGGTGTTCGACCTGCGCGAGGACGACATCTACTGGTGCACCGCCGACGTCGGCTGGGTCACCGGCCACAGCTACATCGTGTACGGCCCGCTGGCCAACGGCGCGACCTCGCTGATGTTCGAGGGCGTGCCGAACTACCCGGACACCTCGCGTTTCTGGAACGTCATCGACAAGCACAAGGTGTCGATCTTCTACACCGCCCCGACCGCCATCCGTGCACTGATGCGCGAAGGCGAGGAGCCGGTGAAGAAGACCTCGCGCGCCTCGCTGCGCCTGCTCGGCAGCGTCGGCGAGCCGATCAATCCCGAGGCCTGGCGCTGGTACTACGAGGTGGTCGGCGACAGCCGCTGCCCGATCGTCGATACCTGGTGGCAGACCGAGACCGGCGGCATCCTGATTTCGCCGCTGGCCGGTGCGATGGACCTCAAGCCGGGGTCGGCCACCCTGCCCTTCTTCGGCGTACAGCCGGCGCTGGTGAATGCCGATGGCGAGATCCAGGACGGCCCGACCGAAGGCAATCTGATCATCCGTGATTCCTGGCCGGGCCAGATGCGCACGGTGTACGGCGACCACCAGCGCTTCATCGACACCTATTTCCGCACGTATCCGGGCAGCTACTTCACCGGCGACGGTTGCCGCCGCGACGAAGACGGCTACTACTGGATCACCGGCCGCGTGGACGATGTGATCAACGTGTCCGGCCACCGCATCGGCACCGCCGAGGTCGAAAGCGCGCTGGTCTCGCACCCGAAGGTGGCAGAAGCCGCCGTCGTCGGCTTCCCGCACGACGTGAAGGGCCAGGGCATCTATGCCTACGTCACCCTGGTGGCCGAGGAAGCGCCGAGCGAAGAGCTGCACAAGGAGCTGATCGCATGGGTGCGCAAGGAAATCGGGCCGATCGCCACCCCGGACCACCTGCAGTGGGCACCGGGCCTGCCCAAGACCCGCTCGGGCAAGATCATGCGCCGCATCCTGCGCAAGATTGCTGAAAACGCGCCGGACCAGCTCGGCGACACCTCGACCCTGGCCGATCCGTCGGTGGTGGCGTCACTGGTGGACGAACGCAAGGTACGCTGACGTACGACCCGGGGTCGGACCCCTTTCCGCAGGGAAAGGGCTCTGACCCCAGGGGCCTGGCCCCCGAACAGTTTCCCCACGGTTCCCCCCGACCATGACCACCCTCCTGATTGCAGATGACCACCCGCTGTTCCGCGAAGCCCTGCGTGGGGCCGTACAGCGGGTCATCCCCGGCGTGCAGCTGTTCGAGGCTGACAGCGTGGAAGCGCTGTATGCGCTGGCCGACCAGCACAACGATGCCGACCTGGTCCTGATGGACCTCAACATGCCGGGTGCACAGGGTTTCAACGCACTGGTGCACATGCGCTCGCTGCATCCTCACCTGCCGGTGGTGGTCGTCTCCGCGCGGGAGGAGGCCACGGTGATGCGCCGTGCGCTCGATCACGGTGCGCTGGGCTTCATTCCCAAGTCCGCCGACTCGGACACCATCGGTCATGCGCTGGGCACCATCCTCGACGGCGAGACGTGGGCCCCGCCGGAGGCACACAACGTGCCCCCCACCGAGCGCGAGGAACGCGAGGTCGGCCAGCGCCTGCGCGAGCTGACGCCGCAGCAGTTCCGCGTGCTGCAGATGCTGGGCGCCGGCCGCCTGAACAAGCAGATCGCCTACGACCTCAACGTCTCCGAGGCAACGATCAAGGCACACGTGACCGCGATCCTGCGCAAGCTGGGCGTGACCAACCGCACCCAGGCGGTGCTGATGGCCGGCAAGCTGGCCATCGACGACGACGCGATCGTGCTGCCGCCGGAAGAAGACTGATCGCGGCGTACTGCGGTGCCGAGTGCGGGGTCTCGTGAGGCCCTCGTAGAGCCGAGCCCATGCTCGGCTGCTTCATACGCCAGCCGAGCACGGGCTCGGCTCTACAGGTAGCCCCTGCTCAGCCCACGCCGCGCAGGTGTTCGTACAGGATCGTCGCGCCGATGATCACCAGGATCACGCCGCCGATGATCTCGGCACGCTTGCCAACCATGCTGCCCAGCACGCGGCCGAGCATGATGCCGACGGTGACCATCGTGAGCGTGCACAGGCCGATGACCGCCGCCATCACGCCGATATGGACGTCCATGAACGCCAAGCCGATGCCCACCGCCATCGCATCGATGCTGGTGGCGAAACCCGTCAGCGCCAGCTTCCAGAAGCCGTGGTGCTGCGAAGGGTCTTCATCTTCTTCACCCTCATCCGGACGCAGACCGTTGTAGATCATGTGGATGCCCAGCGCGCCGAGCAGGCCGAAGGCGATCCAATGATCGAAGGCTTCGACGTACTGCAGGGCGGCACGGCCGAGCAACCAGCCGATGATGGGCGTGATCGCCTCGATGACGCCGAAGATGATGCCGGCACGCAGTGCATCGCGGAACACCGGCTTGCGCATCGCCGCACCCTTGCCGATCGCCGCGGCGAAGGCATCGGTGGACATGGCAAAGCCGATCAGGAGGATCGAAATGGGGGACATGTGTGGCTGCTGAGGTCGGGCTAGGACGGACGCACGGCCTGCGCTCGCGCCCAACCTGACGTTGCGCGCGCGGGCCGCTGGTCTCGCCAACCATCATGGTTGTCCACGCCACGGCGCACTGGCCGAGTATGTTGACGTGGACGATTCCTGCGTAGGAATCCGGCTACTCCCCAAGGGGACGCGAAGCTTAGCATCGCGATTCGCGTGTGGCACATTTCTGGTGAAACGCGCAGGCAGGGCTGGTTTGTATAGCGATGGCTATATCAGCGCCGGGCTGCGCGCGGAGCCGAGCATGGGCTCGGCTCTACCGTTGCCCATCAGGCTTCGTTGCTGCCGGCGTCGCGCAGCGCGCCGAGGAAGGCGCGCAGCGAGGCCGGCTTGATCGGCTTGGTCAGCACCCGATAACCCCGCTCGCGCGCCATCCGCTTCAGCTCATCGCGACCATCGGCAGTGAGCAGGGCACCGGGCAGCGGATATCCCGCCGCCTCGCGCAGTGCCACCAGCGCGTCCAGGCCATCCATGCGGTCATGCAGGTGGTAATCCACCAGCATCACCTGCGGGCGCTCGGCAATCTTTTCCAGCGCCTGATCGACGGTGGCGGCGGTGATCACCTGCACCTGCCAGCGACCCAGCAGCGCACGCATGCCGTCGAGGATTTCCTCGTCATTGTCCACGCACAGCACGCGCAGGCCGGCCAGCGAATCGCTGCGCACCGGCGTGGCGGCCACCTGGACCGCCGTGGCAGGCTCGGTGTAGCCCGGCAGAGGCGCCACGCGAGGCAGGATGATCGAGAACATCGACCCGCTGCCGACGCGGCTGCGTGCGTTGAGCCGATGGTCCAGCAGGCGCGAGATGCGCTGGCAGATCGACAGGCCCAGGCCCAGGCCCTGCTCGCCCCAGTCGAAGGGCTGCTGGTAGCGATGGAACTCATCGAAGATCTGCCGCATGTGATGCTCCGGGATGCCGGGGCCGGTATCCCACACCTGCAGTTCCACTTCCTCGCCCCGGTGGCGCACGGCCAGCACGATGCGGCCCTGCCGTGTATAGCGCAGCGCGTTGGCCAGGAAGTTCTGCAGCACACGCCGCAGCAGGCGCCGGTCGCTGCGCACCCATGCCGGGCGCGCGAACAGATCCAGGCGCAGGCCACGGCCGGCGGCAACCGGCGTGTACTGTGCGGCCAGCTCGCGCATCAGCGCGCTGACGTCGAACTCGCCGATGACCGGATGCAACCCACCTGCATCCAGCCGCGATACGTCCAGCAGGCCATCCAGCAGCTCCTCGGCCGCGCGCAGCGAGGCATCCACGCGCTCGGCCAGATGCTTCTGCTCGTCGCTCACACGAACGCTGTCACGCAGCGCCGAAGCGAACAGGCGCGCGGCATTGAGCGGCTGCAGCACGTCATGGCTGATCGCGGCCAGGAAGCGGGTCTTCGACTGCTGGGCGGCTTCAGCTTCGTGGGAGCGCTCGGCGACGCGCTGTTCCAGCGTTTCATTGGCTTCCAGCAGCGCCTTCTCGGCGTGCTTGTAATCGGTGATGTCGTTGTAGCTGGTCACATAGCCGCCGCCAGGCAAGGCCTGGCCACGCATCTCGATCACCTTGCCATCGCTGCGCGTGCGCTCGAACACATGCGGTGAACCGGCGCGCATGTAGCCGATGCGGCGGTTGATCTGCACCTCGATGTCGCCCTCGCCCAGCTCGCCCCGTTCGGCGTTGTAGCGGATCAGGTCGGCCACCGGGCGGCCCACGTACAGCATGCCGTCGGGGTAGCCGAACATGTCCTGGTAGCGGCGGTTCCACGCCGTCAGGCGCATGTCCGGATCGACCACGCTGACACCTGCACTGATGTTCTCCAGCGTGGTGGACAGGATCTCGCGGTTGAAGCGCAGTTCCTGCCCGGCTTCGTCCAACACCGCCACCACCTCACCCAGGTCCATGCCGGAACCGCGCAGCAGGCTGGTCAGGAGCAGGCGCGCGGAGGCGGCACCGATCGACGCGGCCAGCAGGCGCTCGGTGAACTGCACCCAGGGCCGGTCGGCCGGCGCGGAAGACTGCAGTTCGCGGCCCAGCGACTGCGCCTGCTCGAAGAACGAACGCCGCGCATGGCGCTCGCCCACCACGCGCGAGGCCAGCGCCAGCAGGTCGCCCACATGCACGTGGCCCGGCCAACCGCCGGCGACCGAGGGGCGCTCGGCGTACGGATCGAGGAAGGGCGCAGCACGCAGTCGCTCGTCCACCCCCGGCCGCCAGCGTGCGGACACCAGCATCATCGTTGCTGCATTGACCAGCAACGACCAGAAGGTACCGTGGGTCAGCGGATCCCAGCCGGTCATGCCGAACAGCTGCTGCGGGCGCAGCCATTCGATGCCGAACGGACCCTGCTGGACCCAGCCGGCGTCGACCCATCCCGCCATGGTCATCGCCGGCAGCAACAGGGTATAGAGCCAGGTGGCGAAGCCGAGCAGCATGCCGGTTTCCACGCCGCGGCGGCTGGCGCCACGCCAGTACAGGCCGCCGATCAGGCCCGGTGCGAACTGCGCTACCGCGGCGAACGCCATCAGGCCGTAGGACGCCAGGGTGCTGTCGTTGCTGCTGCTGCGGTAGTAGCTGTACGCCATCAACGCGAGCAGCAGGATCGCCAGGCGGCGGATCCACAGCACGCGCGAGGCCACGTCGGCTGCTTCCTGGTGATCGCCACTGCGGCGCAGCAGCACCGGCATCACCAGATCATTGCTGACCATGGTGGCCAGCGCGATGGATGAGACGATGACCATGCCGGTGGCCGCAGAGAAGCCACCCACATAGGCGACCAGCGCCAGTGCGTTGCGGCCTTCGGCCAGCGGCAGCGCCAGCACCATCGCATCGTCGGCGACGCTGCCGCCGGTGCCGAACAACGTGACGCCCGCGGTGGCGATGGGCAGCACCATCGCCGAGATCAGCACCAGGTAACCACCGAACATCCAGCGTGCACGGCGCACGTCGCGTACATCGCCACATTCCACCACCGCGACATGGAACTGGCGCGGCAGGCAGACGATGGCGAGGAAACTGAGCAGGGTCTGCGAAATGAATCCCACCGGCGGCAAACCGGTGAACAGCGTATGCACCGACTCGACCACCGCATCGGTGCGGTCGGTCAGCCACACATAGGCGAATACGCCAACGGCGAGCATCGCCAGCAGCTTGATCACCGATTCCAGCGCGATCGCCAGCATCATGCCGTGGTGATGCTCGGTGGCATCCACCTGGCGCGTGCCGAACAGCGTGGCGAACAGGGCCATCAGCAGGGCGACATACAGTGCGGGATCGCTGAAGAAGCCGGTCGGGCCGGTGTTGCCGGTCAGCACCTGCAGGCTCATCGCCACCGCTTTGTACTGCAGGGCCAGGTAGGGAACGATGCCGATCAGGGCGATGATCGCCACCAGCGCGGCCAGGCGCCGCGAGCGGCCGAAGCGCGAGGAGATGAAATCGGCGATGGACACCACGTTCTGGCTGCGGGCGATCAGGGCCAGGCGCTCGATGATGCGCCAGCCGAACAGCAGCAGCAGCAGCGGCCCGATGTAGATCGGCAGGTAGCCGATACCGTTGCGCACGGCGGTGCCCACCGCGCCATAGAAGGTCCAGGACGAGCAGTACACGGCCAGCGCCAGGCTGTAGACCACCGGCCGCAGCCAGGGCCGGTCCGGGTACATCGGCCGACGGTCGCCCCACCATGCCACGCCGAACAGCAGTGCGGCATAGGCAACCGAGACCAGCAGCAGGATCCAGCTGGAGACCACGCGCGCGTTTCCGTCAGAGGAACCCGCAGTGTAGGCCAGAGGCGGCCAGACGTACGGGCTCGTTGGGGGCAACACCCCCCCACCGGCGTGGGGGGCCTACGCGGTGCGGGCCACGACCGGGGTCGTGGCCGGCGTCTTACTGGGCCGGAACGCCCATTTCCTTCAACAGTTCCGGCGCCGGGTAGACCTTGGCCAGCAGCCAGCGCAGATAGCGCATGTCCACGTGCACGGCGCGCTTATAGCGCGGATCGAACCACCAGCTGGCACTGACCGATTCCCAGTTGCTGTCGAAGTTCAGGCCAATCAGTTCACCCTTGGCATTGAGCACGGGCGATCCCGAGTTGCCGCCGGTGGTATCGAGGTTGGTCAGGAAGTTGACGGTCTGTGTCTTCAGGGCCGGATCGGCCGTGCTGCCGAAATCACCCTTGGCGATGGCGGCCAGCAGCGGAGCCGGCGCATCGAAGGGATAGGCGTTGGTGTTCTTCTCGACGATACCGGCCACCGTGGTCACCGGCGAGTAGGTCACGCCGTCACGCGGGTGCAATGCCTCGACCTTGCCGTAGCTGATGCGCAGGGTACGGTTGGCATCCGGGTACACCGCGCGGCCCTGCTTGGCACGCCAGGCGAACAGCGCCTGCATGTAGGCCGGGCGCAGGCGCAGCTGCTCGCCTTCGCGGGTCTTGCTCTCGTTCTCGATGCGCAGCTGCGCCGCCACCAGCGGCGCGGCCACTGCGATCAGCGGATCGGGTGCCAGGGCCTTGCCTTCGCGCGCAGCGGCGAAGCGCGAGAGACGCTGCGCCTCGTCGCCCAGCCGGGTGCTGGCGTAAAGCGTGTCCAGCGCCTGCGCCAGCTGCGCCGGGGTGCGGCCGAAGGCGGCATCGAACTCGGCCACGCGCTGCGCGTCCGGCAACTGCTGGTATCGCGTAAGCAGGGTGGTCAGCAGCGCCTTTTCGACCTCCGCTGCATACCGACGCTGCACCTGCTTGAGTACGCCCTCGATCATCGCCTGGTCGCGCTGCTGGTAGCCGCTTTCGCGCTGTGCATCCGGCTTGGCCGACTCGATGCGCAGGCGTTCCAGCAGCAGCGCCGAGCGCAGCAGCTGGCTCTGGTTGGCCATCTGCTCCAAGAGCAGGTCGCGCTCACCCACCGCCGCGCCCTGCGAGAGATTGGCCAGCAACGCCTGGATGTCACTCCGGTACCGGCGGTCGGTGGCCGCCAGCATGGCCGACTCGTCGGCAGCGCGCTGCGCCTTGGCATCGCTGCGCAGCAGGCCTTCCAGTTCGCCCGCGGCGCGCTTGCGGTTGTTCTTCAGTGACTGCAGCTGCGAGGCGTAGCGGGTACGCGCCTGTGCATCCTTGGCGCTGGCTGCCTCGATGGTGTCGATCATCTGCTGGAACACCGACACCCGGCGCGGCAACACCGCATCGACCTGGCTGGCGAACTCGGCCGCGGTGCGGTGGCGGTAGGTGATGCCCGGGTAACCGGCCAGCATCGCGTAATCGCCCTCCTTCGGACCTTCAACGGACATCTTCAGGTGCGCCGGTGGCTGATACGGCACGTTGTCCTTGCTGTACGCGGCCGGCTTGCCATCCTTGCCGACATAGGCACGCAGCAGAGTGAAATCGCCGGTATGGCGCGGCCACATGAAATTGTCGATCTCGTCGCCATAGTTGCCGATCGCACGCGGCGGCGCGTAGACCAGGCGCACATCGCTCAGTTCCAGCTGGGCAATGCGATAGAAATCGGTGCCGTAGTACATGTTGGCCACCGAGCAGCGCACGCTGCCGTTCTTCTCGCACTCCGCCACGATCCGCTTGCTGGCCGCATCGACCGCATCGAAGTACGCACGGCCGGTTTTGCCACGGGCATTGGCCAGCACCTGATCGGTCACCTTGTCGAAGCCGACGGTGACCAGCACACGGAAGTCCGGATTGGCCGGCCGCTCGTCGGCGCGCCCCTGGGCGATGAAGCCGTTGTCGATCAGGTTGTGCTCGGGCGAACTGTTGTACTGGATCACGCCCATCGCCACATGGTGGTTGGTCAACAGCAGTCCGTCGGCGGAAACGAACGAACCGGTGCCGCCTCCGGCCCGCACCACGGCGCTCAGCGGTGGTGCGGTGACGTTGGCCAGGTCGGCCGGATCGCCCATGAAGCCCGCTGCGCGCAGCGGCTTGGCCAGCTCCGGCAGCTGGGTCGGCATCCACATGCCTTCATCGGCATGGGCGCCCGCAGCGAGGGTGAGGCCCAGGGCCAGGGCGGCAGGAAGGGTTTTGCGTGGCGACATGAGGCGATCCGGTACGACAGAACAGCCCGGGACCATAGCCGCTGGGGCCGGCAGGGGCAACGGCCGATGGTTGGGGGCCGGGCGCGGCCCGGCGCTACCGGTCGATGGCGGCGGGTTACTTCTCCCGCCGCCAGTTGATCGAGCCGCGGTTTTCCACCGTGCTCGACTCCACTTCCACGTCGAAACCGCGGCGCAGCAGATACTTCAGGGTGATCACCGAACCGGCGCCGACCAGCGATACGCCATAGCCCACATACAGCTTGGGCGAGATGTACTTGCCCACGCCGATCACCGATCCGCCCAGCGCGCGCGACTGGCTCACGCCCGCATCGTCCAGGCCCAGCTTGGCCCCCAGCTGCGACGCGAGCAGGCCGCTGCCGGCCGACAGTGCGGCCGAGGCTGCATTGACCTGCTGGGCCTGGTCGCTGCTGGCACCGGTGAGGCTGCGGCCCAGCACCAGATAGGCCAGCGCTTCGGACTGCGACATCGCCGGGTCGGACCACACGTCCGCACGCGGCTGCTGTGCACGGCCGGTCACGTCGATGCCAGCGGTGACATCACCGATCCGGCGCTCGGCACGGATGTTGATGCGCGGGTCGGATACGGCGTTGTAGTTCCAGTTGAGGTTGCCGCGGGTGATGGTCAGGTCCTGGCCATAGGCCTTGTAGCGGCCACTGACCTCCAGCCCGCCATTGGCGGTCATCTCGCGACCGGGCTTGGCCCAGACCTGCATCTTGCCGGTCAGCGCGCCCTTCAGGCCGAAGCCGGTCATCTTCACCTTGTCGCCCAGGCTGACGGTCAGGTCCATGTCCAGCGGCGAGGTGCGCGATTCCTCCGGATCGGCCGGGTCCAGCACCACCACGTCCTCGGAAACCGACGTCCCGCGATCCAGCCGCTCAAGATCGATGTCCGCCTCCGGCACATGCACGGTGCCACGCAGCTCCATCGCGGCCTTGGCCAGGGTGAAGTCCAGATTGGGGTTGGCGACGATGCGCAGTTCGCTGGTATTGGACAGCAGCACGTTCTCGCCGTGGATCTTCAGCTGCAGCGGCTGCGCATCACCGAACCAGGACAGGCCGCCATCGACATACAGCGTGCCCTGGCCCGAGTTGGCCTGCGCGGTGATCTTGGCCGAGCCGTCGGGCTGGGCGACGAAGCTGCCCTTGCCCTGGTCGAACGTCAGCCCCAGCGCGGGGAATTCGCCCTTGAAATTGCTCAGCTGCGCGTCGCCGCCCAGCGATGGCTGGCCACGGGTACCGCGCAGGCTGACGTGGCCCTCGATCAGGCCGGTCGGGCGCACGATGTCCGGCGAGAACAGCTCCAGCCAGTACAGCCGCGACATGTTGAGGTAGAGCTCACCGTTCAACGGCGCGCTGGCTTCCCAGCCGGTCTGCATCCTGGCATCGACGAAGCCGTTGCCCTGGAAGCCCATGCCCAGATAGCCCTTGATGCTGGCCGGGGTCATGTCCAGCTTCAGCGAGAACTGGTCATAACGCACCAGTTCGCCCCGGGTGCTGTCGCCACCGACGTTGCGGTTCTCGCCCAGGCGCACCCCGCCCTCCAGCGAACGCACTTCGACGTGTCCTTCCCACGCATTGCCGCGCGGCCGGATCTGCGCATCCAGACCGAGCTCGCCGCGCAGGTAGATGCGACGTCCGGACTGCGGCGGCAGCCACGGCTGCACCAGTGCCAGCGGCAACGCATCGCCGCGCACCACCAGGCCCTCGCGCGGCCAGTTCGCCTGCGCACAGAGCGCCCCGCTGCTGGCGGCAGCCAGGCAGGCCTCGGCCAGCGTGTAGCTGCCATTGTTGATGGCGAAGGCGGCCGGCGCGCGCAGCGCCCAGGCATCGCCCTTCACCGGTGCGATACGCAGCGAAGCCAGTTCGCCCCGCCATTGCTGGCCCTGCTGGCGCACGCTGCCCTGCAGGTCGATCGCGCCCAGTTCGTTGCGGGTCTGTGCCGCCAGGCGCAGGTTCGACACGCTGCCCTGCGCATCGATGTTCAACCGTTTCAGCAGCATGCCGGCGTTGACCTGCTGTCCCTGCACGGCCAGCGTGCCGCTGTCGCCACGCCACGGCAGTCGCCCCTTGATGCTCAGGCTCTCGGCGCCATAGCCATCCCAGTTGAGGTTGTTGCCGACCAGGTCCGCGGTGATGTCCGGTGCGTCACGCGGGCCGGTCACCTGTATCTGCCCGCGCAGGCCGCCATCGGCGCCAGGCAGCAGGTCGCTCAGCTGCAGCGGTTCGAAACGTGCGTCGATGTCCAGGCGGTCGCCCACCTTGCCCGAGGCGGTGACCCGGCTGCTGCCGACGGCCAGCTTCAGCTCGCCCTGGCCCTGTTCGCCCTGCAGCGCGAACTTGCCCTGCGCATCGAGGTTGCGCTGACGCAGCACGCCCTTCAGCGACGGCAGATCGACCGTGGCTTCCAGCGTGCCGGCAGTACCCGGCGGGGCATTTGCCGGCGGCGGCAGCTGGCGGCCCTTGGACGCCAAATTGCCCGACAGCCGGCCATTCCATCCAGGCACGAAATAGCCCGGGTCGAAGTCCTTCAATGTGGCCTTGGCATCCCAGTCCAGCTGCGGTGCCCATGCCACCTGGCCCTCCACCTGCAACTGCCCGCCGGGCGTCTGCGCCTGCAGCTCGCGGATCGAGGCCGCCTGGTCGTTGCCGCGCACGTCGAAACGCAGCTGCGCCTTCTGCTGCTCACGCTCCACGTCGGCACGACCGATCGCAGCCCATGCCTTCAGCGTCCCTGCCAGGCCGAAGCGGGCTTCCTTCAGTGTCACCGGTACGGGCGGACCACCGGCGGTGTTCGGATCCTCCGCCGGCACCCAGGTCAGATCATGGGCGATGACCGAGAAATCGAGTTTCTGCTGGTCTTCCTGGCTGAAATCAGCGGTACCTTCCAGGCGTGCCTCGCCCCCCAGTCCCTTCACCACCAGCGGCGAGACCTTCAGCACCTGGTCCTGCAGCGAGATGACCGAGGGCGCCAGCTCCAGCGCCTGCTCGCCCTGCTTCACCGTGCCGCGCAGCTGGGCGTTGCCGCCCTTGCCGGTGGCGCTGAAATCCAGCGCGAGTGGCGCGATGGCCGAACCCGCGAGCGCTGGCGACAGCAGAGCCGGGTCCAGTTCGTCGCTGCGCACGGTCGCGCTCCAGCTCGGATCGGTCCGCCCGTCAAACACCAGCATCGCATGCAGCGGTTTGGGCGCGCGCCCGGCCACGGCCACTTCCATGTGCGCCAGATTGCCCCGTGCAACCAGGCCGAGCGTGGCGGCCGTGCGCCCACGCGGCGCCGGCAGCACCGCGGTGACGGTCACGTCGGTGTCGTAGTCCTTGGCCGGGATGTAGCGGCCCTGGGCGGTGAAGTTGCCCATATCGCTGTCCACGACCAGCGCGCGCGCCTGGAATTCGCCGTTGGCGATTTCCACGCCGCCGCGCACGCGGCTGATGTCGATCACCGGTTCACCGGCCTGGGTCACCCGGAAACCGTCGATGGCGATGGCGTCGGCCTGGATGGCCAGCGGCATCTCGATCTGCGGCAGCGAGTCCGGCCACGACGGCAGCTTGAACGGCTCCTCGCTCTTGGCCAGGTTCAGCGAGGCATTGGTCAGTTCCAGCCTGTCGAGCAGCAGTTTGCGGCCCAGCAGCGGGCGCAGGTCCGGCTCCAGGTACGCGCGCTCGGCATGGAAGTGGATGTCGTCATAGCGGAAGTCGACGTTGTAGAGCGTCAGCGGGCCGGCCACCGGTCCGTCCACCTTGTCCCAGGTGAAGCTGGCACCCACCGGCAGGCGCGCGACCACCTGCGCCAGCAGCACGTCACGGCCGGCCACGGTCTGCAGCAGCCAGTACAGCAGCAGCAGGCCGAGCAGGACCAGGCCCAGCACGCCCACGCCGGACCATGCCCAGAAGCGGCGGCGGCGATAGAAGCGCACGCGCGGCGGCGGTGTTCCCGGGCTCTGTGCGGGCGTGCTCACAGGTCCGCTCCGATATTCAGATACAGCTGGAACTGCGAATCCGGGTTGTTCAGGCCGTGGGCCACGTCGATGCGCACCGGGCCCACCGGCGACTTCCAGCGCACGCCGAAGCCCACACCGGTATGCAGGTCGATGGTGTTGTCGAAGGCACTGCCGGTATCGACGAATACCGCCGCACCCCAGGGGCCACCGTTGAAGTAGTGCTCGTACTCGGCCGAGCCGATCACCAGGTTCTTGGCACCCAGCGCGTACTTGTCCGGCGCGGGCGTGCGCGGGCCCACCTCGCGGTAGGCATAGCCACGGATGCTGCGGTCACCGCCAGCGAAGTAGCGCAGGCTGGGTGGCATCGCCACCAGATCGCTGGTCCAGGTGGTGCCCCCCTCGCCACGCAGGATCAGGCGGTTGCTTTCGCCCACCGGAACGTACCAGCGAAGCACGGCATTGGCCTGCACGAAGCTGGTATCGGAGCCGGCGCCTTCAACGCCCGCGCGCACGGTGGCCGTGCCGCTGATGCCTTTGCGCGGGAACATCTCGTCATCAACATTGACGTAGTCGGCCACCAGCTGCGGATAGACCAGCGTGGAGGTGTTGTAGACCGCGTCGGTGAACTCGGTACCCGATGCATAGCGCCAGCGCTCGCGCAGCGCGTTGACCGACGCGATCGCGGTCCAGTATTCGTTGATCTCGCCGCTGCGGCTGGCGATCAGCTTGAAGTTGCGCAGGTCGATGTAGTCGGTCTGCTCGTCGTAGGCGCTGGCGGCGAAGGTATACCAGCCATCAAGCCAGGCGAACGCGGGAATCCGGTAGCTGGTCACCAGGCTCTTGCGCTTCTGCGCATAGTCCAGCTGGGTGTTCATCTTGTGGCCGCGGTTGTTGAGGAACCGCCGCTCGACACCGCCGCGTACACCGGGACCACTCTCGCTGCCGTAGCTCAGGCCCGCGGTGTAGATCGTGCGCTTGGCACGGGTCAGCTTGACGTCGACCGGCACCTCACCATTGTCGTCGGCCTGGTCCGGCCGCGGCTGGATGTCGATCACGCTGAAGTAGTCGAGCTTGGTCAGCGACTCGCGCAGCCGGTCCAGCTTGCCTTCGTGGTAGTAGCTGCCCTGTTCCCAGTACACCAGCGGATCGAACAGCTTGTCGACGAAGTAATCCTGCTCGAACCGGACCGGGCCCATGTTGTAGCGGCGGCCGCTGTCCCAGGTCAGGTCGATGTCCGCGGCGTTGTCGGCGCGGGTGATCTGTACCTGGCGCTGGGTGTAATCGGCATCGAAGTAGCCACGCTCGGCCAGGCGGCGGGTGATGGTGATCTTGCTGGCTTCGTACTGGGTATGTTCGAAACGCTGGCCCTTGCGCGGCTTGAAGGCGGTCAGGTCATCCTGCAGGTACTGGTCGTACATGGCCGGGCCGGTGATGTCGATGTGCTCGCGCCGCACCGTCACCGGCGTGCCCTTGTCGACGTGGATCAGCACCTGCACATGCTCGTCCTGGCGCGGCGCCTCCACCGTGATCACCGGGTTGTAGTACCCGAACGGCTCCAACGCCTGCCGGGTCTGCCGCTCGGCCTGTGACAGCAGGTACTCCAGCCGCGATTCACCCTGCTCCTTGCCGATCGTGTCGTACAGCGTGAGCGATTCCTGGATGTTCTCGATGATCGCGGCGTCGTCGCCCTTGTCCAATCCCTTGATGTCCACCTTGTCGATGGTGCCGCGCGCGTGGGCCACGGGGGTGGCGACCAGCGACAGGACCATCAGCGGCAGGGCGTATTTCTTTGGCTGCATGCGGCACAGCATACCGACCCAACGTGACGATGCGAAATGCATCACGCCTTCAGGCATCGGTTGTTAAGTGGCGGTCAAAATACGCGTTACCGACATCATCCGCATGATGTCGGTAACGCCGGGCCATGCCCGGCGGCTTCTTCCAGCACCACACCGCGCGTTCGCCGGGCGTGGCCCGGCGCGACCACTCAGCTCGACAGATGCTCGATCGCGGCGACCTTGCCCAGTCGCTCGCCCAGCAGGGTCAGCAGCGCCAGGCGATTGCCGCGCAGTGCGGGGTCTTCGGCATTGACCATCACACCATCGAAGAATGCATCGACCTGCGGGCGCAGGCGGGCCAGGCGGGCCAGCACGGCCACGTAGTCCTTCTGATGCAGGCTGGCGCCCGTGTCGTCGATGGCGGCGGTGACGGCTTCGGCCAGCGCGCGCTCGGCCTCCTCCTGCAGCAGCGACGGGTCGATCTGGCCCGGAATGTCGCCTTCAGCCTTACGGAGGATGTTGCGGATGCGCTTGTTCGCGGCGGCCAGGGCCTCGGCCTCGGGCAGCGCTGCAAACGTGCCGATCGCGTCGAGGCGGCGATCGAAGTCGTACAGCGACGCCGGCTTCAGTTCGGCGACCGCGTTGAAGTGGGTGGCCGGCACGCCCTTGTCGGCGTAATAGCCCTTCAGGCGATCCAGGATGAAGTCGTACAGCTCACCCACATCGGCCTGCACGCCACGCGCAGCCAGGCCCTGGTTGGCGCCGGCCAGCAGCGCGCGCAGGTCCAGCTCGAAGCCACTCTCGATGATCGTACGGGCCAGGCCCAGTGCGTTGCGGCGCAGGGCAAAGGGATCCTTGTTGCCGGTCGGCTTCAGGCCCGCCGCGAACCCGCCGGCCAGTGTGTCCACACGCTCGGCGATGGCCAGCACCTTGCCCAGCGGCGACAGCGCGATGTCATCGCCACCGAAGCGCGGCTGGTACGCCTCGTCGAGGGCCAGCGCCACGTCCGGCGATTCTCCGCCCGCCACCGCGTAATGGCGGCCGGCGATGCCCTGCAGTTCCGGGAACTCGTTGACCATGCGCGACTGCAGGTCGTTCTTGGCCAACTCCGCGCTGCGGCGGGCCTGCACCGGATCGGCACCCACCTGCACGGCAACCGCTTCGGCCAGCGCCGCCACGCGCGCGACCTTGTCCGCCACGCTGCCCAGCTTGGCCTGGTAGGTCACGGTCTTCAGGCCCTCGCCCATCGCGGCCAGCCCCTGCTTCAGGTCTTCATCGAAGAAGAACTTGGCATCGGCGAAGCGCGGGCGGATCACGCGTTCGTAGCCCTTGGCCACTTCGGCCACATCCTTCGACTCGATGTTGGCGATGCCGATGAACTTCTCGGTCAGCGTGCCCGCGTCATCCAGCACCGGGAAGAACTTCTGGTTGATCTCCATCGTTTCGATCAACGCTTCCTGCGGCACGGCCAGGAAGGCGCGCTCGAAGCTGCACAGCACTGCCGAGGGCCACTCGACCAGGTTCACCACCTGCTCAAGGTTGTCCTCGGTGATGCGCGCACTGCCGCCAGCCTTGCCGGCGGCGGCTTCGACCTCGGCGACGATGCGTGCGCGGCGCTCGGCCGGGTCGACCAGCACATGGGCCGCGCGCAGCGATTCGACGTAGTCCTGCGGCTGGGTCAGCCACACGGTCTTGTCATGGTGGAAGCGATGGCCACGGCTCATGCGGTCGGCCTTGAGGCCGAACACCTCGGCCGCGACCACGTCCTTGCCGTGCAGCAGCACCAGCCAATGCACCGGCCGCGCGAAGCCCCACGGGTGGTCGCCCCAGCGCATCGGCTTGGGGATCGGCATGGCGGCGATGGCCTCGCGCAGGATCTCGGGCAGCAGATCGGCGGTGCTCGCGCCCGGCGTCACCGCGCGATGCACGAAACGCTCACCCTTGTTGTCGGTGGTCTTCTCCAGCGCGGTCCAGTCGATGCCGGCCTTGGCGGCGAAGCCCTGCAATGCCTTGGTCGGCTGGCCTTCGGCATCCAGCGCGATGTTCAGGTACGGGCCCAGCACTTCGCTGTGCTGCTCCGGCTGTTCCAGGCCGACGCCCGGCAGCAGCACGGCCAACCGGCGCGGGGTGGACAGCGGACGTGCATCGCCCGTGTCCAGCGCAATGCCGCGCTTGCGCAGGCCTTCGACAACACCGTCGAAAAACGCCTGGGCTAGGCCCGGCAGCGCCTTGACCGGCAACTCCTCGGTGCCCAGTTCGATCAGCAGGGGGGACAATTGGCTCATCGGTTCGATCCTGTGGTGGGGGGCGCAGCGCGCAACGCGTCCGGCGCCCCGGGGGTGATGAAAAGCAGGGTGGGAGAGCGGCCGTCAGGCTTTCTTCGCGCCCGGGAAGCCCAGCTTCTCGCGCTGCTCGTAGTAGGCCCGGGCCACCGCCTGGGCCAGCGCACGCACGCGCAGGATGTAGCGTTGGCGTTCGGTCACGCTGATGGCGCGGCGCGCATCCAGCAGGTTGAACGTGTGGCTGGCCTTCATCACCTGCTCGTAGGCCGGCAGCGGCAGGCCCACTTCGACCAGCTTCTGCGCCTCGCGCTCGCAGGCGTCGAAGCGGTGGAACATTTCTTCCACGTCGGCATGCTCGAAGTTGTAGGTGCTCTGCTCCACCTCGTTCTGGTGATAGACGTCACCGTAGGTCACCGGCTGTCCGTCCGGCCCGTAGGTCCACACCAGGTCGTAGACGTTGTCGCAGTTCTGCAGGTACATGCACAGGCGCTCGAGACCGTAGGTGATCTCGCCCAGCACCGGGCGGCACTCCAGGCCGCCGGCCTGCTGGAAGTAGGTGAACTGGGTCACTTCCATGCCGTTGAGCCAGACCTCCCAGCCCAGGCCCCAGGCACCCAGGGTCGGCGACTCCCAGTTGTCCTCGACGAAGCGCAGGTCGTGCACCAGCGGGTCGATGCCCAGCGCCTGCAGCGAATCCAGGTACAGCTGCTGGATGTTGTCCGGCGCCGGCTTCATCGCCACCTGGTACTGGTAATAGCGCTGCAGGCGGTTCGGGTTCTCGCCGTAACGGCCGTCGGTGGGACGGCGCGAGGGCTGCACGTAGGCCGCGTTCCAGCCTTCCGGACCGATCGCACGCAGGAAGGTCGCCGGGTGGAACGTACCGGCGCCCACCTCCAGGTCGAGCGGCTGGATGAGCACGCAGCCCTGCTGGGCCCAGAACTGGTTCAGGGTCTGGATCAGGCCCTGGAAGGTGATCGGAACGGTCGGGGTCGCGGACATGCGGACGATTCTTGGCCGGCAAGGGGGTGCGCTAGTATAACGGCCGACCTGCGGGGCATTCCGTACCCGGGAGGAGCAGGCAGATGGAACATCGGCTGCCGGCGGGCACGCCCGGCGAGCCCGGCGCGGTACCGCTGCCGTGGGGCCGCCTGCTGTTTGAACAGGTCTCGGCCGCACTGCTGGCCGATGGCCTGGTGGCCGGGCAGGACCGCGAGCGTGTGCGGTTTTCCGCGCAGGGCGCCCGCAACGCCAGTGAAGTCCATCCGCTGGTGCTGCTGTCCAACCTCAAGCTTGCCGCCAGCGACGGCGGCGAACTGACCCTGGAACGCCTCACCGAGTGGCTGGCGCGGCGCACCGGCACCCGCTACCTGCGCATCGACCCGACCCGCGTCGATGTGGCGGCGGTCACGGCCCTGGTTTCGCACGCCTATGCGCGCCGCCATCGCTTCCTGCCACTGGCGGTGGACGCCGAACGCGTGCTGGTGGCCACCAGCGAACCGCTGGTACAGGAATGGCGCCGCGACCTGCAGCACCTGACCCGCCGCCGCATCGAGCTGGCCGTGGTCAATCCGCTGGACCTGCACCGCTACACCATGGAGTTCTACGGCGTCACGCGCTCGGTGCGTGGCGCGCGCGGCGACGTGCGCGGCGAGGTGAACACCGCCCTGCCCAGCTTCGAGCAGCTGGTCGAGCTCGGCCGCACCGGCGACGTCAATGCCGACGACCAGCACATCGTGCACATCGTCGACTGGCTGCTGCAGTACGCCTATGAGCAGCGTGCGTCGGACATCCACCTGGAACCGCGCCGCGAGATGGGCCGCATGCGCTTCCGCATCGATGGCGTGCTGCACAAGGTGTTCGAGGTGCCACCGGCGGTGATGACCGCCGTGGTCAGCCGCATCAAGGTGCTGGGCCGCATGGACCTGGCCGAGCGTCGCCGGCCGCAGGATGGCCGCATCAAGACCCGGTCACCGGGTGGGCGCGAGGTGGAAATGCGCCTGTCGACCATGCCCACAGCGTTCGGCGAGAAGTGCGTGATGCGCATCTTCGACCCGGATGCGGCGTTCAAGAGCATCGACCAGCTGGGTTTCAGCCCGCAGGAGGCTGCCGGCTGGAACGCCCTGGTCGAGCGTCCGCACGGCATCGTGCTGGTGACCGGCCCGACCGGCTCCGGCAAGACCACCACCCTGTACTCCACGCTCAAGCGCCTGGCCACCCCGGACGTGAACGTGTGCACGGTGGAGGATCCGATCGAGATGATCGCGCCGGAGTTCAACCAGATGCAGGTGCAGACCAACATCGACCTGGACTTCGCCAGCGGCGTACGTACCCTGCTGCGGCAGGATCCGGACATCATCATGATCGGCGAGATCCGCGACCTGGAAACCGCGCAGATGGCGGTACAGGCGTCGCTGACGGGCCATCTGGTGCTGTCCACCCTGCACACCAACGACGCCCCCTCGGCCATCACCCGCCTGCTCGACCTGGGCGTGCCGCATTACCTGCTGGCCTCCACCGTCAACGGCATCCTCGCCCAGCGCCTGGTGCGCACCCTGTGCCCGCACTGCAAGCAGCCGCATACGCTCGGTGCCGCCGATTGGGCGGTACTGGCTGATAGCCATGCCGCATATCCAGATGCCGCCACGCCCTGTCGGCCGGTCGGTTGCCTGGAGTGCCGGCGCACCGGTTTCCTCGGCCGCATCGGCCTGTATGAGTTGCTGCCATTGGGTTCGCGGCTTCGCGCGCAGATCCGCGCCGACATGGATCTGGCCGGTTTCAGCCGTGCCGCCCGTGCCGAGGGCCTGCGGACCCTGCGCCAGGCGGGGCTTGAAAAGGTGGCGCAGGGGCTGACTACAATCGAGGAAGTCCTGTCTGTCCTGCCGCCCCCGGATGAACCCAGCGCCCTTCCTGATTCTTGAAACCGGCCGTCCAGTGCCCTCGCTGCGTCGTTATGGGCGTTTCCCGCACTGGATCCGCGTCGCCGCCGGCCTGGAAGAACACGAGACGGTGGTGGTCGATGTCGAACACGGCGGCGTCCTGCCCGACCCGCGCGCGTTCGCCGGGGTGATGGTGACCGGCTCGGCCGCTTTCGTCACCGACCACGCCGACTGGAGCGAGCGCAGCGCGGCGTGGCTGCGGCAGGCCGCCCACGATGACGTGCCGGTGTTCGGCATCTGCTACGGGCACCAGCTGCTGGCGCATGCGCTGGGCGGCGAAGTGGCCTACAACCCGGCCGGACGCGAGTCGGGCACCATTGAACTGGAGCTGCAGCCGCAGGCAGCACAGGACCCCCTGTTCCAGGGGCTGCCGCAGCATTTCGCGGCACACGCGACCCATCTGCAGACCGTACTGCGTGCCCCCGAGGGGGCCGCCGTGCTGGCACGGTCGCCGCAGGATGGCTGCCATGCCTTCCGCTGGGGCCGGCAGGCGTGGGGCGTGCAGTTCCATCCCGAGTTCGCCACCCACCACATGCGCGGCTACGTGCGTGCGCGGGCCGACTGCATCGGCCGCCATGGTGGCTGCGCCCGCAGCATCGAGCGCGCGGTCAGCGCCGCCCCCCTGGCCCGGCAGCTGCTGCGCCGTTTCGTCCGCCAGGCACGGCAGTCTTCAGCCCAGCCGGCGGCAAAACAGGGATAATCGGCGGCGCGGGTACTGCCCGCTCCCCTTCTGTCCTCTCCGGATGTCCATGAAAGAGATTCGCAAGCTGCCGGCCTCGGCGGGCGCCCAGTGGTTGCTGGATACGTTCTCCCTGTACCGGCGTGCACCGCTGCAGCTGGCGCGGATCGGCCTGACCTGGATGCTGGTCAGCTGGGTGGTCACCCTGCTGTCCACCCTGGTGCCCGGCGCGCTGGGCCTGGCCGTGCAGCTGATGACCCTGGCCGTCTCGCCGATCATGTTCGGCGGCATGCTGTACGCCATGGGCGAGATCGACGATGGCCGGCCCGGCCTGGTCACCCACCTGCTGCAGCCGATCCGTGACCACCGCGTCAGCCACCTGCTGGTGCCGCTGGCGATCCAGGTACTGGTGGTCCTGCTGCTGGGCGTGCTGCTGTACCTGATGATCGGTCGCGAAGGCTTCGCCGCCTTCAGCGACGTCATGGCACGGATGGAAGAGATCGCCCGCAGCAACCAGCAGGTCAGCCCCGAAGCCGCCGCCGAACTGGTCGCCCAGCTGCCGGCCACGCGCATCGCACTGTGGATGCTGCTGGTGTTCGTGACCGCCATCGCCCTGACCCTGGCGATGTTCACCCAGCCAGCGCTGGTGGTGTTCGACAAGCAGAGCGGCATGCACGCGCTGCGCCTGAGCCTGCAGGGCTGCATCGAGAACATCGCGGCGATGGCGGTGTTCGCCGTGCTCGGCGTGATCGCCGCCTTCTGCGGCTACATCCTGTTCGTGATCGTGATCCAGATCGCGATGCTGCTGGGGGGGCAGATGGTGGCTGTGTTCATCGCCCAGCTGCTGCTGACCACCGTGGTGATGCCGCTGTACGTCGGCGCGGTGTATGCCGCCTGGAAGCAGATGTTCGTGCACCGTGGCAGCCGTGGCGCTCCGCCGCTTCCGGCCACGCCGCCGGTGAACGACGTCTTCCACGCCTGAG
>NZ_JBWJPF010000017.1:0-88965 GCF_056393265.1 Stenotrophomonas sp. Steno-C15
AGAGCGCCGGCATCGAGCAGGTCAACCAGACCGTGGTGCAGATGGACGAGACCACCCAGCAGAACGCCGCGCTGGTGGAGGAAGCCACCGCCGCTGCACGGGCGATGGAGGAACAGGCCGCGCAGCTGGCCGATGCCGTGGCGATCTTCCGCCTCGACAACCAAGTGGCCGCCGCAGTGAAGGCGGTGGCCGCACGGGTGGAACCAACGGTGACCGCCAACACGGCACGCGCGCATGCGCCGGCCGCGCCGGTCCGCCGCGCCCACACTCCCCCCGTCGTCGCCAGCGACTGGCAGGAATTCTGAGAACCCGCGGTGGCTGCGGCCACCGCCCACGCCGATGGACACGTCCCCCGTGCATAGTCCCAGCCCCATCGTCACCGGTCCGCGCGAGTTCGAGTTCGCCGACCGCGATTTCCGCCGTGTCTGCGACCTGATCTATCAGCGGGTGGGCATCGCCCTCGCGCCCGCCAAGCGCGACATGGTCTATGGCCGCCTGTCGCGTCGCCTGCGCACACTCGGCATGCGCAGCTTCCAGCAGTACCTGGACCATCTGGAACAGGAGGGCGGTGACGAATGGCAGGCGTTCACCAACGCCCTGACCACCAACCTCACCTCCTTTTTCCGTGAGCCCCACCATTTCGACAAGCTGCGCGAGGAACTGCGGCAGCGCTCCGGCCACGCCCCGCTGCTGCTGTGGTCCTGCGCCGCGTCCACCGGCGAGGAACCCTACTCCATGGCGATCACCGCGTGCGAGGCGTTCGGCAGCCTGAAGCCGCCGGTCCGCATCATCGCCACCGATGTCGACACACAGGTCCTGGCCACCGCAGGCCGTGGCGTGTACGCCATCGACCGCGTCGCCAGCCTCGATCCGGAGCTCCGCCGACGGTATTTCCAGCGTGGCAGTGGCCCCAACGAGGGCCAGTGCCGGGTGCTGCCCGCACTGCGCGAACTGATCGAGTTCCGCCCGCTGAATCTTCTTGCCCCGCGCTACGACGTTGGCGGCCCGTTCGATGCGCTGTTCTGCCGCAACGTGATGATCTATTTCGACAAGCCGACCCAACGCGCCATCCTTGGCCGGCTGGTGCAGCATCTCACCGATGACGGGCTGCTCTACACCGGCCACTCGGAGAACTACCTGCACGCGGCCGATCTGATCCAGCCCTGTGGCCGCACCCTGTACCGCCGCGCGCAGGGGGCCGGGGCATGAACGCCTCGCTGCGCACCGACGAGGTGATGCGCTACCAGGACGCGCGCTTCCAGACCCTCGCCGCCAAGCTGTTGCCGACCCAGTACCTGGTGGTCGACGACACCACTGCGCTGACCACCACGCTGGGCTCCTGCGTGGCTGCCTGCCTGCGCGATCCGGTGCTGAAGATAGGCGGCATGAACCATTTCCTGCTGCCGGAAGGCAATGCCGGTGACGGCGCGCCTGCACGCTACGGCAGCTATGCGATGGAGCTTCTCATCAACGACATGCTCAAGCGCGGCGCGCACCGCAAGCGCCTGGAAGCCAAGGTGTTCGGCGGCGCCAACGTGCTCAAGGGTTTCACCAGCAATCCAGTAGGAACCCGCAACGCCGAGTTCGTGCGCCAGTACCTGCAGGCCGAGCACATTCCGATCATCGCCGAAGATCTGTGCGGCATCCATCCACGCAAGATCTGGTTCTTTGCCGATACCGGGCGCGTGGTCGTGCAGCGCCTGCCACATGCCCACGAAGCGGAAGTGGCCGCCACCGAATCGGCAGTGCGTGCCCGTCTGTCCAGGGCCCCGGTCACCGGTGGCGTGGAGCTGTTCGAATGACCCTGACCGGCAACGCCCCCTGCCGGGTCCTGATCGTGGACGACTCCGCCGTCGTGCGGCAGATGCTGACCGAAATCCTCTCCAGCGATCCGGCCATCGACGTGGTCGGCACCGCCGCCGATCCGCTGCTGGCACGCGAGAAGATCAAGCGCCTCGCCCCGGACGTGATCACCCTGGACGTAGAAATGCCGCGCATGGACGGACTGGCCTTCCTGGAAAACCTGATGCGCCTGCATCCCTTGCCGGTGGTGATGATCTCTTCGCTGACCGAGCGCGGGGCCGACACGACCCTGCAGGCGCTGGCACTGGGTGCCGTGGATTTCGTTTCCAAGCCGAAGCTCGATGTGGCGCGCGGACTGCAGGGCTATGCCGAAGAAATCATCGGCAAGGTGAAGATGGCCGCACGCTCGCGGGTGCGGCCGCTGCTGCGGGCTGCGGCACCGAAACTCACCCTGGATGCGGCACCGGCATCGCGACCGGTGGCACCACAGTTCCGCACCACCGACCGCCTGATTGCGATCGGTTCGTCAGCCGGTGGCACCGAAGCCCTGCGCGTGGTGCTGGAAGGCCTGCCCGCCGATGCACCAGCGGTGGTGATGACCCAGCACCTGCCGGCCAGCTTCAGCAGCGCCTTCGCCGAACGCCTGGACCGGCATTCGGCGATGGCCGTGCGCGAGGCCAGCGACGGCGAAGCCGTGCTGCCCGGCCATGCCTATCTGCCGCCGGGCGGCAGGCACCTGCGGATCATCCGCGATGGTGCGCGCTGGCGTTGCCGCGTCGATGACGGCCCAGCCGTGAACCGGCACAAGCCTGCGGTCGATGTGCTGTTCCGTTCGGTGGCCCAGAGTGCCGGGGGCAATGCCATCGGCGCCATTCTCACCGGCATGGGCGATGACGGCGCGCGCGGCCTGCTGGAAATGCGCCAGGCAGGCGCTCCGACGCTGGTGCAGGATGAAGCCACCAGTGTGGTCTGGGGCATGCCCGGCGCCGCGTTCAAGCTCGGCGCGGCCGAGGAACAGGTGCCGCTGGAACGGATCGCCGAGCGCCTGCTCGCCCTCGCCCGCGGGCAATAGCGACGAACGCACGCTCCGCACTGCATGAAAAAACCCCCGGCTTTCGCCGGGGGTTTTCGTTTCAACGCATCAGGCGGCGACCGTATTGGCCACGTCCTGGTACTCCTCGATCTGGTCGAAGTTCATGTAGCGGTAGATCTCGCTGCCGCTGGCGGCGATCACGCCGACGTCGGCCATGTACTCTTCCTTGGTCGGGATGCGGCCCAGACGCGAGCAGATCGCGGCCAGCTCGGCCGAACCCAGGTACACGTTGGTGTTGCGGCCCAGACGGTTCGGGAAGTTGCGGGTCGAGGTCGACATCGCGGTGGAGCCTTCGCGGATCTGGGCCTGGTTGCCCATGCACAGCGAGCAGCCCGGCATTTCCATGCGCGCGCCGGTCGCACCGAAGGTGCCGTAAACGCCTTCCTTGGTCAGCTCGGAGGCGTCCATCTTGGTCGGCGGGGCCACCCACAGACGGGTCGGCAGGTCGCGCTTGCCTTCCAGCAGCTTCGCGGCCGCACGGAAGTGGCCGATGTTGGTCATGCACGAACCGATGAACACTTCGTCGATCTTGGCGCCGGCCACTTCGGACAGGGTCTTCACGTCGTCCGGATCGTTCGGGCAGGCCACGATCGGCTCGTGGATGTCGGCCAGGTCGATCTCGATGACGGCAGCGTACTCAGCGTCGGCGTCCGGCTCCAGCAGCTGCGGGTTGGCCAGCCAGGCTTCCATCTTCTCGATGCGACGCTGCAGCGAACGCGGATCCTGGTAACCCTCGGCAATCATCCACTTCAGCAGGGTGATGTTGCTGGTCAGGTACTCGATGATCGGTTCCTTGTTCAGGCGCACCGAGCAACCGGCGGCCGAACGCTCGGCCGAGGCGTCGGAGAGCTCGAATGCCTGCTCGACCTTCAGCTCCGGCAGGCCTTCGATTTCCAGGATGCGGCCGGAGAAGATGTTCTTCTTGCCAGCCTTGGCAACCGTCAGCAGGCCCGACTTGATCGCGTACAGCGGAATCGCGTTGACCAGGTCACGCAGGGTCACGCCCGGCTGCATCTGGCCCTTGAAGCGCACCAGCACTGATTCCGGCATGTCCAGCGGCATCACGCCGGTAGCGGCGGCGAAGGCCACCAGGCCCGAGCCGGCCGGGAACGAAATGCCCACCGGGAAACGGGTGTGCGAGTCGCCGCCGGTGCCGACGGTGTCGGGCAGCAGCATGCGGTTGAGCCAGCTGTGGATCACGCCGTCGCCCGGACGCAGCGAGATGCCACCGCGGGTGGAGATGAACTCCGGCAGCGTGTGGTGGGTCTTCACGTCCACCGGCTTCGGGTACGCGGCGGTGTGGCAGAACGACTGCATGACCAGGTCGGCCGAGAAGCCCAGGCAGGCCAGGTCCTTCAGCTCGTCGCGGGTCATCGGGCCGGTGGTGTCCTGCGAGCCCACCGAGGTCATCTTCGGTTCGCAGTAGGTACCCGGGCGCATGCCCTGGCCTTCCGGCAGACCGCAGGCGCGGCCGACCATCTTCTGCGCCAGCGAGAAGCCCTTGCCGGTGTCGGCCGGCTGCACCGGCAGGCGGAACAGAGTGGTCGGGGCCAGGCCCAGCGCTTCGCGCGCCTTGCCGGTCAGGCCACGGCCGACGATCAGCGGAATGCGGCCGCCGGCACGCACTTCGTCGAACAGCACTTCGGACTTCACTTCGAACTCGGCGATCACTTCGCCGTTCTTCAGTGCCTTGCCGTCATACGGACGCAGCTCGACAACGTCGCCGTGCTCCATCTTCGAGACATCCAGCTCGATCGGCAGCGCGCCGGCATCTTCCATGGTGTTGTAGAAGATCGGGGCAATCTTGCCGCCCAGGCACACGCCACCGGCGCGCTTGTTGGGGATGTAGGGGATGTCGTCGCCGGTCCACCACAGCACACTGTTGGTGGCCGACTTGCGCGAAGAGCCGGTGCCGACCACGTCGCCGACGTAGGCCACCAGGTGACCCTTGTCCTTCAGCGACAGGATCTGCTGGATCGGGCCGCGCTTGCCGTCTTCTTCCGGAGTGAACGGCGCGTCATCGCGCTTGTTCTTCAGCATCGCCAGTGCGTGCATCGGAATGTCAGGACGGGTGGTGGCGTCCGGCGCCGGCGACAGGTCGTCGGTGTTGGTCTCGCCCGGCACCTTGAACACGGTGATGGTCAGGCTCTGCGGCACTTCCGGCTTGCTGGTGAACCACTCGGCGTCGGCCCAGCTCTGCAGCACGGCCTGGGCATTGGCATTGCCGGCCTTGGCCTTGTCCTGCACGTCGTGGAACGCATCGAACACCAGCAGGGTGTTCTTCAGGCCGTCGGCGGCGATGGTGCCGACGCTGGCGTCGTCCAGCAGCTGCACCAGCGGGGCCACGTTGTAACCGCCCAGCATGGTGCCCAGCAGCTCGGTGGCGCGCTCGCGGCTGATCAGCGGGTTCTGCTCGCTGCCCAGCGCGATCGCGGCCAGGTACGAGGCCTTGACCTTGGCGGCGTCGTCCACGCCGGCCGGCACACGGTGGGTCAGCAGGTCGAGCAGGAACTCGGCCTCGCCCGCCGGCGGGTTCTTCAACAGTTCAATGACGTCTGCCGTCTGCTGGGCGGTCAGCGGCAGCGGCGGGATGCCAAGCGCGGCGCGCTCGGCTACGTGGTGGCGATAGGCTTCCAACATGACAACTCCCGGGTAATGCGGTTATGGAACAGTGAAAGGAATGCAACGGGCTCAGGCGTGCGGCACGATCAGCTTCAGGCCCTTGAAGTAGTCGCGGTAAAACGTGTCGTTCCAGGTGATGAGCCCGTCGCACTGCAGCAGTGCATGGGCCCCCACCATGAAGTCGTCCAGGCTGCGGCGCTGGGTACCACGCTGGCGGTGGCGGCGATGCATCTCGCCGGCGCGCAATGCCGATTTGGCTTCCAGCGCGTTGAAGTGGACGCCCATCTCTTCCAGCGCTTCCAGCACCTCGGCCCCGCCACGCAGGCTGGCGCAGACTTCGGCCAGGGTCGCCCCGCACACCACCACCTTGCCGCCGACCAGGCTCTGCCGCAGGCAGGCCTCGACGGCGTCGGCCTGCGGGCCATTGCTCAGCAGTTCGACCAGCACAGGGGAATCGACGGCGATCATCACGGCTTAGTCCTCGTCGCGCACCGCGCGTACGGCGGCGTCGGCGGAATCAAAGCCGTCCAGCGCGAACTTGCCGCGCGCCCGTGAAATCGCGTCGTCAACACTCTTGCGCAGAATGATGCGGCTGCCGTCCAGTTCGACCTTGAGCTGGGTGCCCTTGGTCAGGCCCAGGGCGTCACGCACAGCCTTGGGCAGGGTGATCTGACCGCGTTCGGCGACAGTGGCTTCCATGGGTAGGCCCTCTTCGGTATGTACGAATTATACATACTCAAGGCGTCATACCGCCAGCCGCCCCCCCCCCTTACGGCAATGCCGGCACGTGGCCGGCATTGTCCGTTCAGCTTGATGCCTTCACTCAGAACGCAACCTGCAGCCGGGTATTGACCGTCGTGCCCTCGTCCTTGCCGCGCACCGCACCGGTGGGGTTGTCGGTCTGCCAGCGGATCACGTCGAGCATCACCCGGCTGTAGTCGTTGAGATACCAGTTGGCACCCACCGTCCACGCATGTCCGGTGCCGCCGGTCGGCAGTTCCGAGTAGTCCACGTCTTCGTAGCGCGCACGCAGCTCCCATGCGCCCCGCCCGCCACGGGTGACCGGATCGGCCACCTTGACCCGGCCCCAGGTGCCGGTCTTGCCCGAGTACGCCGGGCTGGCCCCGCCAAGGAACCAGCCGGCGGAAACCGCCCAGGCCTGGTGATCGAGGTCGTAACGGCCACTGGCATCGGCGCCGCGCAGGTTGCGCGTGCCCCACTCGCCCGTGGCCCAGCCCTGGCCAAAGAAGCCCGCCGCTTCCACACCGTAGGCGGTGCTGCGATCGGTGCCGACCAGCGTGCCCGGTGTGATCTTGACCAGGTCGTTGAAGTGGCCGGCAATGGCGGAGCTGCGCAGCACGCCCGAGGAGCCTGCGGCGATCTCTTCGTGGAACGCCCACGCCCCCAGATGCACGGTCGCGGCCTTGCTGTCGATCGGGTTCCAGTGGACGCGGGTGGCCCAGGTCTGGCTGTCGTTGTTGTCGCCGGCATTGTTGAGGTCGTTGCCGGCCACCGACAGGCTGGCGTGCCAGCCCTTGCCGTACACGCGCTCGGTGAGGCCGACGCCGAACAGGCCCCGCTGCGGCAGCATCAGCGTGCCCACCACGTTGCGGTCCGGGAACGGCGTGTTGGCGGTGCTGCTGGAGCCATCGATGCCGCGGTCGTTGAGCCGGTTGCCCACGGTGAGGTCGGCAGGCAGGCCGAACAGCCTGTGGTCCACAGTGGCATACACCGACTTCCACGCCACCTCGTTGTCAGCGAAGTCGCCCTCCACCACCCAGCCGAGCGTGCCGTAGCGGCCCTCCGCGCCCAGGCGCACCGAACGGATCTCGGTGCCGGAGATGTTGCGGTCGCTGCTGGACGAGCCGTCGGTGCTGGAGCCGTCCACGAACAGACGACCGCGCGGGCGGAAGATCACGTTGCCGTCAGCGCTGCTGAATTCCGGCGCGCCCTTCGACCACGACACCTTCGGCGCCTTGGACTGCTGGGTTTCCAGCGCCGCAACACGGGTTTCCAGGGCAGGCGCAGGAGGGGCAGCCGCCGCGTTGCCGGCGGTCGTACCGACGCCTTCCAGCGCATCCAGTCGCGACTGCAGTTGCTGGATCTGCTGCGCCTGCTGCTGCACCAGCGCGGCGAGTTCGGCCTGGCTCAGCGGGGCCGGCGGGGCCGTGGCGGACTGTGCTCCGGCATGGCCGCTGGCCAGCAGCAGGCCAAGGGCGACCGTCAGCGCTGCGCGCGGCAGCACGGGATGGCTATGCATGGTGTTCTCTCCAGCCAGCCGGCCCCCTGGCCTGGCGCTGGCCCGTTGCGATGATGCGGGGGAATTACGGAAGGGCGCGCCGCCGGATCATTCCAGCGGCGCGCCAGGCAGGCTCAGCTGGTGGCCTGGGCCTGGGCGTTTGGACGCCAGGTGATGAGCTTGTTCTCGACCACGTCGAGCAGTGCATCGATGACCAGCACGAAGGCGGCCAGAATGATGATGCCGGCGAACACGCCCACGGCATTGAAGTTGCCTTCTGCCTGCGCGATCAGGTAACCCAGGCCCGCCGAGGCACCCAGATATTCGCCGATGATCGCGCCGACCACGGCAAAGCCCACCGAGGTGCGCAGCGAGGACAGGATCCAGCTCGCCGCCGCCGGGAAGTACACGTGACGCAGCAGGTCACTGCGGCTGGCACCGAGAATGCGGGCATTGGCCAGCACCACCGGGTTCACTTCGCGCACGCCCTGCATGGCATTGAAGAACGTGGTGAAGAACACCAGCGTCACCGCCAGTGCCACCTTCGACCACAGACCCAGGCCCAGCCACAGCACGAAGATCGGCGCCAGCACCACGCGCGGGATGGCATTGAAGCCCTTGATGAAGGGATCGAGGATGCGCGCCGAGCGCCGGCTCAGGCCCAGCCACACACCGCCCGCAACGCCCAGCCCGGTACCGATGAGGTAGCCCAGCGCGGTTTCAGTCAGGGTGATGTACACGTGCTGGTAGAACGAGGTATCCGACAACCAGTTCCACGCCTGCTGGGCGATGGCCGTGGGCGCGGGGAAGAAGAACGGGTCGATCCAGCCCAGCGCGATGCCGCCCTCCCAGCCACCGAACACGGCGATGACCAGTGCGATCTGGATGAAACGGTCAGTCCTGGCGTGCATAGCTCTTCTCCACTTCGCCGCGCAGGCAGGCCCAGATGTCGCGGTACAGGTCGGTAAAACGTTCGTCGAGCTTGATCTCGGCAACGTTGCGGGGGCGTTCCAGGTCCACATCGAAGCTGCGCACCACGCGGCTTGACGGACCCGAGGACAGCACCACCACGCGGTCGCCCAGCGCGATGGCCTCTTCCAGGTCGTGGGTGATCAGGATCACCGAGCGACGGTCTTCCTGCCACAGGCGCAGCAGTTCGTTCTGCATCAGGTGGCGGGTGTGGATGTCCAATGCCGAGAACGGCTCGTCCATCAGGATCACCTTGGGCTCCACGATCAGTGCCTGTGCCATCTGCACGCGCTTGCGCTGGCCGCCGGAGAGCTGGTGCGGATAGCGGTGCTCGAAGCCGGTCAAGCCGACCTTGGCCAACCAGGTGGTGACCTTCTGCCGGCGCTCGGCTTCATCGACGCCGCGGAACTTCAGGCCCAGTTCCACGTTCTGGAAGGCGGTCTTCCACGGCAGCAGCGCGTCCTGCTGGAACAGGTAGCCGACGGACGCCTGCACGCCATTGACGGCGCGTCCGTCGATGCTCACGTCACCGGCGCTGGGCTTGAGCAGGCCCGCCACGGAATTGAGGATGGTGCTCTTGCCGCACCCGGTGGGACCGACGATGGCGAGGAACTCGCCATCACCGACCTGGATATCGACATCGCGCACGGCGGTGAAGTCACCGAAGGACATGGTCACCTTGTTGATGGCGACCATGGTCTGTGCGGGCTCCAGCTGCGGTGCGCCATTGAACTGGCGCACGGTGGCATTGAGGGCCATGGGTTATCTCCGCTTACGGTTGGGTTGCCTGCGTCGCGGCGCTGGCGCGCTCGACGAAGGCATTGGTGTAGGTCCGGGACAGGTCGATGTCCGCGTTGGCCACGTCCTTGTTGAACTCGCGCAGCACCTTCAACGGCGTTTCCAGGTCCGCGGGCGTGAAGTGGCCATCGGTGGTGAAGATGGCGCGGGCGTTCTCCACGGCGCGCGCGTAGGTGGCGCGGTCGCCGGAGACGTAGCTGTCCGGCAGCGCAGCGACGATGTCCTCGGCACTGTTGTCGGCGATGAACTTCAATGCCATCTGCTCGGCGCGGGCGATCTTCTCGGCTGCTTCGGGACGTGCTTCCAGGAAGCTGCGGTTGGCGTACATCACCGAGGTGGGATAGAGACCGCCGTACACCTGGCGTGCCCCCTCGTCGCTGCGCGCATCGATGATGATCCTGCCGACCTTGCGCTCGGTGATCAGGGTCGCGGCCGGATCGTAGTTGACCAGCAGGTCGATCTTGCCCTGCTCGAGCGCCGCCACCGCCGCCGCACCAGAACCCACGCCGATCAGCGAGATGCTGTCCACCGGGATGTCGTGCTGGGCCAGGAAGTGGCGCACGAAGAAGTCCGATGACGAACCCGGGGCGGTAATGCCGATCTTCTGGCCCTTGATGGTCTGCGGGCGCGCCGGATCGAAGCTGGCATCCTCGCGGCCAGCCATCACCAGGCCCGAATTGCGTGACAGCAGCACGAAGCCGACCACGTCCTTGTGCTTGGCCTGCATCTGGATGGTGTGGTCGTAGAAGCCGACCGCCACGTCGGTCGAATTGGCGACCAGGGCCTGCAGCACCTTGGAGCCGCCCTGCGCGAAGTTCTCGGTCTTCACCTGCAGGCCGACGTCCTTGAAGTAGCCCTTGGCGTCGGCGATGAAGAACGGCAGGTTGTTGAGGTTGTAGGAACCGACGCTGATCCGCACCGGCGCATTGTCGCCGCCGGGCGCCGAGGCCCCGCTGGCATCGTCTTTGCCGCAACCGGACACGGCCAGGCTCGCCGCGCACAGCGCGGCCATGAAGAACTGCTTGTACATCATCCCTCCCAGGAGTGAAGCATCTGCGTTGTAGTGGCCTGGCCACGCGCATCTGCGCGGCCCCGACCGGTTTCAGGTCATGCCGCTGAGGTCCATTGGCGGGCTTCGGTGGAATGGGTTTCGGCAGTGGCAGGCGAAGTCGCGAACACGCGCCCTTCGAACAGGCGGCGCGCGGTACGGACCACGCTGGCAACGACCGGCGCATCGTCCGAGCTGCGGCTCAGGCCCACTTCCAGCAGGCCGCTCGGATGTTCGAGGGTAATGCTGCCCGGCATCGGCAGGCATCCGACGAAAGTGTTGGCCAGGGTGCCGGGCGTGACTGCGGCGGTGGCCAGACCGACCGCGCCGGTGATGGCAAGCGCGGTGTGGCATTGGTGGGGCATGAAGTAGCGCACCTGCAGGTCGCCGCCCTGCTGCGGTGCGGAAAGCAGCACTGGCTTGGGAATCACCTTGCTGCCCGCGTCTGCGATGCCCATGCGCGTACCCGCCTCGATGCGCATCGCTTCCAACCGCGCCAGCAGCGCATGATCCGCGTTCAGTTCCGCCGGCGAGGCATCACCGCGGACACCCATATCGGCCGCGCGCACCATCATCATCGGCATCGCGCAATCCACCAGGCTGACGGCGATGCCGTCGATCATATCCTGCGGCCGCCCACTGGGCAGCAGCCGGCCGGTACGTGCACCGGCCGCATCGAGGAAGGCCAGGCGGACCGGCGCGGCAGCGCCAGGCGCGCCCGCGATACGCGTGTCGCCCCGGTAGGCCACCTGGCCGTTCGGGGTTTCCACCGTGGCCACGATCAGCTTGCCGGTGTTGACGTTGTGGATGCGCACTTCGGTGCGCGGGTGGCGCGCAGGAACGAGTCCGCGTTCGATCGCGAAGGGACCGACCGCCGCCAGCATGTTGCCGCAGTTGGGGGTGGTATCCACCACCCGCTGCTCGACCCGGACCTGCGCGAACAGATAGTCGACATCGGCATCGGCGCGGCTGGCGGGGCTGACGATCGCCACCTTGCTGGTCAGCGCATTGCCACCGCCGATGCCATCGATCTGCAGCGGATGGCCCGAGCCCATCACCTCCAGCAGCAGCTGGTCACGCAGGCCGGCGTCGGCCGGCAGGTCCGAGGCCAGGAAGAACGGCCCCTTGGACGTGCCGCCACGCATGAGGACGCAGGGGATACTGAGCAGATCGTTCGACATACGTGTGCTAGATTGATGCGTATAGGGGATGAATGACCCCTCTGTGATTCGATACTGGCATGAGCCGGATTGATCTGTGAATTGCTGATTTTTGGATGATTGATACCGTATGAGCATCAATTGCGAAATCCTCGATCTGCGCGCGTTCCTGCTCGTCGCCGAGACGCGCAGCTTCCATCGCGCCGCTGAAACCCTGCACGTCTCGCAGCCCGCGCTCAGCCGCCGGATCCAGAAGCTGGAGCAGGCCGTCGGCTCACCGCTGCTCGAACGCACCACCCGCAGCGTCAGCACCACCGCGGTCGGCGAGAACCTGCTGCCGCTGGTACGGCGCATGCTGGAGGAATTCGATGGTTCGCTGTTCTCGCTGCGCGGGCACGACGACACGCGCGGCGCCACGGTCACCATCGCCTGCCTGCCCACCGCGGCGTTCTACTTCCTGCCCAGTGTCATGGCACGCTTCCACGATGCGCATCCGCACGTCCGCTTCCGCATCCTCGACATTCCCGCCACCGAGGGGTTGCAGGCAGTGGAACGCGGCGAAGTGGAGTTCGGCATCAATTTCATGGGTGCCAACGATCCCAACCTGGATTTCGATGTACTGGCCGAGGACCCGTTCGTGCTGGCCTGCCGCCGCGATCATCCGCTGGCTCGCAAGCGCCGCGTGGAATGGGCCGATCTTGCCCAGCACCAGCTGATCACCGTGCATCGCACCAGTGGCAACCGGACCCTGCTCGATGGCGCCCTCGCCCGTGAGAACCTGAAGCTGAGCTGGCATTACGAAGTGACCCACCTGTCCACCTCCCTGGGCATGGTCGAGGCCGGGATCGGCGTGTCGGTGCTGCCGAAGATGGCGACCCCGGACGGCGACCATCCCATCCTGGTGACCCGGCCGATCGGCAATCCGGTGGTCTCGCGCACCATCGGCATCGTGCGCCGCCGTGGTGCCCTGCTCTCGCCCACGGCCGAACGCTTCCTGCAGATGCTGATGAGCCAGTGGCGGGGCAAGCCGTGACATCGGCACTACATACAGCCATGTAACCTTGCGTCCTGCGCCGAGGACGTTCCCGGCCGCGCCGGCTCCGCCATACTGGCGGGGATCCGGTGGCGGAGAGCCCCGGCATACGCAAGCAGGTCCGTCCATGCACGGGCCACTGCAAGCCATCCGCAAGAAGGAGTCATCCCGCATGAGCGATTCGTTCTCCACCCGCAGCCAGCTGGACGTCGGCGGCAAGACCTACGACTACTTCAGCCTGCCCACACTGGGCCAGCGCTTCGACATCTCCCACCTTCCCTACTCGATGAAGATCCTGCTGGAGAATCTGCTCCGGCACGAAGACGGCGGCGTCACCGTCGGCAAGGAGCACATCGAGGCCGTTGCCCGCTGGAGCCCGGCGGCCGAGCCGGACACCGAAATCGCCTTCATGCCCGCGCGCGTGGTCCTGCAGGACTTCACCGGCGTACCGTGTGTCGTCGATCTGGCCGCCATGCGCGATGCGGTGGTCAAGCTGGGCGGCAAGCCGGAACAGATCAACCCGCAGATCCCTTCGGAACTGGTGATCGACCATTCGGTACAGGTCGATGTGTTCGGCAAGCCGGACGCGCTCGATCTCAATGGCAAGATCGAATTCCAGCGCAACCAGGAACGCTACGGGTTCCTGCGCTGGGGCCAGAAGGCGTTCGACAACTTCAAGGTGGTGCCGCCCAACACCGGCATCGTCCACCAGGTGAACCTGGAGAACCTGGCCCGCGTGGTGATGACCGCGGACAAGGATGGCAGGGCTGTGGCCTACCCGGACACCGTGTTCGGTACCGACAGCCACACCACGATGATCAACGGCATCGGCGTGCTTGGCTGGGGCGTGGGCGGCATCGAAGCCGAAGCGGCCATGCTGGGCCAGCCGTCGTCGATGCTGATCCCGCAGGTGGTCGGCTTCAAGCTCACCGGCCGGCTGCCTGAGGGCGCCACCGCCACCGACCTGGTGCTGACCGTCACCCAGATGCTGCGCAAGCTGGGCGTGGTCGGCAAGTTCGTCGAATTCTATGGCGATGGCCTGCAGCACCTGCCACTGGCCGACCGCGCCACGATCGGCAACATGGCACCGGAATACGGCGCCACCTGCGGCATCTTCCCGATCGACGCCGAATCACTGAACTACCTGCGCCTGTCCGGTCGCAGCGAAGAACAGATCGAACTGGTCGAGGCCTACGCCAAGGCGCAGGGCCTGTGGCATGAACCGGACAGCCCCCATGCCCAGTACAGCACCACGCTGGAGCTGGACATGGGCACGGTGAAGCCGTCACTGGCCGGACCGAAGCGCCCGCAGGACCGCGTGCTGCTGGAAGACGTGCAGAAGAACTACCGCGAAGCCCTGGTCGGCCTGACCAGCAACCGTGACAAGCGCAGCGACGATGTGGCCTCCTTCCTCAACGAGGGCGGCGGCACAGCGGTCGGCAACGAACAGCTGGCCAAGGGCTTCGCCGACATCGAGATCGAAGGCCGGAAGGTCCGCCTGAAGGATGGCGCGGTGGTCATCGCCGCGATCACCTCCTGTACCAACACGTCCAACCCGGCGGTGATGATCGGTGCCGGCCTGCTGGCGCGCAACGCGGCGGCCAAGGGCCTGGATCGCAAGCCCTGGGTGAAGACTTCGCTGGGCCCAGGCTCGCGCGTGGTCACCGACTATCTGGAAAAGGCCGGGGTGCTGAAGGAGCTGGAGAAGATCGGCTTCTACGTGGTCGGCTACGGCTGCACCACCTGCATCGGCAACTCCGGCCCGCTGCCGACCGAGGTCAGTGCCGGCATCGCCGCCGGTGACCTGGTGGTGACCTCCGTGCTGTCGGGCAACCGTAATTTCGAAGGCCGCGTGCATCCCGAAGTGAAGATGAACTACCTGGCCAGCCCGCCACTGGTGGTCGCCTACGCCATCGCCGGCACCACCGACATCGATCTGACCACCCAGCCGCTGGGCACCGGCAGCGACGGCCAGCCGGTCTACCTGCGCGACATCTGGCCGAGCAACAAGGAAATCGGCGATGTCATCGCCGCCACCATCGGCCCGGAGATGTTCAAGCAGAACTACGCCGACGTGTTCAAGGGCGATACGCGCTGGAACACCATCGCCTCGCCGGACGGCAATCTGTACGAGTGGAGCGATGACTCCACCTACATCAAGAACCCACCGTACTTCGATGGCATGACCATGCAGACCGGCAGCATCGACGACGTGCATGGCGCGCGTGTGATGGGTCTGTTCGGCGACTCGATCACCACCGACCATATCTCGCCGGCCGGCAACATCAAGAAGGATTCGCCCGCGGGGCGTTACCTGCAGGCCCGGGGCGTGCAGCCCGCCGACTTCAACAGCTACGGCAGCCGCCGCGGCAATGATGACGTGATGGTCCGCGGCACCTTCGCCAACATCCGCATCAAGAACCTGATGTTCGGCGGCGAGGAGGGTGGCAACACCCTGTACTACCCGGCCGGCGGTGGTCAGCCGGAGAAGCTGGCGATCTACGACGCGGCGATGAAGTACAAGGCCGACAAGGTGCCGCTGGTCGTGCTGGCCGGGAAGGAGTACGGCACCGGTTCGTCGCGCGACTGGGCCGCCAAGGGCACCCTGCTGCTGGGCGTGAAGGCGGTCATCGCCGAGAGCTTCGAGCGCATCCACCGCTCCAACCTGGTCGGCATGGGCGTGCTGCCGCTGCAGTTCCGCAATGGTGAGAACGCGCAGTCGCTGGGGCTGGATGGCTCGGAAGTCATCGACATCACCGGCCTGGAGGACGGTGCCAGCAAGCGCGCCGCGGTCACCGCGACCCGGGCCGATGGCACGCAGAAGCGCTTCGAGGTGTCGGTGATGCTGCTGACACCGAAGGAAGTGGAATACTTCCGCCACGGCGGCCTGTTGCAGTACGTGCTGCGTCAGCTGGCTGCCCGCTGACCCGGCGCGCGGCATCCGGCGGGCGGAAGCCCGGCCCCGGCGTCACCGCCGGGGCGCTGCGGAGGCGCGCGAACCGGTGGTTCGCAACCGCGCCTCCTCGCCCACCACGGCGGCCTGCTGCAGTACGTGCTGCGTCAGCTGGCTGCCCGCTGACCCGGCGGGCGGCATCCGGCGGGCGGAAGCCCGGCCCCGGCGTTACCGCCGGGGCGCTGCGGAGGCGCGCGAACCGGTGGTTCGCAACCGCGCCTCCTCGCCCACCACGGCGGCCTGCTGCAGTACGTGCTGCGTCAGCTGGCTGCCCGCTGACCCGGCGCGCGGCATCCGGCAGGCGGAAGCCCGGCCCCGGCGTTACCGCCGGGGCCGAATCGCCCATGAATCATATTTTTGATATTTTTCACCATTCATGCAATTTGCATGAAACAGGCGTAAGGTGATCGCACAGGTCCCCTGGAGCACCGCCATGCTGCACGCCCCCGTCCGCTTCGACCCGATCAACGAGCTGACCCACACCACCGCCTCGTCGGTGAAGGAACATTGGCGCAAGGTCATGCAGGAAGTGCGCGACCAGCACATGGTGGTGGTCACCAATCACAACGAACCGCAGGCGGTGATCGTTTCCATCGAGCAGTACCGTGCGCTGCAGGCCAAGGTCGAAGCGCTGGAAAGCTCGCTGGAGGAACTGCGTGGGCAGGACCCGGCCCTGGCGGATCTGCGTGCCGGCTTCGACCAGCGCCTGGCGGTGCTGCAGCACGCCCAGGCCGGTGATGCTGCACGCGCGCTGCTGCGTCGCCCTGCCCGCCTGAAGGGCCAGGTCAAGGCGGGCACGGGCCACTGATGCCACGCCCGTTCCTGTATGTGCTTGCCGGCGTCAATGGCGCCGGCAAGAGTTCGGTGGGTGGCCACGTGCTGCGCGAAGCCGGCCTGGAATGGTTCAACCCCGATACGTTCGCCCGCGGGCTGCGCGAGCGGGCCGGCCTGGACGCCATGGAGGCCAATGCCGAAGCCTGGCAGGAGGGTGTCAACCGTATCCGCGACGCCCTGGATCACGCCCGCAACCATGCCTTCGAGACCACGCTGGGGGGCAACTCGATCACCGCCCTGCTGCGTGAGGCCAGCCGCACCCATGACGTGCTGATGTGGTTCTGTGGACTGTCCAGCCCGGAGCAGCACATCGCCCGGGTACGCGCACGGGTGCAGGCCGGTGGCCACCCCATTTCCGAAGTCGACATCCGCCGCCGCTGGCCGCTGGCGCAGCAGAACCTGATCGGGCTGATGCCGGTGCTGGCGCAGCTGCAGGTCTACGACAACAGCGCCGACGCCGCGCCGGGCGAGGCCGTGCCCGATCCACAGCTGCTGCTGCAGATGGAGGACGGCCACCTGCAATGGCCGGCCGCCGATGACCTGCAGCAGCTGCAGCGCACGCCCCCATGGGCGACAGCTCTGCTGGAAGCCGCCCTGCGCCTGTAATGCCAAGGGCCGGCAGTGCGCTCAGCGCCGCGGCGCGTCCGGATCGGTGCGCAATGCGCGCAGCAGGCCCAGCATGTAGAACGCCAGGGTGAACGAGAACGGTAGACCGCACAGGACCACGGCCGTCTGCATCGCGCTGAAGTTGCCCGCCAGCAGCAGGCCGATGCTGGCCACGGTGATGCCCACCGCCCAGAACACGCGCAGCCAGATCGGCGCATCGTGACCATCCTCCACCCCGTCGTCGACACGGCGGGTGCACAGGTTGGCGATCATCAGCGTGCCCGAATCGACCGGGGTCAGGAACAGTACGAAACCGATCACCACTGCGGCACCGGCTACATATGGTGCGCCGGGCAGGTACTCCAGCAGCTTGAACAGGGTCATCGCTGCATCGTGCTGCGCCACCTGCCCCAGCACCGCCTGGCCATGGTTGAGCACCAGGTCGATGGCGGTGTTGCCGAAGATCGACAGCCACGCCAGCGTGAAGCCGAGCGGTATCAACAGCACGCCCATCACTACCTCGCGGATGGTGCGGCCGCGCGAGATGCGTGCCACGAACAGGCCCACGAACGGCGCCCAGGCGATCCACCACGCCCAGTAGAACAGCGTCCAGGAACCCATCCAGGCGCGGCCCTGCGGATCGTTGAGATACATGTCGAAGCTCTTGCGCACGAATGCGCCGAGATAGTCGCCCGTGTTCTGCACCAGGCCATCGAACAGATGCAGGGTCGGGCCGGTAACCAGCACGAACAGCAACAGCGCGCACAACAGGCGCACGTTGAGGTTGGACAGCCAGGCGATGCCCTTCTCGACCCCCGCCACCACGCCGATGGTGGCCACCACCATCATCACCAGCACGATCGCGACCAGCACCTGCGGTGTGTCCGGGATGTGGAACAGATAGACCAGGCCGGACTGCACCACCAGCGCACCGATGCCGAGATTGGTGACCATGGAGATCAGCGTGGCGAGAATGCCGAAGCCATCGACCATGTCGCCGATGCGGCCATGGATGCGCTCACCGAAGATCGGATACAGCGCCGAGCGCAATGCCAGCGGCAGGTTGCGGCGATAGGCGAAATAGCCCAGCGCCACCCCGACCAGCGCGTACAGCGCCCAGCCATGCAGGCCCCAGTGCAGGAAGGTCAGCACCATCGCCTCGCGCCCGGCCGCCACCGTGCCGCCCGGCTGGCCCGGCGGATTGAGGAAATGGTCCAGCGGCTCATAGGCGCCGTAGTACAGCAGTGCGATACCGATACCCGCCGAGAACAGCATCGACACCCACGCGACGTAGCCGAAGGCGGGCGATTCCTCGTTGTGGCCCAGGCGGATACGGCCATAGGGCGAGAACGCCAGCCACAGTACGAATCCCAGGCACAGCACGACCAGCAGCATGTACCACGCGCCGAACGCAGCCGAGATCTCGGCCTGCGCCCATTGCAGCCAGTGCTCGCTGGCATCGGGATAGAGGACGGTGAGCAGCCCGAGAATGCCGATCGACACCGAGGAGCTGAGGAAGACAAAGCGGTTCAAGCGCAGGGGCGAGCGCTTGGGGTGAGCCTGGGAAGACATGGGATCGTCTCATCAGTCCGAAGGAGCACATGGGCGGGGCCGGACCGGGAAACCGGGCCCATGGCGTGGGGCGCGAGCGCATCCTAGGGTTTATTGATTGAACGTTCAATCAATAAAAAGCATAATGATGGCCAACCCGACGCCTCGGGTCGCAATCCGTGGAGAGACAATGCCGAAGAAGGGCGTGGAGCCGGTCCGTCGCGAACAGTTGATCCGGGCCACTTTCCAGACCATCGACGAGATGGGCATGGCCGATGCCACCGTCGCCACCATCGCCAGGAAGGCCGGGCTGTCCAGCGGCATCGTCGCCCATTACTTCGGCGACAAGGACGGCCTGCTCAACGCTGCGATGCGGCAGATCCTGCGCGAACTGCGGGACGCGGTCGCCCGCTGCCGGGCCGGGGTCGGCGACGATCCCCGCGACCAGCTACGCGCCATCGTCGATGGCAACTTCGATGACAGCCAGATCAATGGCACCGCGATGCGTGTCTGGCTCACCTTCTGGGCCGCGAGCATGCACCAGCCGGAACTGGCGCGCCTGCAGCATGCCAACGACCAGCGCCTGTTCTCCAACCTGTGCCACCAGTTCAACCGCGTGCTGCCACGCCCACAGGCACGCCTCGCCGCCCGCGGCCTGGCCGCGATGATCGATGGCCTCTGGCTGCGCGGCAGCCTGGTCGGCGGCGCCTTCGATGCTGACAAGGCCCGACGCATCGCCTACGGCTACATCGACTTCCAGTTGCAGGCCGACGCGCTATAAGCGCTTTCAGCTTCCCGCCCCCTTTCGAGGAGTACGCCCCATGACCACCCTGCCCGTCCAACAGCTCTACATCCATGGCCGCCGGGTCGATGCCACCAGCGGCAAGACCTTCGCCACGGTCAACCCCGCCACCGGTGAGGTCATCGCCGAGGTGCAGGTCGCCAGCCAGGCCGACGTCGAACGCGCCGTCGAAAGCGCCACCGAAGGCCAGAAGGCATGGGCGGCAATGACCGCCATGGAACGTTCGCGCATCCTGCGCCGCGCCGTGGAGATCCTGCGCGAGCGCAATGACGAACTGGCCCGCCTGGAAACGCTCGATACCGGCAAGGCGCTGGCGGAAACCACCACGGTGGACATCGTCACCGGCGCCGATGTGCTGGAGTATTACGCCGGCCTGGCGACCGCCATCGAAGGCATCCAGCTGCCGCTGCGCGAATCCAGCTTCTTCTACACCCGCCGTGAACCGCTGGGCGTGGTCGCCGGCATCGGTGCCTGGAACTACCCGATCCAGATCGCCCTGTGGAAGTCGGCGCCGGCGCTGGCCGCCGGCAATGCAATGGTGTTCAAGCCGTCCGAGGTCACGCCGCTGACCGCCATCCGGCTTGCCGAGATCTACACCGAAGCCGGCGTGCCGGCCGGCGTGTTCAATGTCGTGCAGGGCCCCGGTCGCGAAATCGGCAACTGGCTCACCGAACATCCGGTGATCGAGAAGATCTCCTTCACCGGCGGCGTGGCCACCGGCAAGAAGGTGATGGCTGCAGCCGCCTCCTCCTCGCTGAAGGAAGTGACCATGGAACTGGGCGGCAAATCGCCGCTGGTGATCTGCGATGACGCCGATCTCGACCGCGCCGCCGACATCGCGGTGATGGCCAATTTCTTCAGCTCCGGCCAGGTGTGCACCAATGGCACCCGCGTGTTTGTGCCGCGCGGCATGCTGGCCGCGTTCGAGGCCGCCGTGGTCGAGCGCGTCAAGCGCATCCGCATCGGCGATCCGATGGCTGCGGGCACCAACTTCGGCCCGCTGACCAGCTTCCCGCACATGGAGAACGTGCTGCGCTACATCGAAAGCGGCAAGACCGAAGGCGCGCGCCTGCTGATCGGCGGCGGCCGTGCCACCGACGGCACGCTGGCCCAGGGCGCCTATGTGCTGCCGACCGTGTTCTCCGACTGCCGCGACGACATGACCATCGTCAAGGAAGAGATCTTCGGGCCGGTCATGAGCATCCTTGCCTATGACAGCGAAGATGAAGTGGTCCGCCGCGCCAACGACACCACCTTCGGCCTCGCCGCCGGCGTGGTCAGCAAGGACATCAGCCGCGCCCACCGCATCATCCATCGCCTGGAAGCCGGCATCTGCTGGATCAACACCTGGGGCGAATCGCCAGCCGAAATGCCGGTGGGTGGCTACAAGGAGTCCGGTGTCGGCCGCGAGAACGGCCTCTCGACCCTGGGCCACTACACCCGCATCAAGTCGGTGCAGGTCGAACTGGGCGACTACGCCAGCGTGTTCTGAGCCGCGCCCCTCGTCCGGCCACCGCGCCGATCCGACATTCCGCCGGGACGCCTGTTTGCAGCGTGTCCCGGCCTGAAGGAGAACAACCATGAGCACCCATAACGAGTACGACTACATCATCATCGGCGCCGGTTCGGCCGGCAACGTGCTGGCCACCCGCCTGACCGAAGATGCCGATGTGAGCGTACTGCTGCTGGAAGCGGGTGGCCCGGACTACCGGCTCGACTTCCGCACCCAGATGCCGGCGGCGCTGGCGTTTCCGCTGCAGGGCAAGCGCTACAACTGGGCCTACAAGACCGATCCAGAGCCCTTCATGAACAACCGCCGCATGGACTGCGGCCGTGGCAAAGGCCTGGGCGGTTCGTCGCTGATCAACGGCATGTGCTACATCCGCGGCAACGCGATGGACTACGACAACTGGGCGAGCATGCCCGGCCTGGACGACTGGACCTATCTGGACTGCCTGCCCTACTTCCGCAAGGCCGAGACCCGCGACATCGGCCCCAACGATTACCACGGGGGCGATGGCCCGCTGCGGGTGACCACCCCCAAGGCCGGCAACAACGAACTGTTCGCAGCCATGGTTGAAGCCGGCGTGCAGGCAGGCTATCCGCGCACCGATGACCTCAACGGCTACCAGCAGGAAGGCTTCGGCCCGATGGACCGCACGGTCACGCCGAAGGGCCGCCGCTCCAGCACCGCCCGCGGCTATCTGGATCTGGCCAGGCCGCGCCCGAACCTGACCATCGTCACCCACGCGCTGACCGACCGCATCCTGTTCTCCGGCAAGCGCGCGGTGGGCGTGCAGTGGCTGCGCAACGACCAGCCGCAGCGTGCCACTGCCCGCCGCGAGGTGCTGTTGTGCGGCGGCGCCATCGCCTCGCCACAGATCCTGCAGCGCTCCGGCGTGGGCCCGGCCGATCTGCTGCGCAGCCTCGACATCGAGCTGGTGCATCACCTGCCGGGCGTCGGCGCCAATCTGCAGGATCACCTGGAGATGTATCTCCAGTACGAATGCAAGAAGCCGGTCTCGTTGGCGCCGGCGCTGAAGCTGTACAACCAGCCGGCAATCGGCGCTGAATGGCTGTTCCTGGGCACCGGTATCGGCGCCAGCAACCAGTTCGAAGCCGGCGGCTTCATCCGCAGCGATGCCGAGTTCGACTGGCCCAACCTGCAGTATCACTTCCTGCCGGTGGCCATCAACTACAACGGGTCCAATCCGATCAAGGCACACAGCTTCCAGATGCATGTCGGCTCGATGCGCTCGCCCAGCCGGGGCCGCATCCATGTCCGCTCCAAAGATCCGCGCGAGCATCCGAGCATCCTGTTCAACTACATGTCGCACGACCAGGACTGGCGCGAGTTCCGCGCGGCGATCCGCATCACCCGCGAGATCTTCGCGCAGCCGGCACTGGCTCCATACAGCGGCCGCGAGATTTCGCCGGGCAGTGCACTGCAGACCGATGCGCAGATCGACGCGTTCGTCCGTGAGCATGCTGAAACGGCATACCACCCGTCCTGCTCCAACAAGATGGGCCACGCCGATGATCCGATGGCGGTGGTGGACGGCCAGGGCCGCGTGCATGGTCTGGAGGCCCTGCGCATCGTCGACGCCTCGATCATGCCGCAGGTGGTGACCGGCAATCTCAACGCGCCGACCATCATGATCGCCGAAAAGCTCGCCGACGTGATCCGCGGCCGTGCGCCGCTGCCCCGCAGCACCGCGCCCTACTACAAGGCCAATGGTGCGCCGGTGCGCAGGCAGGGCTGAGCACCGCACGCACCCTGAAACACCCGCCGGGCATGGCCCAGCGCTGCCAGTTCGGTGGCGCGGGGCCATGCCCGGCGGCATTTGACGCGATCGCACAGGCCGTCGCGCGATGCCCTCTTCGCGTTTCCCCTACGGCGGGGTATGCTGCAATGACCGGCCGCTGTCAGTACGCTCAGGGTCGGACCCAACAATCACGATTCCTGGAGGGGGAATATGAGTCTGGATCGTCCCTGGCTGCAGAGCTATCCGAAAGGCGTTCCCGCCGAGATCGACGTCAACGAATTCCATTCGGTAGCCTCCGTCTTCGACGCCTCCGTCGCCAAGTACCGCGACCGCCCCGCCTACTCCAGTTTCGGCAAGGTCCTCACCTATGGCGAGACCGATGCGCTGGTTGACCAGTTCGCGGCCTACCTGCTGGGTGAGCTCAAGCTCAAGAAGGGCGACCGCGTCGCCCTGATGATGCCCAACTGCCTGCAGTACCCGGTCGCCACCTTCGGCGTGCTGCGTGCGGGCCTGACCGTGGTCAACGTCAACCCGCTGTATACCGCACGCGAACTCAAGCACCAGCTGGTCGACGCCGGCGCCTCGGTGCTGGTGGTGGTCGACAACTTCGGCGACACCGTCCAGCAGGTCATCGCCGACACGCCGGTCAGGCAGGTGGTCACCACCGGTCTGGGCGATCTGCTCGGCGCGAAGGGCGCGATCGTCAACTTCGTACTGAAGTACGTCAAGAAGATGGTGCCCAACTATCACGTGAAGGGCGCCATCCGCTTCAAGCAGGCACTCAAGCTCGGCAGCCGCCACACCCTGCCCGAGGTCGAGATCGACCACGACGACGTGGCGTTCCTGCAGTACACCGGCGGCACCACCGGCGTGGCCAAGGGCGCGATGCTGACCAACCGCAACCTGATCGCCAACATGCAGCAGGCCTCGGCATGGCTGTCGACCTCCGGCATCGAGCCGGGCAAGGAAGTGATCATCACCGCGCTGCCGCTGTACCACATCTTCGCGTTGACCGCGAACGGTCTGGTCTTCATGAAGTTCGGCGGCTGCAATCATCTGATCACCAATCCGCGCGACATGAAGGGCTTCGTCAAGGAGCTCAAGGGCACGCGCTTCACCGCCATCACCGGCGTCAACACGCTGTTCAACGGTCTGCTCAATACGCCCGGTTTCGATGAGATCGATTTCTCGTCGGTGAAGTTCACCCTGGGCGGCGGCATGGCGGTGCAGCGCGCTGTGGCCGAGCGCTGGAAGAAGGTTACCGGGGTGACGTTGGTCGAGGCCTACGGCCTGACCGAAACCTCGCCGGCCGCCTGCATCAACCCGCTTACCCTGCCGGAGTACAACGGCTCCATCGGCCTGCCGATCCCGTCCACCGATGCGTGCATCAAGGACGACAACGGCAACATCCTGCCGCTGGGTGAAGTGGGCGAGCTGTGCATCAAGGGCCCGCAGGTGATGAAGGGCTACTGGCAGCGCCCCGAAGAGACCGCCCAGGCGATCGACAGCGACGGCTGGCTGCATACCGGCGACATGGCGAAGATGGATGAACGGGGTTTCTTCTACATCGTCGACCGCAAGAAGGACATGATCCTGGTGTCCGGCTTCAATGTGTATCCGAACGAGGTCGAAGACGTCATCGCGATGATGCCGGGCGTGCTGGAAGTGGCCGCGGTCGGCGTGCCGGACGAGAAGTCCGGCGAAGTGGTCAAGGTGGTGATCGTGAAGAAGGATCCGAACCTGACCGCCGAAATGGTCAAGGAGCATGCCCGGGCAAATCTGACCGGTTACAAGCACCCGCGCATCGTGGAGTTCCGCAAGGAACTGCCGAAGACCAATGTCGGCAAGATCCTCCGTCGCGAGCTGCGCGATACGCCCGCACAGTAAGGGTTTCCACGGTTCGACGCAGCTCAGGGCCCCGCCGGCGACGGCGGGGCCCTTTTCGTTGGCGGCCAGCACGGGCGGCGGCCGCTTGCAGGCGGTTCACGAGCGGTGCATAGAATCACTCGCCACCGCACGTTCCGCCCACTCCCTCACATTCCATCTCTCCGTCCGCTCTGCGGTTGGCCGGACGGTCACTCGGAGAACACCCATGTCTGCAGTACGCCCCATCATCACCCGTCCGTCGCAGCACCCGACCCTGCGCATCACCGAGGAAACCGAACGGGATGTCTACTGGATCCACATGCATGCCAACCTGGTCAACCAGCCGGGCCGCCCGTGCTTTGCCTCACGCCTGGTAGACGACATCGTCGACTATCAGCGTGAACTGGGAGACCGTCTCAGTGCCGCCCACGTTCTCTCGCCTCACGTGGTCCTGGCCTCCGATAGTGACGTATTCAACCTGGGCGGTGACCTCGAACTGTTCTGCCGGCTGATCCGCGAGGGCGACCGTGCCCGCCTGCTCGACTATGCGCAGCGCTGCGTGCGCGGCGTGCATGCGTTCCACGCCGGGCTGGGCGCACGCGCCCACAGCATCGCGCTGGTCCAGGGCAATGCACTGGGCGGCGGCTTCGAGGCCGCGCTGAGCTGCCATACCATCGTCGCCGAAGAAGGCGTGCTGATGGGACTGCCGGAGGTGCTGTTCGACCTGTTCCCGGGCATGGGCGCCTACTCCTTCCTGTGCCAGCGGGTCAGCCCGCGGCTGGCCGAGAAGATCATGCTGGAGGGCAACCTCTTCACCGCCCGGCAGTTGAAGGACATGGGCCTGGTGGATGTCGTCGTGCCGGTGGGCGAAGGCGTTGCGGCGGTCGAACAGGTGATCCGGGACAGCCGGCGCATTCCGCACGCCTGGGCGGCCATGCGCGAAGTGAACGAGATCGCCACCATGGTGCCGCTGCACGAAATGATGCGCATCACCGAGATCTGGGTCGACACCGCCATGCAGTTGGGCGAGAAGTCGCTGCGGACCATGGACCGGCTGGTCCGCGCCCAGGCCCGCCGCAATGGCGAGGCGGGCTGACAGACCTCGCGGTCAGGAGGGCGTGCGTTCCCCGTCGTCGCGTTGCTGGATGCCTGCGACGCGGGACGCCAGCGCTTTCCTGCCGATGCGCAGTGCACCTACCAGGCTGGACAGGCGCATTGTCCACTCGGCCTTCAATTGCCAGTCGGCCATGCGCATCATCTCGCCACTGGCGGCAGCAACCTGGACCAGGCCCAGGTTGCTCGCCACGCCACGCAGGGCGTGGGCGTGTTCGCGGAAGTCCTCCCAGTCCAGCCGCTCGCCACAGGCCTGCATCTGCGCCATGCTCGCGTCCACATCGACCAGGCACTGGTCGATGAACTTGCGTTCGAAGCCATCGCCCATGCCCAGTGACGCCAGCTCGTCCAGCACGGCGGTGTCGAGTACGCCGTCACCGACCTCCATGGCCGGTACCGACTGGATGCCCGGCTCGGTGCGCGTGTTGGCGGCCACATCGGCCAACACCTCCAGCAGACGCGTCGCGACGACCGGCTTGGCCAGGAATGCACGTGCACCTGCCTGCTCACAGCGCAGGATGGATTCCGGGGTGACATCGGCGCTGAGCACCATCACCGGCACATACGGCAGGCCACTGGCCTGCATCACCCGCAGCTGCTTGAGCAGGTCCAGGCCGCTCATGCCGGGCATGTGCAGATCAACGATGGCTGCGTCGTAATTGGCCTGCTCGAGAGCGTCGAGCACCTCGACCCCACCATTGACGCATGTGACCTTGTGGCCGGCCTTCTCGAGCAACCGCTGCAGCACCATGCGGTTGGCGGCATGGTCATCGGCAACCAGCACCCGCAGGCTGCGTACACGGGCCCGATGGCGCAGGAATGGATTGGAGAACGCAATGACGTTTCCGCCCTCCGGCAGCTCGCCCTGCACGTCCGGCGTCGGCGCCACGTCCAGCGCGATTTCCACCCAGAACACGCTGCCGCGCGGCGTGTTCGGCAGGTAACCGACCTGCCCGCCCATCGATTCGACCAGCCCCTTGGCGATCGCCGTACCCAGTCCGGTGCCTTCATGGCGGCGGGCCAGGCCGACGTCGGCCTGCTCGAAGGCGTTGAACAGGCGGCTGCGCAGGGCCACGGGTACGCCGATGCCGCTGTCGAGGATCTCGAAACGCAGCCGGGCACGCTCGCTGCCACGCTCGTCATGGCTGCTGACACGCAGATGGACGAAGCCACTGTCGGTGAACTTCACCGCGTTGCCCATCAGATTCAGCAGAATCTGCTGCAGATGGCCGGCGTCGCCGAACAACCGTGGCGGAACGTTGTCGTCCACGTCGACGCGATACTCCAATGACTTGGAACGCGTCTGCGGGGTGAGGATCAGGTTGATCGCCTGCAGCACGTCGGCCAGCGCGAACTCATGCCATTCCACCCGGACCTTGCCCGCCTCGATCGCCGAGATGTCCAGCACCTCCTCCACCAGCGCCAGCAGGCTGCGGGTGGACGCCTGGATGGTGCTGAGGCACTCGCGCTGCTCCTCATCCAGCCGCGTGGTGGCCAGCACTTCGGTCATGCCGGCCAGGCCGTTGAGCGGCGTACGGAATTCGTGGCTCATGTTCGCCAGGAAACGGCTCTTGGCTTCGTTGGCCTGGCGCGCTTCGGCCACCGCACGGGTCAAGGCATGCAGCAGCGAATCGAAGTACAGCGGAATCGCGCCCAGGCCCAGCAGCAGGCCCCAGCCGAGGTAGTCGTGGCTGCGCCAGTAGGGCGACAGCATCACGGTACACAGGAAAGCCAGGCACCCCATTGCGGTTGCCACCCGCAGGTAGGTGCTGCCGTAGCGCATGCCGTTGCCGATCGTGACCCACAGCATCACCGCGTACAGCGGAGCTGCCGGCTCACCCTGAATGGCCATGATCCAGGCCATGCACGTGTAGTCGGTCAGCATGCCGATCACGCGGCGGACGTGTGACACCCCGGGATCGACCAGGATCGCCACCAGCAGGCCCGCCGAGATGGCCAGCTCGAAGGCGAGGATCAGCCACGTCGTGGTCAGCGTCTCGCCACCCGCGCTCAGGTAGCGCCAGCCGAGATAGCTGATGAACAGCGCGGTGATCACGATGCGGATCAGGTTCTGCGCGTGCTCGCTGTCCTCGCGTCCGGACAGCCGTTGCTTCACCCGGGCCAGCAGCGACCGGGCCGGGGAGGATTCAACGGCAGGAGTGTCCATGGGGGGATGTCGCATCCGTCGTCGCAACAGGGAGGAGCAGCACAGCGGAACCGCCACCAGGCCCAGCCACAGGGGCACGGCCAGGCTGGGGTTGTCACGCCAATACGGTGTCAACAGCACGGTGGTACCGAAGCTGACCAGGGCCATGGCGATCGCCACGCCCAGGTAGCGGTTGCCGAAGCGCAGGCCATTGCCCACCGTGACCCACATCACCACCGCATAGACCCAGGCCAGAGGCTCGCCCATCTGCACCATGCCGACCGTCATCAACCCATAGTCGGCGACCATGCCGACCACCCTGCGCGCATCGGAGCGCCCCGGCTTCCACAGCAACCAGGCGAACAGCAGCAGGGATATCGACAGCCCGGTCAGCACGGTCACGAGCACGCCCTGGTACTGCTCCAGGCGATGCATCCGGGCCCCGGACAGCAGTACGTAAACCAGGATCAGCGAGATCAGCGCGATCCGCACTATCACCTGCCCGTGCTCGGAGTCGGGCCGCTGCGACAGCCGGCGCTTCAGCCGTGCGAACAGGTCCTGCATCTCATCCACCCGGTCGCGTGGAGGCCGTCGAGTGCTGCGCGCAGATGTCCAGCAGTTGCTGGCGGCCCCGCAGCAGCGCATCCACGCAGCGGGGGTCGAACAGGCGGCCACGCTGGGCATACAGATAGGCCAGCGTTGCTTCCATCGTCCAGGCTTCCTTGTATGGACGCGGGGAAATCAGGGCGTCAAAGACATCGGCGACGGCAACGATGCGCGCTTCCAGTGGAATCGCTTCGCCTACCAGCCCATCGGGGTAACCACTGCCGTCGTAGCGTTCATGGTGGCGCAGCGCGATCAGCGCACCGACCTGGATGAAGCGGTTCTGGCTGCCGCTGAGCAGTTCATGGCCGATGCGCGGGTGACGGCGCATGATCGCCAGCTCCTCTTCATTGAGCTTGCCCTGCTTGAGCAGCACCGCATCCGGTATGGCGATCTTGCCCATGTCGTGCAGGGGCGCCGCCATCTCGATCAGCCGTACCTCGTCTTCCGGCAGGCCCAGCTGCTCGGCGATAAGCCCGGCCACGCGGGCCATCCGCTCCAGGTAGGCACTGGTGCCGGCGTCACGAAACTCGATCGCACGAGCCAATCGCGACAAGGTCTCGCGCTCCCGCTCCTCGACCTCGTGCATGCTGGCGAGCAGGCGCTGTTCCAGTGACAGCGCGCGCTGTTTCACGTTCTCGGTCTGCTGGCGCAGCTGCAGCAGGTTGTAGCAGCGCGCCCGCAGTTCGCGCGGGCGGATCGGCTTGACCAGGAAGTCGATCACGCCTGCCTCCAGCGCGGCCTGCCGGATCGGCTCGTCGCCCACCACGGTGATCAGGATCACGGGGATGTCGCGATGTTTGGGCAGGCGCCGGAAGCGGCGGGCGAATTCCAGCCCGTCCATTTCCGGCATGCGGTAGTCGAGCAGCAGCAGGTCGACCGGGTGCGATTCGCACCAGGCCAGCGCGGTCAGGGGATCGCCGAAGTCATGCACGCTCAGTTCCGGCGCAATGTCCTCGATGACGTGCCGCAGCATCGTCCGCGCGGAGGTCTGGTCATCGACGATGACGATGTTCAACGTGTACTCCGCCTGGTTTCTCGACCACGCTTGGTCATCAGCAGGCGTGGAAACGCTGCCGCTGCGCACGCTGGCACCCTGCATCGGACTGACTCCCGTGTCATGCGTCCCGGTTCATGATCGTGGTCACATTGTGAAGCGGGCTCTCCACATTGCGCTCTTCCCCGTCACCGATCAAGCCATAGCCGGCGTCAAGGTAGTGCAATTACGATACGCCGAGTGCCAGAGACGTCAATTGCGCCGTCCCGTTTCGGGACGGCGCGCACAAACGGGAGTCACAAAACCCCGGCTCAGTGCTCCGGACGCATGTACGGGAACAGCAGCACGTCGCGGATGGAGCTGCTGCCGGTCAGCAGCATCACCAGGCGGTCGACGCCGATGCCGAGGCCGCCGGTCGGCGCCATGCCGTACTCCAGCGCGCGGATGTAGTCGGCATCGTAGTGCATGGCCTCGTCATCGCCCCCCTCCTTGGCGGCCACCTGGGCCTGGAAACGCTGGGCCTGATCCTCCGGGTCGTTCAGCTCGGAGAAGCCGTTGGCAAGCTCCTTGCCGTTCACGAACAGCTCGAAGCGATCGGTGTAGCCGGGGTCGTTGTCGTTGGCACGCGCCAGCGGCGAGACCTCCACCGGATGATCGGTGATGAAGGTGGGCTGGATCAGGGTGTGCTCGACGGTGGCTTCGAAGATCTCCAGCAGCAGTTTGCCCCAGCCGTAGGACGGCTTGACCTTGATCTTCAGGCGCTCGCAGTGCCGCAGCAGCGCTTCGCGGTCGGTGCAGTCGGCAGCGGAGATCTCCGGATTGTGGTGCCGCACGGCCTCGTCCATCCGCCAGCGGCGGAACGCCGGGCCGAGATCGATCTTCGCGCCGTCCCACTCCACTTCGGTAGTGCCGTTCACCGTCCTGGCCACGTCCCGGATCACGCCTTCGGTCAGGTCCATGATCTCGTTGTACGTGGCGTAGGCCTCGTACAGCTCCATCATGGTGAACTCCGGGTTGTGCCGGGTGCTGACGCCTTCATTGCGGAAATTGCGGTTGATTTCGTACACCCGCTCCAGGCCACCGACGGTCAGGCGCTTCAGGTACAACTCCGGCGCTACGCGCAGGTACAGGTCCAGGTCCAGCGCGTTGTGATGGGTGGTGAACGGCTTGGCCGCCGCACCGCCGGGGATGTAATGCATCATCGGCGTCTCGACTTCGAGGAAGTCGCGGTTGTCCAGCCACGCGCGCATGGCACGGATGATCTTCGAGCGCTTGATGAACACCGCGCGCGACTCCGGGGTCACGATCAGATCGACGTAACGCTGGCGGTAGCGCTGCTCGACGTCGGCCAGGCCATGCCACTTGTCCGGAAGCGGACGCAGCGACTTGGTCAGCAGTCGGATCGTTGCGGCCTTGACCGACAGTTCACCGGTGCGGGTACGGGTCAGGCCGCCCTCGACGGCGATGATGTCACCCACGTCCCAGCCCTTGAAAGCAGCGTAGTCATCGCCCAGGGCCGCGCCCTGCAGGAACAGCTGGATGCGGCCGGACTCGTCCTGGATCTGGGCGAAGCTGGCCTTGCCCATGATGCGCTTGGCCATCAGGCGTCCGGCCATGCGCACCTGGCGGCCATTGGCTTCCAGGGCCTCGGCGGTCCAGGTTTCGGCGTCGCTGTACTCGTCCTGCAGCTGGCCGGCGAAGTCCTCGCGACGGAAGTCGTTCGGGTACGCGATCCCCTGCCCGCGCAGCGCTTTGAGTTTCTCGCGGCGCTCGGCGATCAACTTGTTTTCGTCGACGGAAGGGGTTTCGGTAGCTTCGCTCATGGATCTGCGGGAATCGTGTAGTTGGGGGAGTCTTGCGCCCGGCACGGCCGGCTGCACAGCATAGCAAAACCACCCTGCCCCGGCCCTGGCCGGCGCCCACGGCCCGGTAGCGCCGGGCCATGCCCGGCGGTCAGTCGGCAGGAATCCCCGGGCGTGGCCCGGCGCTACCTCAGGCATTCCCGGGGAACGCCTGCCGCAATTCATCCACCAGCACCCGCTCGTTCTCCGCATAGTCGATCGGCACCGACACCAGGTGCACCCCGCCTTCGTTGAACGCCGCCTCCAGCGTCGGGATGAGCTGCTCGATGGCCGTCACTTCGTGGCCCTTGCAACCATAGGCCTCGGCATACCTGACGAAGTCCGGATTGCCGAAGGTCATCCCATAGTCGGTGAAGCCATCCACCGCCTGCTTCCAGCGGATCATGCCGTAGGCACCATCGTTGAGGATCAGCACCACCAGGTTCAGCCCCAGCCGCCGCGCGGTTTCCAGCTCCTGGCTGTTCATCATGAAGCCGCCGTCGCCACACACCGCCAGCACCCGGCGCTGCGGGTACAGGATCGAGGCCATGATCGCCGAAGGCAGGCCCGCGCCCATCGTGGCAAGCGCATTGTCCAGAAGCAGCGTATTGGCTACCTGGGTGCGGTAATTGCGCGCGAACCATATCTTGTACATGCCATTGTCCAGCGCCACGATGCCGTCGGGCGGCATCACCCGGCGCACGTCGTGGACCAGCCGCTGCGGGGTGAACCGGGCCTCTTCGGCACGGTCGGCGAGATGGTCGAGGATGGTGGCCCGCAGCGGCAGCAGCGCATCGGCATGGGCCACCTGGCCTTCGATGCGGTCGGCCAGCTGGGTCAGCGAGCGGCCGATATCGCCGATCACCTCCACCTGCGGGAAGTAGACCTGCTCGACCGCCGCCTGCGAATAGCCGATGTGGATGACGGTCGGTCCGCCCGGCCGCATCACGAAAGGCGGCTTCTCGGTCACTTCATGGCCGATGGTGACGATCACGTCGGCCTGGTCGATGGCCATATGCACATAGTCGCGTTCGGTCAGCGCGGCGGTCCCCATGTACAGGCCTGATCCGCCCGCCACCGCACCCTTGCCCATCTGCGTGGTGAAGAAGGGAATGCCGGCACGCAGCACGAAGGCTGACAGCGCGTCGCTGGACTGCGGCCGTGACGCCGCGGAGGCGATCATCAGCAGCGGACGCTTCGCATTGCGGATGATCTGCGCGGCGCGATCGAGCGCCTCGGGACTGGCGATCGGTCGATCCACCGCATGCGTCGGGATCAATGCCACATCCTCGACTTCAGTGGCCGCGATGTCCTCCGGCAGTTCCAGCAGGACCGGGCCCGGACGTTCTTCCTGCGCGACACGGAATGCCTCGCGGACGATGGTCGGGATAGTGCGCGCCGATACGATCTGCCGCGCCTGCTTGGTCAGCGGCTTCATCGTGCTGACGATGTCGACGATCTGGAAGCGCGCCTGCTTGCTGGCGACGATGCCCTTCTGCCCGGTGATCATGATCACCGGCCATGCGCCCAGCAGCGCGTAGGCCGCACCGGTGGTGAAGTTGAGGGCACCCGGGCCGAGCGTGGCCAGGCACACGCCCGGCTTGCCGGTCAGGCGTCCGTAGGTGGCCGCCATGAACACCGCCGCCTGCTCATGGCGGGTGATGACCAGCTCGATGCTGGAATGGCGCAGCGACTCGACGACATCGAGGTTCTCTTCGCCGGGAATACCGAAAATACGTTCGACGCCCTCGTTCTCGAGCGCCGCGACAAGCAGATCTGAACCCTTGGACATGGGAATGCCGTCCCTCTTCACTGGACTGGTGGTGGATCGTTACAGGAAGGATGCAAGCCGTGCGTCAACGACGGTCGAACCACACGGTCTGCGCGTTCACGAACTCGCGGATGCCGAAATGCGACAGCTCGCGGCCGAAGCCACTCTTCTTCACGCCACCGATCGGCACGCGCGGGTCGGACGCGGAGAATCCGTTGACGAACACGCCGCCGGTCTGCAGCCTGCGTGCCAGCCGCATCGCGCGCTCGCGATCGCCGCTCCACAGGTTGCCGCTGAGGCCGAATTCGCTCTGGTTGGCCAGCTCCACCGCATGATCGGCATCGCGTGCGCGGCTGATCGAAGCCACCGGGCCGAAGGTCTCGGTATCGAACGCCTGCATGCCCGGCTCGACACCGGCCAGCACCGTGGGGGCATAGAAGCTGCCCGGACGATCCAGCTGATGACCGCCGACCAGCAGCTGCGCGCCGGCCTCTACCGATGCACGCACCTGCGCATCGAGCTGCTCGAGCAGGTCCTGCCGGGCCATGGGACCGATGCGGTTGCCGGGTTCACGGCCATCACCGACGGTCAGCGCCTGCACCTTCGCGCAGAACTGCGCCACGAAACGGTCGTACACGCCGTCCTCGACGATGATGCGCTTGCCGGCGATGCAGACCTGTCCGGTGTTTTGGAAGCGCGAGGCGAGTGCCGCATCCACCGCCGCGTCGAGGTCGGCATCGTCCAGCACGATGAAGGGGTCCGAGCCCCCCAGTTCCAGCACGACCTTCTTCAATGCCTGCCCGGCCTGCGCGGCAATGCTGCGGCCTGCGCCGACGCTGCCGGTCAGGGTGACGGCTGCGATGCGGTCATCGGCGATGGCACGGCTGGTGCCCTCACGGCTGATGTTGGCGGCGATGAAGGTGCCATCCGGCAGGCCCGCGTCGCGCCAGGCGGCGTCGAGCAGATGGGCGGTACCGACGATGTTCTCGGCCGGCTTGAGCAGGAAACCATTGCCTCCCATCAGGATCGGCACCGCTGCGCGCATCACCTGCCAGTACGGGAAATTCCACGGCATGATGCCCAGCACCACGCCCAGTGGCAGGTAGGACACGTAGGCCTTGTCATCGGGAACCAGCGTCGGCTCGTCGCGCAGGTACTGTGCGCCGTTATCCGCATACCACTCGCAGAGCACCGCGCACTTCTCGATTTCGGCCAACGATTCGGCATGGACCTTGCCCATCTCGGCGGTGGCCAGCGCCGCAAGCGATTCGCGGTCGCGGCGCAGGACCGCGGCCATCGCACGCAGGACATCGGCGCGCTGCTCCAGCGACTGCGCGCTCCAGGCGCCAAAGCCGGCCTGGCCTCGATCGAGGATCACCTCCAGCTCGGCGTCGGTAACGAATGGATGGCGGGCGATTTCCTGGCCGGTGGCCGGATCGAGGGAAATCGCAATGGCGGGGGCAGCGGACATGCAGGGCTCCTGTTGTCTCGGCAACGGGCCGATTGCCCGTCTCCTGTCAGGAATGTGGACCCGAAGCTGCCGCGCAACAAGGCGTCTGCTTATCCTGTGACCTGCACTTACCTGCCTGAATGGGGTTGCTGGCAGGGCTGTGCCCTGCCCCCTACGCCACAGCCAAGCAACAGCAGAAGCTGGATTCCTGCGGGATGGCGGGGGTGGGGCCGATGGCGGGAGACGCCGTGAACCCCGCCATGGGGGCTTGGCAGCCGCATCCATGCCGCGGACACAGTTTCCCGCGATCTGTTGGAAGTACTCTCGGGGTCAGATCCGTTTTCCGCAGGAAAACGGATCTGACCCCGGAATTTCATCCGATATCTGACAGATGTGTCGACCAAGGTCGACACCCACCCACCAACAACAGCGCGAGATCTGTCAGAGGTGGGGCGGTGTGGGTTGTCAGGACCGTTGGCGCCATGGATGGCGCCATCGAGCCCCCAGGGATGGGTTTACGGCGTGTCCTGACAACCCGCACCGCCCCGCCATCCCACGGAATGCACGCTGTTGCTGTTGCTGTTGCCGTGGCTTGAAGCCTCTGCGGGTGCAGGGCGCAGCCCTGCCGACCCACCTACTTTCGCGGCAGGTAGGTGACCAACGACAGGTCGTGCCGGCTCTCCGGCACCAGCGCCACGTACTGCAGGTCCAGCAACCCGCGCGTGGGGTGGTTCAGCTTCTTCGCCCCCTCGTCGAAGCGGCGCACATCATGCTCCGGCCACCACTGCCGGAACGTATCGCTGTGGGCAGCGATGTCCTCGGCCAGCGCCAGGAAAGGCGCCTTGTCCTGCGCCTGCGCCATCGCCGCGCGGAAGCCGGCCAGCAGGCCCCGGGCCATCTCCTCCCAGTTGAGGATCAACGTGCGATAAGGCGGATACAGGAACATCAGCCGCAGCGTGTTGCGCTCATGCGGCGCCAGCTGGCTGTAGTCGACGAACAGTTCGGCAATGGCCGGATTCCAGGCCAGGATGTCGAAACGGGTGTTGCGTACGTAGGCCGGGATCGGCTGCATCGCGTCCACCAGCTGGCGCAGGCCATCAGTCACGCTTTCATCTGGCGACTCCAGCGGAACGCCATAGCCGGACAGCGCGAACGCATATGCGCGCTCGTCATCGCTCATCCGCAACACCCGGGCCAGGCGCTCGAGCACTTCCGGCGACGCACGCACTTCACGTCCCTGCTCGATCCAGGTGTACCAGCTGACACTGACCCCCACCGCCAGCGCCACTTCCTCGCGCTTCAGGCCGGGGGTACGCCTGCGCCCGGCCGGCAGGCCCAGCGTGGCCGGGTCGACACGGGCGCGGCAGGCCTTGAGGAAACCGCCGAGCTCCCTGCGTTCACTCTCGCTGCGCATCATCGCCCTCCGTTGCGGAAGGCGATGATATCGGCGCAGGCGTGCGCATCAGGCATCGACGCGCTTGGACCCCACCGCCAGGCCGGCCTTCAGGCTGGCCTCGACGAACTCATCGAGGTCACCATCGAGCACCTTCTGCGTATCGGAACGCTCGATGCCCGTGCGCAGGTCCTTGATGCGGCTCTGATCAAGCACGTAATTGCGGATCTGGCTGCCCCAGCCGATGTCGGACTTGGTCGCTTCCACGGCATCCTTCTCCGCGTTGCGCTTCTGGATCTCGAGCTCGTAGAGCTTTGCGGCCAGCATCTTCATCGCGTTGTCGCGGTTCTGGTGCTGGCTGCGGCCGGTCTGGCACGCCACCACGATGTTGGTCGGAATGTGGGTGATACGCACCGCCGACTCGGTCTTGTTGACGTGCTGACCACCGGCGCCGGACGAACGGTAGACGTCGGTGCGCAGATCGGCCGGGTTGATGGTGATGTCGATGTTGTCGTCGATCTCCGGCGAAACGAACACCGAGGTGAAGCTGGTGTGGCGACGGTTGTCCGAGTCGAACGGCGACTTGCGCACCAGGCGGTGCACGCCGGTCTCGGTCTTCAGCCAGCCATAGGCATAGTCACCTTCCACGCGCAGGGTGGCCGACTTGATGCCCGCCACATCACCGCCGGAAACTTCCATCAGCTCGGTCTTCCAGCCACGCGATTCGCACCAGCGCAGGTACATGCGCAGCAGGATCTCGGCCCAGTCCTGGGCTTCGGTACCACCGGCACCGGCCTGGATGTCGACGAACGCAGCGGCATTGTCCATCTCGCCGGAGAACATGCGCTGGAACTCCAGCTTCTCGACGTGCGACTGGTGCTTGTCCAGATCGGCAACCACGGCCAGCGCGGTGTCCTCGTCCTGCTCGGACTCGGCCAGCTCCAGCAGCTCGGTCGCATCCTTCAGGCCATCGAGCACCGAGGCGATGCCGCCCACGGTCTTTTCCAGGCTGGATCGCTCGCGCCCCAGGTTCTGGGCGTACTCGGCGTTGTTCCAGACGTCGGGGTTTTCAAGCTCCCGCGTTACTTCTTCAAGACGCTCTTTCTTGGCGTCGTAGTCAAAGATACCCCCGAAGCGACAGCACGCGATCGGTCAGATCGGTGATGCGCTGGCGGACAGGATTCAGTTCGATCATGTCGGCTGTCGTGCGTTCAAAAAATGACTGCCAATGATAACGCAGGCGCCCGGCAGGCGGCGAGGCACCCCCAGCGGCCCGGCCGGCGGCTGGACACGGGCCGGGCTGAAGCCGGTAGACTTCCCGGCCGCCGCGGCAACAGGGGGACGCGCGGCCCATCCCAATCCAAGGAGCACCATTTCAATGAAGATCATGCGTTCCACCCTGTGCCTGGCCGCCTGCCTGCTGGCCGCCAATGCCTCGGCCATCGACCTGAAGGGCCTGACCAGCACCGGCCTGAAGGCCGGCAAGGCGCTGACCCTGTCCGACGCAGAGGTCTCGGCGGCCGCCGACCAGGCCTGCGCCTACATGGACAAGGAGAACCAGCTGGCACCCGCCAACGATCCCTATGCCCAGCGCCTGGCCAAGATCACCCAGGGGCTCGCCAACGAGGACGGCCTGAACCTGAACTTCAAGGTCTACCGGACCGCCGATGTCAACGCCTGGGCGATGGCCAACGGCTGCGTCCGCGTCTACACCGGCCTGATGGACATGGCCAGTGATGACGAGGTCCGTGGCGTGATCGGCCACGAAATCGGCCACGTGAAGCTGGGCCACAGCAAGACCAAGATGCGCACCGCACTGCTCGCATCGGCCGGCCGCGAAGGCCTGGCAGCGTCGGGCAACGGCAACCTGACCCAGCTCAGCCAGGGCCAGCTCGGCGACCTCGCCGAGGGTTTCGTCAACGCCCAGTTCTCGCAGAAGGAAGAGAGCGCGGCGGACGAGTACGGCTACCAGTTCATGAAGCGCCACAACTATGATCCGGCAGCCCTGGCCAGCATGTTCCGCAAGCTGTCCAGCGAAGGCGGCCTGATGTCGTCGCACCCCGGCTCGGAAGCCCGCGCCGCGCGCATCGACGCGATGATCAAGAAGGACAGGAAGTAAGCACGAAGGGGGCGGGCGCTCCGCAGGTCCGCCCGCCCCTATCCTCCCGCCAGCGCCTGCCGCAGCAGCGGCAGCTGGCGCCTGCTGCAGGGAATCTTGGCCCCATCGGCCATGTGCAGCAGGGCCTCGCCGCCATCCAGCGGCTCGATGGAGCGCAGCTGCCCGCGGTTGATCAGCCAGCTGCGATGCGGCCGCAGGAACACCAGCGGATCCAGCCGCAGCTCCAGCACCGCCATGGTGATCCGCAGCGGATAGTCATGGCCGCGGACCCTCAGATTCACGTAGTTGCCAGCGGCCTGGGCGTACTCGACGTCCTCGGTGGCGACCAGGAATTCCTTGCCCAGCTTGCGCACCAGGAAGTGCTGCGGGCGCTCGACCGGCTCGACCGGCGGACCGACATCCGGCGCGGCCAGCAGGGATGCCTCACCCTGGCGGCGGCGGCCGAACCAGCCGGCAAGGTGCTCCAGCGCCACGAACAACGCGAACGTGCGGACATCCTTCAGGTACTCGTAGGCAAAGCGCTGCAACCAGCCGTCATCGTCCTGGTAGTGATGGCCCAGTGCGGCGTACGCGAGGTGGCGGATCACCATCATCCCCACCACGTGCAGCAGCGACCACCCCACGCTGGCCAGCAGGTACAGCGCCAGCAGGCGCTTCCAGGTGTCGGCATGCAACGGCCAGCGCTCGCACCCCCACCACAGCAGCGGCAGGGTCAGCAGCACCGCTCCGGCACTGCTGAACTCCCAGACCAGGGGCTCCCACAGGGCCAGGGCGGTGCCGTGGCGCCCGGAATCCATCACTTCCACCAGCGCGTTCGTCACTGCGGTCGCCGACAGGATCGCGGCCCACACCAGCAGGCGACTTGACGTTCGCCAGCGCGGCAGTCTGCCCTGAGCCATTGCTGCATCCATCTCGTCGCGGTCCCTCAGCGTGCATCAAGGGAGCGAGCGTAGCCTCCCCGTTGATCCCGGCACGCCCGCCATTGGTCACTACCGCGGCACCGGTGGCCCCCTGCCGCTTACGCCGCCACCTTTGCGGACGCAGTCTGGCGTCACCTTCCTGCCGGTTGCGGCCATGACCCGACGCCATGACATCGACACGCTCCGCGTGCTCGCCTTCGCCCTGCTCATCCTTTACCACGCGGCCATGGCCTATGTGGATGGCTGGGGCTTCCATCTCAAGAGCGCCTACACCGCCGAGTGGCTGCAGTGGCCGATGATCGCTCTGAACCGCTGGCGCATGCCACTGCTGTTCGTGATCTCGGGTATCGCTCTGGGCCTCTCGCTGCCGCGGCACGGGCGGCACCGGTTCGCACTGAAACGCAGCGGACGCCTGCTGCTGCCCCTGTTGTTCGGCATCGTCGCGATCGTCTCGCTGCAGGCCTACTGCGAAGCGGTGGACAAGGGCGATGTGACGCCAGGACTCGGCGCCTTCCTGTGGCGTTACTGGCAGTTCCGGCCGTGGCCGGGCGCGCATTTCGACGGCGCAGCCTACGGCTTCACCTGGAATCACCTGTGGTATCTGGCGTACCTGGTGCCCTACACCCTGCTGGCCATCGCGCTGGCCGGTCCGATGCAGGCCCTGTGGGCGCGGCTGCCGTCATGGCGGCCCGATGACCGCCTGATCGCGATCGTCGGCCTGCTGCTGCCGGTGCTCTGGCTGGCCTGGGCCCTGCTGGTGGTGATGCCTGCGTGGCCGCCCACCCATGCGCTGCTGAACGACCTCTACGTGCATGCCGAATCCCTGCCCCTGTTCCTGGCCGGTTTCTGGGCCGCACGCTGGCAACGCGGCTGGGACCTGCTCGTGCGCGGCCGGCGCCTGACGTTGGCGCTGGCCTTGATCGGGCTGCTGGTCGAACTCGGCATCCGCGCCCTGGGCCGGATGCCGGACCTTGGCCAGCTCGATCCATGGGTGCTGTCGCTGCCATGGGCGCAGACCGAGCGCGTCGGCCGGGCCCTGTACACCTGGTGCGCACTGCTGGCGATGTTCGGCTGGGCCCGCGTGCTGGTCGACCGGCCGTGGCGTGGCCTCGACTACTGCCGAGAGGCGGTCTTCAGCTGGTACATCCTGCACCAGACCGTGCTGATCGTCCTGCTCTACTGGCTGCGGCCCCTTCAGCTCGGCCCCTGGCTGGAACCGGCTCTGCTGGTTGCCGGCACCGTCGCCGGCTGCCTGCTGATCCACGAGCTGCTGATCCGTCGTGTCCGCTGGCTGCGTCCCCTGTTCGGCCTGCGCGTCCATCCGCCATCGCCTTCGGTGGCAGGCGCAGCGACGGCACCGTGACACCATCGCGTGGAGCCGGGTCATGCCCGGCTCCGACTCAAGCCTGCCCGAACTGAGCTCGGCGCTATCTGACCTCGAACTCGCCCACCAGCACTGTTTCGGCACGATCCTTCAACCGCATCGTCACCCTCTGGTCCTTCTGCTTCGGCGTGCCCCAATGGGTGGTCAGGCGCAGCATCAGGGTCGTGGCACCGGTCACCAGCTGCTGGCGACTGCCGAAATAATTGGCCTCCACCTTGTACCTGCCCGGCTTGGCATCACGCAGTGAGAACTGCTCGGGTCCATAGCCTCCGGTGAAGTCCTGTGACATCTGTCCTCCCTGGTAGGTCAGACGATTGCCGTAGTACGCGCGCTCGCCGTTCGGGTCGGTCACCCACAGGTCCATGTCGCTGTTGTCCGCATCCCACGACAGCACTACCCGCAGGTCCAGCGGCATCGGCTGCAGCAGGCGCGGGTCGATGGCCGAGGTATCAAGCCCTGGCGTGCTGCGTGCAACCAGTTGGGTCAGCTCGTCCAGCGCGATCAGTGCAATGCCGTTGAACCGGCTGTCCCAGGGCCGCGTCACCACCTGGTACAGCGGCGCCAGCGCCTGCTGTGGCCGGCCCGCCGCCGCCAGGGCCAGGCCGAGATCACGGAAGCTCTGCGGCTCCTCCTCGCCCATCGCCAACACCTGCTCGAACACCGGCACCGCCAGCATCGGTTCGTCGGCCTGCATCAGGCGGTAGCCGAGCACGCGCAGCAGATGGCGGTTGTCCAGGTCCATCTCGGCCAGGTTGGACAGCACGCGCAGGGCCAGATCCCGCTGCCCCTGCTCCAGCAACAGATCGGCCACGTCGAGAAAGAACGCACTGCTGTCGGCATGCGCGGCGCGCTCGGCCAGGTAGCGGTCGTACAGCTGCGAGGACGGCCCCTGGCGCAGGCGCCGGGCAATGGCCGAATCTGGCTGCCATGCGGCCAGTTGGATGCCGAGCGCACCGCTGTTCGCTGCGGCCTCTGGCGCGGCGGCAGCGCCGCTCCCCGTGCTCGCATCGCGTGCGGCTTCCTGTGCAGGTGCCGAGCGACGGGCGCGTGCACGCGACACCTGGACGTCGCGTTCCGCGGCCGCAAGCATCGGTGCGGGCGCGGGAGGTGCGGCCGCCAGCATCGCTACCGGCGCAGCGGCCGAAGCAGAGACGGCAACCCTGTCCAACGCCTTTCCCTGCAACTGCGGCGGCGTGTCTTTCGGCCAGCTGCGGCGCCACCACTCCCGGCGCTCCTGCCACTGTGCGGCGATGTCGTCCAGGCGACGGCGCTCGGCGGCGCTGCGGTCAGCGACCACGCGTGCAAAGCGGGCGTCGTACTCGGTCCGCAGCGCGCCGGCAGGCCGGATCGCGTAGCGCAGGTAATCGTCCAGCGTCTCCAGCACGATCAACGAGGTATCCGGACCGACCAGGCCGAACTGCTGCGACAGGCGCTGCATCGCCTCACGGTTGCCGCGACGGTCGGCGGCCAGCTGCTGCAGGCGCGCCTGCGCCCACAGGCCGGCCAGCAGTTCTCCATTGCCGCTCGTCTGTGTCGCGGGCAGCGCCAGCCATTGGCCGCCGACGCGGACCCGCATCGGCACGCCGTCCGCCGCCAGCCGCGAGTGCAGCCACAGCCAGCCCTGGGCTTCACTGCGACGATCGATCACCACGTCCTGTACACCGCGGCCGGCATCGACCTGCACGTCCAGCGGCGAAGACAGCAGTTCGCGTGCAGCGGCATCGACATCCGTCCCCAGGGCGATGAAGCGACCGCCATGTGATTCGCTCCAACCGCGCAGCCGAACGACATCGGTATGTGCGCCCGCACTGCTGACCGCGAACAGGCGCTGGTCGGCGGCGAGCGTCGGCAACACCTGCGGGCCGTAGGTCAACAGACCGTCGCTGACCAGCAGGTATTCCTTCACGGCTGCCTGCGGCTGCCACTGCGCCAGCGCGCTGGCGCCATCCGGGCGGACGGCCTGCAACGCCTGCCGCAATGCCGACCAGTCACCGCCGCGGATACGGAAGCGACGCACCGGCTCGGCCCGGTCACGCAGGACCGTCAACGCGACCGTGCCGTTTCCCAGCACAGCAAAGTAACGGTCCAGCAGTGCAAACTCCCGCGAACGGTCACGCCGGCCTGATGAGCCGGAGCCATCCCACAGCAGGCCGATATCGGTCGGCAGCGTACGCGGCGCGTTATCGACCGGCACCGGCAGCTGTGCCAGCAGATAGTGACCGTCCTGCCACGGTGCGACCTGTACCCGTGCCTGACGTGATGCCGGGAGCGTCCACTGCAGCTGCGCCGGCAACAGGGCGCCTCGGCCCTGCCAATGCAGTTGCCCCTCAGTGAAGCGGAACGGCCCTGCGCCCGTGGTCGCCGCATCCGGCGCCTGCAGCGTCAGCTCGACCGAGGCCGCGCTGGCGGCGAACTGCAACGGCAAGGTCCATTGCCAGCCGTGGGCGGCAAACGCCAGCGGTTCGCGCAGCACCAGCTGCACACGGCGGCTGCCGCCGGCGGGCAACGGGTAGACACGCAGGCGGAACTGATTGCCGGCGGTCTGCTCCAGCAGGCCCGGATCGACGCCGCGACGCGCGATGTCCTCGAACACCTGACGCCCCCGGTCCTTCGGCACGGGCACCGCCTCGCGCAACTGGCCATCGATATCCAGGGCGAAGCCGGTGATCTGCTGGCTATCAGCCAGCGGGAACTGCAGCTCGCCCTCCATGACCCGGCGGTTGGGGTTATGGAACTCCAACGTGACGCGGGTCTGGGCGATACCCGCCTGGACCTCCCCTTCGATCGAGGCCCGACTCAGCACGATGGGCTGCTCGGCGCCCGCGACCTGCAGCAACGGGACCGCACGAACCGGGCGGACGGCCGGACGGCCGTGGGTCTGGGCGGCCGTGGTGAAGGCACAGAGCAGCAGCGCCAGCAGGCACAGCACACGACGAAGGACGGGCGACATGGTACGTCTCCAGAGCGAGGACGAACTGTTCAACGCATGGCAGGCCGGATCGGGGTTGATCGGGTGATCGTCCGCGATGGCTCTGGAAGATATTGCTGCCGGACGCCACCCAGTGGTCGTCCGGATTCTGCTGCCCGAATGTCGCCTTACAGGACCGACATCTCAAACAAGGCCATCCTGGATCTGTTCCAGAACAATTGACCACCGTGACCCTCCCGTCAGTGCAGCGGCATCAAGCCTCCTCCACTCCGACACCAGCGTCCTGATCGCCCTACTGCGATCGAATCGCGGCTTTGCAGAGCGCTTGGAAATCTCACCCCGCTCGAATGCCTCCAGCCGGGCCTGCATCTCCGCCTGGGAGTAGACCATCGGACCGGAATCATCCGCCTTTGCCCGGGCCTGGAATGCCTCATACGCTTCGAGAAACCCAAGGAAGCTCGACAGGCGTCCATTCACGATCTGACGTACGCCATCGCCCACGGCAAGTACCTCGCCACTCGCCGACAGGCACAGCAGCAGATCCTCGCCCCATGGCTCTCGCGCGATAGCCAGAAGTCCGGTGCCATCGATCTCGACCAGGTGGGGCACTTCGAACTGAACAACAGGTACATCGCCCGCCAGCCGTGAAGGAAGTCCCAGCCGAAGCATCAGCTCACTCGTCGACGGTTCCAGTCCGAAATCCCGAAGGACCTGGGCACTCACCTCCAACGAACCCGAGGCATAAACGCGGGAGAATGCAGTTTCAGTCACGCATGAACCTCATGCAGTTTCAGCGGGCACGGCACCGCACATGCAATGTGGCTAGGTCGTCGCCCCGATGGTGCGCTTCTGAAGCGATTCGATCTTTGCCTGTATTTTCTTAAGACCCACCTTTCCGCAACCCACGAGCGTCAACTCACGAAGCGCGGAAAGATCATTGATGACCTCGATGTTGGCAATCTTCTTGCAGTACTGGATATCCAGTTTCCTGAGCTGCTCGAGCCCCACCAGTGCACGGATGTCTGTCAGCGAACTCAGATTCTTCAGCCATACCGACGTCAACGCGGCAAGTGTCTCGATGCCATCGAGGCTTTTCAGCTTCGTGCCACCCAACAGTCCCAGGCGTTCGAGGCCACCAGCCGATGCAGACAGGATGTTGAAGATCTCACCATCCACGGGGACATTCAGAATGTTCAGTTCTTCCAGAGGCAGGGCCAGGGCCTGCCTGAGATTCTTCAATGACCTGTCTGGATAGAGCGAAAGTACTTTCAACGCGGGGAAGCTTGATGTGTCGAAGCGCACCGGCACGTCGACATACAGCGTCCTCAGATTGGGTAGCACAACGCCCGGCCAGGCCAACGTCCCCGTGCCAAGATGGATGCTCAATGCCCCGATGCTCTCAGGCAGAAGCCCCTCCTCGAGTCCATCCATGATCGACGGTGCGATCGATCCCGGCCCGATGCTGAGCGTCTTGAGACCCCGCATTTCCCTGAGGATCTCCGGAAGCGCTTCGAGCTTGTCGTCGGGAGGTGACCAGAGGTGAACCTGCTCGATCCGGGCGAGCCTCTCAGTGTTGAAAGGGGCGTTGAAGAACACCAGCTCAGCACCCGGAGTCGGGAATGCTGCTTCGTGTCTGCCATGCATCAGAACAACTTTCTGCACGCGCTTTCCGATCTGGCCGATGCCCACGTGCTGCAGCCGCGTCTGCGCGCCAGCGGATGCTGCCGGTGCGCACCCGGCAACTAGCGCCCAAAGAATAGTTCGTCGTACTGGCCATTCATCGCCGCAGTGAGAAATTCGTCGAATGTCTCGGCAAGCCTAGTAACACTTTCAAACTCGGGCTCAACGCCGTGCACAACCGCCCCAGAGCTCCGGCCCAGCCCAACGAATTGATAGTCTCCGTCGACCGCCATAAAAATCGGCAAATACTCTGCCCAGAACTTTCGAACATCCTCGCCATCAGCATCCGTCATTGCAGCGTCAATGCTCATCTTCTCAAACTCATCCCAGGAGAACGCGCCATCCGAGACACCCGCAAACTCCTCGATTGAGACGAACCACCGTGACTCATCCTTGTTCGAGAGCGATGTGAAATTCGAAAGAAACTCCAAGTAAAAGGCCGGAACATCTGCATTTATCGAATCATCGATAACAGGTGGCGATCCATCACCACCATCCCTACCAACCAAAATCCAGCCCTTTCCCACAAGAAAATCCAGGAAATTCGAATACAGAATATTCATATCAGCTCCTACACTGCGCCTTTATCACATTTATTATTCTTCTCTGCAATCCAGTTGCAGCACTATGATTCGGATTCTTAATCTTTCTCGTTTCATTCGTAATCGTTAGTACCTGCCCCTCTGGCCCACCCAGCGCCAAGCCGTGAGGATGATGGCCACCGGATTCTCCAGGTTTAGCGCGAATAACGTCCACTTCCGATTTCGGCCGATAGAACACGGGCGTACTATCCGGGTCGATGCCCTGCCACTCAGGCGCGCTCTTGAATTTATCCCTAGCCTCCTGCAATAGATCTGGGTAATCCTTCAACCACTCAGCAAGTGTTTTTGTTACATAGAGCCCCAGCGCATCAAACCAGCGAAACGGATTCCTTGCATATCCATATATGTTTACTCCACCAGCAATAGAAATTGGATCCTCTGAAACATACGAACCCGCGTGCGGATCGTAATAGCGATATCTATTGTAGTGGAGGCCGGTTTCAAGGTCCGCGTACTGCCCTTGGAATCTGATGAAGTTGTGAACCCCGTCATCGAAGCGTTCCTCATGCAACTTGCCCCAACCATCATACGAGCCTGACCAGCCGCACCTCCCGTCGCGACAAAGCAGCCGGATGGGCCGTCCATTAGGATCAACTTGATAGACCCATACCTCCTTGCCCGGTTGGTTTTCCTTGACCTTGGCACCTGAAGATCCCAGCTCGCCCACTAGGCTTGAAACGGGATCGGCAAATGCCGCTTCACTGTGAAGCGGCTCGGGTGGCTTTTCACCGCGCTCGACCACCTCGGCGGCAATGATTAACCCACTTGAGCCCAATGATGCTCCACCGCCCAACAAACCGATACCGCGTTTACTGGCCCCAACTGTGGAACTCACTGGTATTGAAGCACGATTACGATGTAGCAGAGCATCTGCGCCGCTCGCTGCGGGAGTTGGAGCACTGCTAGTTGCGCTTACGCCCCTGCTGGAGCGCTCTACAACCAACGCCAACGGCACAAACGTACCCGGGTAGTACACATACTCCCGCACCCGCTCATGCAGCCTCTCCAGCTGCCGCTGCCGACGCCGTACCTCGACCAGGCTGCCCACATTCCCCACCCACACCGGCGCCGCCTCTTCGGCGTCATTGGCCTGCTGCACTTCGCCCAGCAACGCATCACCATCCCAGAAGAACCACGTCGTCTGCGTCGGGTTGCGCTTGAACACCCGCCGCCCCAGCGGGTCATAGCCGTAGTACGTTGACTGCCCGTTGCGGCGGCTCTCCGCCAACCGATGGTTGGCATCCCAGATCAGCGTCAGGTCATCCGGCGCATCCCCTTGCGGTGCGCCCTTGCGCACCAGATCACCCGCCCGGTCAAACACGTAGTGCACGCCCTGATAGGTGCCTTCGCGCGTCCAGGTGGTCAGGTCGTCGTCGTCGCCGCCTACCACCTTGCGCGCCTGCACCTGCTTCACTTCGGTGCGCAGCCGGTCGCCGGCCGGATCGTTGAAGTAGCGCTCGACCCTTCCCTTCGGGTCGATATGCTGCAGCAGGCGCCCGATCGCGTCGTAGCGGTACTCATCAACGCCCTGTGCGCTGTCGCTACGTTTGGTCAGGTTGCCACTGCGGTCGTAGTCGTAACGCGTCTCGAACAACGGGGCGGCATCTTTCAACACCGACTGTGAGGTCAGCAGGTTGCGGCTGTCGTAGGTGAACTCGCGTTGCAATTGCGGGCTCAGCTGCTCGCGCGTGGTGCGGCCCAGCGCGTCGCGCTCCATCGAGATCGGCGGCTCGTCATTGATGGCCACCGATACGGTCTGGTCGCGCAAGTCGTAGCCGAACGCTAACCGATTGCCGGCAGCGGTCTCGCGCAGTACGCGGTTGCCTACTTCATCATAGGCATAGCCGACGCGGAACCCGTCCTGCAGTTCCTCCAGCAATTGCCCCAGCGGGTCATACCGGCGCTTCACTGTACGCACCGGATTGCGCAGCTCGACAATCTGGCCCTGCACGTCGTAGACAAAGTGTTCCTGTACCTGCTGTCCAGGATGGCGTACATCCGGCAGCGTCTTGCGGGTGATGCGCCCGAGCTTGTCGGTGGTGAAGGCGATGCGCTGGCCCAGCGGATCCACGGTGGCGGTCAGTCGTCCGGCCGCGTCATAGGTATAGCGCCGCGACTGCCCCCAGTAGTCCACTTCCTCGACGATGCGGCCCAGCGCGTCGCGCACCAGCTGATAGGTTTCGCCGCGCTGGTTGATGACCGCGATGAGCTGCTCTTCGGTGTCGTAGCGGTACTCCACGCTGTGCCCATCGGCCTGCAGGCGCTTGCTGATCTGTCCGATGCCCACGTACTGCAGCCGCGTCTGCGCGCCCGCTTCGTCGGTATAGCGCAGCAGCTGATCTTCGGCATCATACTCGCAACGCACACCGTTGCCGTCGGGGCCAGCGGTGGCCAGTAGGCGTCCCTTGGCGTCGTACTCGTAGCGGCTGACCTGCCCCAGCGGGTCGACCTGGCGCAGCAGGTTGCCGAGTGGATCATGCTCAAACCGGCTCTGATGGCCCAGCGCATCGATAACCGCGGCCACCAGTCCATGACGGTCATAGCGCAGTTGCGTGACCGCGTGCCGTGCGTTGGTCTGCGCCTGCAACTGGCCCTGTGCGTCGTAGTCGAAGCGGGTGGTTGCACCCAATGGATCGGTCTGGCTGACCAGCAGGCCCTGGCCATTGTAGGCCTGCTGCCAGTCGACACCATCCGGCGTACGCAACGACACCATGTGGTCGTCCAGGTCGTACTCCATCTGGATCGACGTGCCATCGGCGCGGGTCAGGCAGACCAGGTTGCCATGCGCATCATAGGCAAACGCCGTTCGCAGTCCTTCCGGATCGGTCACCGCCACGGTCCGCCCGAAATCGTCGTACTCGAACAGCGTCACGCCATCGAGCGGATCGATCTCGCACAGTGGCAGCTGGTTCTCGTCGAACTTGACCACGCTCAGGTGACCCAGCGAGTCGGTCACCCGGGTCTCGCGCAGCAGCGCGTCGTACTCGAAGTGATAATCGTAGAGACCACCATCGCCCCACGAATGCACCACCCTGCCCTGCGCATCGAACGCATAGTGGAACGACAGGCCCACGCGGTCGGTATGCCGCACCATGCGGTGACGTTCATAGGCAAACGTGCGTGGCGCCCCCAGTGCGTCGACTGCCGCCAGCAGGTCACCTTCGGCACTGTACCGGTAGCTCACCAGCGGATGGGCCAGGCCGGTGGCGGGGTCGTGCAGGGCCATGCGCTCAATGTGGCCGTGGCGCGCCTCCACTTCGATGAAGCGGCCCTGCAGGTCACCGATACCGCTCTCGACGATGCGCACCAGATGGCCGTCGCGACGCTCGAAGCGCCAGTGGTTGCCATGCGCATCCTCGATGCGCTCGATCGGCCAGGACTGCGGGCCCGGCAACGCGCTGACACCTGCAGGCAGCTCGCCACCGAACACGTACTGCAGGCCGTTCTTGAAGCGCACCCGCCACTGCCCGCGCCGCCTCAGCAGGCGCGCGCCATCGACGAAATCGAGAATCGCCCCAGCCTCTCCCTCAGCGGGCGGCAGCTCGGGGAAGAACGCGACCTGGTCGGGGCCGGACAGCCAGACGCTGCCATCGGCCAGCAGCTCCAGGCGGATGTCTGCCGGCGTCTGCCAGCCCGCGCCGCACAGACCCGGCGCGTCCGCGTGGCGCGAGCCGTAGCTGCGTTGCCAGGTGAGCGGCAAGCGGCCCGGTACATCGAAATCCTGGTGGTTGACCACCACGCTGCCATCACGGATGTCCACCGGCTCGGCGCGAAGCACCTTGCACTTCAGGAAACCCGAGGGCAGGTTTCCCCACTTGCCACGCCGCCAATTGGCAAAGGCATCCATCTTCTTGCGGAAGAACGCACTCTTGCGCAGCTTGCCCAGTCCGGCGAAGGCGGCGCGGAACGCGAGCGCGGTCCATGACACCGTCGGCGGTCCTCCCACCTTGACGCTGGTGGGAATGGCCACGTTCAGGCCGGTCGGCAGTGACATCGCCCGAAGTGGCTTCTTCGGCTTCTTCACCCGGAACGGGTTGATCATGCCGGCCAGATTGCAGTCCAGCACCGGCATCGCCAGCCGCGAGAACGGCTCGCCATCGGCCGACACGGTACGACTGCCCATGAAGATCTCTTCGCCGTCGAACTGAGGGCCCATCGGTGCCGCCAACGGCGGCCCCCACACACCGAGCGGGATGTGGATATCCAGGCCGCCGGTACCGGCGGTGCCGCGATGCACGCCGTTGACCTTGATGGTCGAACCGATGAACGGGATGTAGTCGAACGGATCGAGCACCAGGCCGATGTGCGGCGTCGGCAGCGGGCACGGCGGCACCGCATACATGTGGATGTCGATACCCAACTGCGGATCGAAATGCTTGGCGGCGATGCTCACGGCAACACTCCCTGTTGCTTTACAAGGCGCGGAACAACGCGCGCAGGAACGCCTTTACTTCGTCACGGTACTCGGCGCTGATCCAGGTCACGACGATGATGCCAAGCACGATGGCCACCAGCATCACCACGGTCTTGTTCGACTTCATGCAACAGCCACTCCTGTAACGGCGGGCCCTGCAGGCGCCGCCACGGGCGGCTGCAGCAGGCCACTGGGATCGGGCAGCGGCTGCATCGCCGGGGGCTCGCTCCACACCGGAATCTCGTGGTCGAGCGGGTGTTCGATCGCCGGCAGGCCGTTCCAGCCCGGGTCGAGGAAATCACGGCCGACGGCCACGATCTTGCGGAAGAATTCGTCACCGCCCTGGATCAGCCGCTCGCGTTCCTGCTGCGCACGATGAAAACCGCGCTCCAGCGCGGCATCGAGCTCGGCGTCGATGGCATCCAGCGCCGGACGCGGAGGACGCGGGCCGAGTGCGCGCCCCTGCGCGTCCGCCTTCTCCAGCAGGCCGGTGCTGGCCTGCAGGTAGTCAGTGGCGACCTGCTGCAGTTGCTGGCAGCGTCGTGCGTCCTGAAGCTGCAGCAGATCCCACAATGCCTGCGGCAGCGTCGTCGCCTTGCGATCGGCCGGCGACAGCGGCTTGGCGATGCGGATCGCCTCCAGCAGCTGCGTGCGCGCAGCCTCTCGCTGGCCCGCCTGCACATGACACCAGCCCGCCATGCGCTGGCCCTCCAGTGCGAACATGGGGTGCGGAATGCTGGCTGCGGACGCGGATGCCTGCAGGTAGGTGTGTGCCGCACGCTCGGGTTGCTTGGCCGCCAACCAGCAGCCCGCTTCACCGAACCAGCTCTGCATCACCAGTTCCGGCGCGGCAGGATTGCCGCCGGCACGTGCACCTTCGGCGGCGCTGCGTGCCTGCCGGTAGCTGTTGATCGCCTGGCTGTGATCGCCATGTTTCAGCCAGGCACCAGCCACCATCATCTGCACCACCGACTGCTGGTCCTGCCAGCCATGCCGCTGCGCCAGGCCCTGCGCGCGTCCGGCGCGGGCCACCACCTGCGACGGACTGCCTCGCTCCAGCAGCAGCATCAGGTCCGCCAGCAGCTGCCGGTACAGCACTTCCGGACCGCGACCACCGGATTGCGCGGCGGTATCCCGGGCAATCGCAAACATGTCGACCGGTGCGGTGACCACCCGTGCGGTCCTGGCATGACGCTCCAGCAGCGGCTGCCAGCGCGGGTCCTCTTCGGTATCCACCAGCACCAGTCGCAGGCGCTCTCCCGGCGCAGCGGCCAGCGCCGCATCCAGCCAGCGCTCGAAGCCTTCACCGGGCACGCAACGCTCCGGTTCCAGCACGGCAGCCAGCAGGCGCAGATGCTCGCCGTGATGGTCGATGAAACTCTCCAGCACATCGACCACACCCTGCGCGCTGTCCGGATGCGCCTCGCTCGGGCCACGCCAGCCCAATGGCACCTGCTGCGCGCGCAGATCGTCCTGGCTGGCCAGATAACGGTCGAGCAGATCCTGCTTGACCTGCCGGCTGTAACGGAAGCCCAGCTCATAGGCGGTATCGATGCGCAGGAAGCAGTCCGGCGTATCACGCCCTGCGTCGTTGCGCTGCATCTCGAAGAACGCGGCCAGCAGGCGGCTGGCGGCAGCCGGCAGACGCCATACCAACAGGCGCCTGCTGCTGTCGGCGCTGGCCTCCAGCCAGGCATCGCGCAATGCGTTCAGGCCGCGCAGCATGGGGGTGTCCTGCATGGTGTATCTCCCGTGCTGTTCAGCAGTTGAGCTTGATCTCGCTGCCGTTGACTGACACACCGCCTGCGTCGATGACCACTTCCGAGCCACCGGCGGTGATCTTGATGGCGCTGTCGGTGATCTCGATGACCGAGCCACCCACCTTGGTGGACAGCTTGACCGCCGACTCCAGGCTCATCGCGCCATCCGAGCCCTGGCTGTGCGTACCGGTCACGTCCTGGCTGAAATTGCCGGTGACGTCGATCACCCGCTCGCCGACATTGCTGTCGTCGACCTTGCCCTGCACGCTGCGCTTGTCATGACCGGTAATGGTCACCTCCCGCGCGGCATTCAGCGTCTCCGTCACCAGTCCGCCAACCGTGCGACTGGAGGTCGAGGTGACGGTCTCGGTCCACGTGCCGGTGCGCTGGCTGGTGAAGTTGCCGGTCAGGGTGGTCTTGAAGTCGCCGGTGATGGTTTCGGTATAGCCGGCCGCAGAGATCGTCTTGGTTTCCCCTGCTTCGTACTTCTCGGTCACCGCGCCGGTCACATTGGTGGTGCGGGTGCCGGTAACGCCGAGCGTGTCGGTGCCGGTGACCGTGATGCCACGGTTGCCGCCGACGCTGATGTCCTGGTTGGCGCCGACGTCCATTCGATGGTTGACCGACACCGATGTGGACTTGTTGTTCTTGACGCTGGCGTTCTGGTCGTTGAGCACGGTGGTGACCATGTCACGCTGCGCCCGCATGTTCAGCAGCTCGCCACCGGCGCCATCATGCATGGTGATCTCATTCCAGCCCGCGCCCTTGACCGTCTTCGACTTGAGGCCGCTCACCTCCATGCCGAACGGCGGCATGTTGTCCTCGTTGTAGACACGACCGGTGATGATGGGGCGGTCCGGGTCGCCATCGAGGAAATCGACGATCACCTCCTGGCCCACGCGCGGCGGCGACACGCCACCCATGTCGGCGCCTGCCCACGGACTCGCACTGCGGATCCAGCACGAGGCATTCTCGCGGCGATCGAGCTGGCGGTCCCAATGGAACTGCACTTTCACCCGGCCATAGCGGTCGGCATGCAGTTCCTCCCCCGGCGGACCGACCACGGTGGCGGTCTGCGGTCCCGGCATGCGCGGCCACGGCGTCCGCCGCAGCGGCCTGTAGGGGATACGACGGCGCAGCACCTCGGCCTGCACTTCAACACTCGGGGCTTCAGCGCTGCCGAAATCGGCAGCGAAATTGTTGTGGCCTTCCCGCTGCACACTCACCACGAAGAAGCTGCGGTCGGTATCGTCACGTCCGATGAAATCCGGGTGCCGCTCCAGTTCGAAGCAGGCGCCGGCATCGAGTTCACCGGCATTGCCCGCGCACTCGAACAGCTTGGTCGGCCACGCCACTTCCTCGTTGCGCACCGCCGCCAGCGCCTGGCCAATGCGGCTGTTGGTGAAACGCGCCGCACCGTCGTAGCGGTACTGCTCGAGCGGCGGCAGCAGGCCCAGCGGCACCTGATTGCCCTGGTTGCCATCCAGCGTCTGGCCCGGCTGCTTGAAGTCGAAACTGCGCAGGGTCTGCACGCTGGGCCCGACGCGTCGGCGTGCACCCCAGCGGTGCAGACCGGTGCTGGCCAACGTGCCCTGGTCGGACACGAACGCGATGGGCTGCGGTTCGCCGTGCGCGGTGCTCAGCGTTGAATCGTCGCTGATCACCATCGTATGGCCCTCTTCGTCATGGACGAAGCTGTAGTACAGGCCGGCATCTTCCAGCAGGCGACTGACGAAGGCGAAATCGGACTCGTTGTACTGCACGCAGTACGGCAGCGGCGGCAGCTTGCCGGCATTGAGGTCGTAGCGGAACTTCGCCAGCTGTGCGTAGCCCTGGAACACCTCCTCGATGATCTGCAGCACGTTGCGGTCCTGGAAGATCCGGCAGTTGCAGGTGTAATCGAGGAAGGCGAACCAGGGCGCGAGCTCGGCCCGGTAGGCACTGAACTGGGCCTGTTGGCCGGTACTGGCGAACTCGCGAACGTAGCCGTGCACGCTGCGGTTGCCGAATTCATCGCCCAGCTGCAGGCGCAGCGGCTGCCCGACCAGCTGTTTCAGCTCCAGCCGCGGCTGGACCGACAGCAGTTCGATACGGTAGGCGAACGGGCTGGACACCGCCTCGCTGCCCTCGAAACGCTTGACCAGGAAAGTGTCCGGATCCAGTGCGGTTTCGACGCGGATCAGGCGTCGGTCCTGGTGCAGGCGCTGCAGTGCGGCGCCGGGAAGCAGTGATTCGGCGTACATCGGGCGTTCCGTCGTCCCATGTTGGTCGTGGCCCGACTTTGCCACCGGCAGGTGACATGCGCCAGCTTTTTGACGCTTTTGCCTCTGGATAAAGAGATGAATTCATTAAGGAAATTCAAGGAACTGCGAATTTCCTCACATTTCCTTCCCCGCGACCCCGTCGCCAACGCTGGCCCCGGCGGGAGTGCGCGAACGCTGCCTCACGCCGGCAGGCAATGCTCGACAATCAGCTGGATGGCGCTACCACCGCGATAGTCGTCGCAGGCCAGCCGGTAGGCCAGGTGCACATGGCGGCTCGGCGCATTGCCATGCCAGCCGCCAAAATGGATCGCGTTGATCGTGCCGGGTACGCCCGGCAGCCGCAGTTCCAGCTTGAGGTGCCGCTCCTTCAGCACGCGCCAGTTGGCCACTTCGAAATGGCCATCGAACAGCGGCTCCGGGAAGCCTTGGCCCCAAGGACCGGCCAGGCGCAGCGCATCGGCATGGCGATGGTCGAGCTCGTCCGCCGCCAGTTCACCGTCGCTGAGCACCTGCTGTTGAAGTGCCGCTGGGTCGAGCATCTCCAGCACGACGGCAACGAAGGCCGCCTTGAAGGCGTCGACATGATCGAGCCGCAGGCTGAGGCCGGCCGCCATGGCGTGACCGCCGAAGCGTTCGATCAGGCCGGGATGCCGTGAATCGACCAATGCCAGCGCGTCACGGATATGTAGGCCCGGAATCGAACGCGCGGAGCCACGCAGGGTGTCGGCACCGGGCTCGGCCGGCGCGAAGGCGATCACCGGCCGGTGCAGGCGATCCTTCATCTTCGAGGCCACCAGACCGACCACGCCCGGATGCCACTCGGCATCGAACAGGCAGGCCGCCACCGGCCGCTGCCCGGCCATGTCCAGCACAACTCGGGTCAGCGCCTGCTCGGCATCGTCGGTCATCGACTGCTGCACGGCGCGGCGTTCCGCATTGATCTGCTCCAGCGTCTGCGCGATCTCCCGCGCCTGCCGCGGGTCCTCGGTCAGCAGCAGCGCGATGCCCAGCGCCATGTCTTCCAGCCGACCGGCGGCATTCAGGCGTGGGCCCAGGGCGAAGCCGATGTCGGTCGCGGTCAGCCGCGCCGCGTCGCGCCCACTGGCTTCGATCAGCGCCTTCAGGCCGACACAGCCCTGCCCCGAACGCAATCTGCGCAGGCCCGCACTGACCAGTGCGCGGTTGTTCGGATCCAGCGCCACCAGGTCGGCCACGGTGCCGACCGCCACCAGGTCCAGCAGCGTGGTCAGGTCCGGGCCCTTGCCATCGGCGAACACGCCGGCCTCGCGCATCCGCCGGCGCAGCGCCATCAGCACGTAGAAGATCACGCCGACACCGGCCAGCGACTTGCTGGGAAATGCGTCGCCATCCAGGTTCGGATCGACGATCACGTCGGCCGCAGGCAGCTGCGGGCCCGGCAGATGATGGTCGGTGACCAGCACCTGCCAGCCACGCGCCTTGGCGGCCGCGACGCCGGCATGGCATGCAATGCCATGGTCGACGGTGACCAGCAGGTCCGGCTTCAGCGCGGCCAGTTCCTCCACCAGCGAGGGCGACAGTCCATAGCCGTGCACCATCCGGTTGGGCACCGCGTGGAAGACATGCTGTGCGCCGAGCATGCGCAGGCCGCGCACGCCGACCGCACAGGCGGTAGCGCCATCACAGTCGAAATCGCCGACCACCAGGATGCGCTTGTCATTGGCGATGGCCTCGACCAGCAGGTCGACCGCAGCGTCGATGCCGGTCAGCAGTTCGGGGGCATGCAGATTGCCCAGCTTCGGCAGCGCCAGTTCCGGCGTCCCCGCGCCACGGCTGGCATAGAGACGTGCAAGCAGTGGCAGCGTTCCCTCCGGCCATGCAGCCGGCGTCGCTGCCTCACGGCGTCGGATTGTCGGCGTATCGGAAGACGGCAGCGCTGGATCGGCGGCAAGGGACATCGGCATCGCCGGTTACGAAAGACAGAGGGATGATACCGCGCGTGGGAGAGGCTGGCGGGATTGCGCCCGGCACCTGCGGTAGTGCCGGCCGCTGGCGGCAACCCCGGCAAACATCGGGGTCAGAGCCGTTCTCCGATGGAAAACGGATCCGACCCCCGCTCGACCGAGTCCCCGGTCAGTCGTGCAGCTGGCGCGGCTTCTTCCAGAACTGCCAGCGCTGTCCGCGATCCAGCTGGAACTGCAGGCCGTCCTCGAAATCGAGCACCAGCCGCTGCAGTTCGCCACGCTTCAACGCGGCCAGCAGCGGGCGGATCGCCTCGTTGCCCAACTGCTGCAGCGAACGCAGCTGGCGCAGGTCAACCAGCGCATCGACAGCCTGCTCACCATCCACCGCCACGCCAGCGGCCTGCGCCAGGCTCTGCAGCAGCGCATCGCGGCTGCGCACCTGCGCATGCACCGTGCTGACCGACACCGGCATCACGCCACCGCCCCAGAACCACAGCGAATTGATCGGCTGCTGGCCCTGCGCGGCACGCTGCTGGTTCCAGGAGTGGTTGTGCAGCAGCACCTGCGCCTCGGTCATCAGCGCCCGCCAGCGGCGGCCGCCCTCGCCTTCCGGCAGGTGCGAGAACAGGTCATCGCCGAGCACCTCGTCGGGACCGTCGAACGCCGGCAGTGCGGTATCGATCGGCAGCCGCAGATACCAGCGCGACGGATCAGGCGCGTCGAGCACGAAGCCGGCCTCGGCGAACAACGGCTGCAGCACCGGCAGCAGGGCGAGGCTGTCTGCCAGGGTTGGTCGCAGGGTTTCGCCGTAGGCCATCATCCGCGCGCCATGCATGTCCGGCACCATGCAGGCCGGATCGGCGCGCAGCCAGCTGGCACCGGCCGCATCGCCCACGTCACGCTGGCGGGTCAGCGCGGCCACCGGCCAGTGCGGCGCGGCGACCGTGAAATGGCGCATCAGCTGCGCCCGTTCACCCGGCTCGACCTGCACCGTAGTGGCACGGCCGAGCGCACGTGCCACATCGTCCGGCAGCGCAGCCGCGGCAAAGCGGCTGCGTGCGGGCAACAGCAGGGTCGCCGTCGCCACGTGCTCAGTCCACGTAGCTGACGCTGACGATCTCGTACTCGCGCTGCCCAGCCGGGGCGTCGATCACGATCGAATCGCCTTCCAGCTTGCCGATCATCGCGCGCGCCACCGGCGAGGAAATCGCGATCAACCCCAGCTTGATATCCGCTTCGAGGTCACCCACGATCTGGTACTTCTTCTCTTCGTCGGTTTCCACGTCGGCCAGGGTCACGCTGGCGCCGAACACCACCTTGGAGCCGGCATTGAGCTTGCTCACGTCGATGATCTCGGCGTGCGACAGCTCGCCTTCCAGCTGCTTGATGCGGCCTTCGATGAAGCCCTGTTCCTCGCGCGCGGCGTGGTACTCGGCATTCTCCTTCAGGTCGCCATGCTCACGCGCTTCGGCGATCGCGGCGATCACCTTCGGCCGCTTGACCGACTTCAGGTGATCCAGTTCGTCGCGCAGCTTCTGCGCGCCCTTCATCGTGATGGGGGCTCTCATGCATTCAACTCCTTGTGCAGCTCCTGCAGCGACCAGACGGGGCCGGTGCCGCGGAATTCCAGTGAATCCACCAGCGCCTTGGCGCCGGCAATGGTGGTCGAGTAGGTGACGCGGTGCTGCAGCGCCTCGCGACGGATCGAGAACGAGTCGTTGATCGCCGAGCGACCTTCGGTCGTGTTGACGATGTAGACGATCTCGCCGTTCTTGATCGAATCGACGATGTGCGGACGGCCCTCGACCACCTTGTTGATGATCTCGCACTGCATGCCATGCTGCTGCAGCCAGGCAGCGGTGCCACGGGTGGCCACCAGGCTGTAGCCGCGCGCCAGCAGCGCCCTGGCGACCGGCAGCACGCGCTTCTTGTCCGGGTCGCGCACCGACACGAAGGCCTTGCCGATCGGCGGGGCCTTGATGCCGCCGGCTTCCTGCGCGCGTGCGAAGGCGGCGTTGAAGCTGCGGCCGACGCCCATCACCTCGCCGGTGGAGCGCATTTCCGGCCCGAGGATCGGATCGACGCCCTGGAACTTGGCGAACGGGAAGATCGCTTCCTTCACCGAGTAGTAGTCCGGCACGATCTCTTCAGTCGCACCCTGCTCGGCCAGGGTCTTGCCGGCCATGCAGCGTGCGGCGATCTTGGCCAGCGGCATGCCGGTGGCCTTGGACACGAACGGCACCGTGCGCGAGGCACGCGGGTTCACTTCAAGCAGGTAGACGGTGTCGTCGCCCTCGTCGCTGGTCTGGATCGCGAACTGGGTGTTCATCAGGCCGACCACGTTCAGCGCCTTGGCCAGCTCCACCACCTGGCGACGCAGCTCGGCCTGGGTCTCGGCCGACAGCGAGTACGGCGGCAGCGAGCACGAGGAATCGCCCGAGTGCACGCCGGCTTCTTCGATGTGCTCCATCACGCCACCGATCAGCACGTTGCCATCCTTGTCGGCGATGATGTCGACATCGCACTCGACAGCGTTGTCGAGGAAGCGGTCCAGCAGCACCGGCGAATCGTTGGACACCTTCACCGCATCACGCACGTAGCGGGCCAGATCGGCTTCGCCGTACACGATCTCCATCGCACGGCCACCGAGCACGTAGCTCGGACGCACCACCAGCGGGTAGCCGATCTCGCGGGCCAGCAGCAGGGCTTCCTGGTCGTTGCGGGCGATGCGGTTCGGCGGCTGCTTCAGGCCGAGCTTGTCCACCAGCTGCTGGAAACGCTCGCGGTCTTCGGCCAGGTCGATGGAGTCCGGGCTGGTACCGATCACCGGCACGCCATTGGCTTCCAGCGCGCGCGCCAGCTTCAGCGGCGTCTGCCCGCCGTACTGCACGATCACGCCCTTCGGCTGTTCCAGCTCGACGATCTCCAGCACGTCTTCCAGCGTCAGCGGCTCGAAGTACAGGCGGTCGGAGGTGTCGTAGTCGGTCGACACGGTTTCCGGGTTGCAGTTGACCATGATGGTTTCATAACCATCCTCGCGCAGCGCCAGCGCCGCATGCACGCAGCAGTAGTCGAACTCGATGCCCTGGCCGATGCGGTTCGGACCGCCGCCCAGGATCATGATCTTGTCGCGGTTGCTCGGCGCGGCCTCGCACTCGTCCTCGTAGGTCGAATACAGGTAGGCGGTGCCGGTGGCGAACTCGGCAGCACAGGAGTCCACGCGCTTGTAGACCGGGCGCACCTTGTGGGCACGACGCAGTGCGCGGATGGCCGCTTCGTTGGTGCCGGTCAGCTGGGCCAGGCGGGCGTCGGAGAAACCGGCACGCTTGAGCCTGCGCAGACGCGCAGCGTCGAGCGCGTCGATGCCGTCGGCAGCGACTTCACCTTCGGCAGCGATGATTTCCTCGATCTGGTCCAGGAACCAGTGGTCGATGAACGACAGCGCATGGATCTCTTCCACGCTCATGCCGGCGCGGAACGCGTCGGCCACGTAGAACAGGCGCTCCGGACCCGGTGCCTTCAGCTCGCGGCGCAGGGTCTGCAGGTCTTCCTCGTTGGCCAGGTCCAGGCCGGTCGGGTCGAAGCCGACCTTGCCGGTTTCCAGGCCACGCAGCGCCTTCTGTACCGATTCCTGGAAGGTGCGGCCCATCGCCATGACTTCGCCCACCGACTTCATCTGGGTGGTCAGGCGCGCATCGGCGGCCGGGAACTTCTCGAAGGCGAAACGCGGAATCTTGGTGACCACGTAGTCGATGGACGGCTCGAACGACGCCGGGGTCAGGCCACCGGTGATCTCGTTCTTCAGTTCGTCCAGGGTGTAGCCCACGGCCAGCTTGGCGGCCACCTTCGCGATCGGGAAGCCGGTGGCCTTGGAGGCCAGCGCCGAGGAGCGCGACACGCGCGGATTCATCTCGATGACGACCACGCGGCCGGTCTTCGGGTTGATGCCGAACTGCACGTTGGAGCCGCCGGTATCGACGCCGATCTTGCGCAGCACGGCGATGGAGGCATCGCGCAGGCGCTGGTATTCCTTGTCGGTCAGGGTCTGCGCCGGGGCCACGGTGATCGAGTCGCCGGTGTGCACGCCCATCGGATCGAGATTCTCGATCGAGCACACGATGATGCAGTTGTCGGCGGTGTCACGCACCACCTCCATCTCGAATTCCTTCCAGCCCAGCACCGACTCTTCCACCAGCACTTCGGTGGTCGGCGACAGTTCCAGGCCGCGGCTGACGATTTCCACCAGCTCTTCGCGGTTGTAGGCGATACCACCGCCACTGCCGCCCAGGGTGAAGCTCGGACGGATGATGGTCGGGTAGCCGACGCGGGTCTGGATCTCCAGCGCTTCGTCCAGCGTGTGGGCGACGGCGGCGGTCGGGCACTCCAGGCCGATCTCGCCCATCGCCACGCGGAACAGCTCGCGGTCTTCGGCCATGCGGATCGCTTCGCGCTTGGCACCGATCAGCTCGACGTTGTACTTCTCCAGCACGCCGTTGTCGGCCAGGTCCAGCGCGCAGTTCAGCGCGGTCTGTCCCCCCATGGTCGGCAGCAGCGCGTCGGGCTTCTCCTTGGCGATGATCTTCTCGACCGTCTGCCAGTTGATCGGCTCGATGTAGACGGCGTCGGCCATCTCCGGGTCGGTCATGATCGTGGCCGGGTTGCTGTTGACCAGCACCACGCGGTAACCCTCGTCGCGCAGGGCCTTGCAGGCCTGGGCGCCGGAGTAGTCGAACTCGCAGGCCTGGCCGATGACGATCGGGCCGGCACCGATGATGAGGATGGTCTTTAGGTCAGTGCGCTTGGGCATTTTCTTCTCTAAGTCAGTACAGCGTGACAAGGGGGAGTGATCGCACGCTGTCGATCAGGAATCTCGATCCGCAGCGCCGCGCCGGGAGGCAGCAGCAATGCGGGGGCTTACGGTCCATCGCGGTGCCACCGGTCGCCGGTGGCCTGCGGATCACGCCTTGGCCTGTTCCATCAGGGTCACGAAACGGTCGAACAGCGGACCGACGTCGTGCGGGCCCGGCGACGCTTCCGGATGGCCCTGGAAGGAGAACGCCGGCACATCGGTGCGTGCGATGCCCTGGTTGGTGCCATCGAACAGCGACCGGTGGGTCACGCGCAACGTCGCCGGCAGGGTGGCTTCATCGACCGCGAAACCATGGTTCTGCGAGGTGATCATCACCCGGCCACTGTCCAGGTCCTGCACCGGATGGTTCGCACCATGGTGGCCATGGCCCATCTTGACGGTCTGCGCGCCCGAGGCCAGGCCCAGCAGCTGGTGGCCCAGGCAGATGCCGAAGGTCGGAATCTTCACGTCGATGAAGGTCTTGATCGCGGCGATCGCGTAATCGCACGGCTCCGGGTCACCCGGGCCATTGGACAGGAAGACACCGTCGGGCTTCAGCGCCAGCACTTCAGCCGCCGGGGTCTGCGCCGGCACCACGGTCACTTCGCAGCCGCGTTCGGCCAGCATGCGCAGGATGTTGGTCTTCACGCCGAAATCGTAGGCCACGACCTTGAAGCGGGCCGGCACGCTGACGAAGGCGTTGGCATCCAGGTCCAGCTGGCCCTCGGTCCAGACATAGGTCTTCTCGGTAGTGACGACCTTGGCCAGATCCATGCCCTTCAGGCCCGGGAACTTGCGGGCGGCTTCCAGCGCCTTCTCAACATCGATGTCACCTGCCATCAGCGCACCGTTCTGGGCGCCGTTCTCGCGCAGGATGCGGGTGAGCTTGCGGGTATCGATGCCAGCGATGGCCACCACGCCACGCTGGATCAGCCAGTCCTGCAGCGACACCTGGCTGCGCCAGTTGCTGGGGCGGCGCGGCACATCGCGCACGATCAGTCCGGCCGACCACACCTTGGAGGCTTCGTCGTCCTGGTCGGTCATGCCGGTGTTGCCAATATGCGGATAGGTCAGCGTGACCATCTGCCGGGCGTAGGACGGATCGGTCAGCACTTCCTGGTAACCGGTCATGGCGGTGTTGAACACCACTTCACCGACGGACAGGCCGGGCGCGCCTACGGATTCGCCCTCGAATACGGTGCCGTCTTCGAGGACGAGGATTGCGGCTTGGGTCACGGAAATCTCACTTTGGCTACCGAGGGGGTGCCGAAGTCACGCCTGTGCTTCACGGAAATCCGGTTGCAAAAAAGCGCGGACGTACGGTTCAGGACCGGTCCGGCTTTGGTGATTCGGCGAGTGCGAATTGTAGCGCTGCCGGAGCGCTCGCGCCAGCGGTTGAATCGTTTCATGAACAGGCGACTGCGTATTCATTTCAATACGCCCGCGTGTGCAAAGCGCGATGGCCGGGGTCGGATCCCTTTTCATGTGGGAAAAGGGCTCTGACCCCAATCGCGGCGAGGGGTCAGATCCCTTTCCGTGGGAAAGGGATCCGACCCCGTGAATCAGTCCGCCGGGGTGTCCAGCAGGTCGCGCACCCGGTAGCTCCCGGGCGCCCGCCCCTGCAGCTGGCGGGCGGCAAACAGCGCACCGCGGGCGAAGATGTCGCGGTTGGTCGCCCGGTGGACCAGTTCGATGCGCTCGCCCAGGCCGGTGAACTGCACCAGATGCTCACCCACGATATCGCCGGCCCGCAGGCTGGCGTACTGCGGATCCGCCCCACCCCGCTGCGCGGCTGCGCCCAGGGTCAGTGCCGTTCCCGAGGGCGCATCCTTCTTCTGCGTATGGTGCGATTCCACGATGTCGCAGTCCCAGCCCGACAGGGCCTGCGCAGCGCGCTCGACCAGCTCGTCCAGCACCGCGACACCGAGGCTGAAGTTCGAAGCCCACACCAGCGGAATGCGCGCCGCGGCGGCGTCCAGCGCCTGGCGCTGCGCACTGGAGATGCCGGTGGTACCCGATACCAGGCCTGCGCCGCGTTCAACGCACAGGGCCAGCATCGCATCGAAGCCTTCCGGCAGGCTGAAGTCGATGGCCACATCGAATGCCGGCGCCCCTGCCAGCTCGCTGGCGGCAAAGAACGGCACTCCGTCGACCACCCGCTGGGCCGGCGCGCGGCCGGTCACCGCCGCCACGATCTGCAGGGTTTCGGGATGATCGGCGGCCAGCCGCAGCAGGGCCTGGCCCATGCGCCCGGAAGCGCCGTGAATGAGCAATCGCAGGGGAGTCTGGTTCATGCCCCGCAGGCTAGCGGCAGCATGCCCGGTCCGGCAAGCATCATCGCTGCTACGCTGCAGGACTCTTCATGCAATGGACCGCATTTCCCATGCAGATCAGCGAACAGCTGGTACTGGTCACCGGCGCTGGCCGCGGCCTCGGCCAGCATATCGCCCGCGCATTCGCCGCGCAGGGTGCCCGGATCATCATCAACTACCACCGCAGCGAGGCGGCCGCACGTGCGCTGGCGGTGGAGCTGGGCGGGCAGGCACTCGCGCTCCGCGCCGACGTCACCGACCGGAGCCAGATCGAGGCACTGCTGCAGCAGGCGCTGGCGCATTTCGGCCAGGGCGTGACCACCGTGGTCAACAACGCATTGGCCGATTTCTCCTTCAATGGTGATGCGCGCGACGGCGCCGCCGACATTGGCTGGCCGGCGTTCCAGGCGCAGTTCGAAGGCAGCGTGCGCGGCGCGCTCAACACCGTGCAGGCCGCCCTGCCCGGCATGCAGGCGCGCGGTTTCGGCCGCATCATCAACATCGGCACCAATCTGTTCCAGAACCCGGTGGTGCCCTATCACGACTACACGGCCGCCAAAGCCGCCCTGCTTTCGCTGACCCGCACCCTGGCCGGCGACCTGGGGCCGCAGGGCATCACCGTCAACATGCTGTCCGGCGGCCTGCTGCGCAGCACCGATGCCAGCGCGGCGACACCGCAGGCGGTGTTCGATTACATCGCCGCCAACACGCCACTGCGCAGCGTGACCACGCCGGCCGAGTTCGCCGACGCCGCGCTGTTCTTCGCCAGCCCCTGGGCGCGCGCGGTCACCGGCCAGAATCTGGTGGTGGACGGTGGGCTGGTGCGGGATTGACGCTTCGGCGAGCGCAGCAGCCCCCCGCTCTCTCCCGGCATCGTCAGTGCTGCTTCGGCGGCGTCGGCCCGCAGCTGTCGCAGCCACCACAGGCACTGCCGCCGCCACTGACAGGCGGCGCGATCCTGCGGCCCAGCGCCTGCAGCCAGCCGGCGCGGCCGGGCTTGAGCAGCGCCAGCGCCAAGGCGCCGCGCATCCTGCGCACGCTGCCGGGGAACTGCTTTTTCAGTACGACCCACGCGCTGACCAGCACGGCCAGCGCAACGAGCAGGTACTGGAGCAGCAGTCCTGCGTCCATCAGCCGCCTCCCAGCGCCACGGTCACCTGGTAGGTGATCAGCGCTGCAACGTAGGCCGCTGCGAACAGGTAGAACGCCGCGAAACCCATCTTCTTCCACGAGTTGGTCTCACGCTTGATGGTGGCCAGCGTGGAAATGCACATCGGCGCATAGATGAACCACACCAGCAGCGACAGGCCCGTGGCCAGCGACCAGCCATCGGCCACCACCGGCGTGAGCGCCGAGATCGCCGCATCGTCGTCGGCCGCGGACAGCGCGTACACCGTCGCCAGCGAGGAAACCGCCACTTCACGCGCGGCCAGGCCCGGAATCAGTGCGATGCAGATCTGCCAGTTGAAACCCAGCGGGGCGAAAACCGCGGTCATCGCATGGCCGATGCGGCCGGCGTAGCTGTAATCGATGGCCGGCAGCGTGGCGTCGGCAGGCGCACCGGGGAACGACAGCAGGAACCACAGCAGCACGGTCAGCGCCAGGATGATGCCGCCCACGCGCCGCAGGAAGATCATGCCGCGCTCATACAGGCCGACTGCCAGATCACGCGGATGCGGAATACGGTACGAGGGCAGCTCCAGCATCAGCGGATGCTCGCTCTTGTCGCGGCGCCACTTCTTCATGACCCACGACATCGCCAGCGCGCTGAGGATGCCGGCCACGTACAGTCCGAACAGCACCAGGCCCTGCTGGTTGAAGATGCCGACCTTGCCATCGGGAATGAAGGCGGCGATCAGCAGGGCATACACCGGCAGGCGGGCCGAACAGGTCATCAGCGGCGCCACCAGGATCGTCGCCAGCCGGTCGCGTGGATCCTGGATGCTGCGGGTGGCCATGATGCCCGGCACCGCGCAGGCGAAGCTGGACAGCAGCGGGATGAACGAACGCCCCGACAGGCCGGCCGCGGCCATCAGCCGATCGAGCAGGAACGCTGCACGTGGCAGGTAGCCGGACTCTTCCAGCGCGAGGATGAACGCGAACAGGATCAGGATCTGCGGCAGGAACACCACCACGCCTCCCAGGCCGGCGATGATGCCGTCGGTCAGCAGGCTGGTCAGCGGCCCCTCCGGCAGCGCGCCACCGACCACCTCGCCCAGCCAGCCGAAGCCGGCCTCGATGCCATCCATCAGCGGTGTCGCCCAGGCGAACACCGCCTGGAAGATCAGGAACATCACCACGACCAGCGTCACCAGCCCGAACACCGGGTGCAGCAGCCAGCGGTCAAGCGTGTCGTCGATCTTCGCGGTGCGCGCCGGCATGCGCACGGCCACCGCCAGGATGTCGCGTACCCGGGCGTGGTAGTCGACGCCGTCCTCAGCCGGCGGCACCGGCGCATCCAGGTGCGGCACCATGCGGTCCAGGCGCTCGACCAGCGCACGCGCACCCTGCTTGCGTACCGCCACGGTCTCGACCACCGGCACGCCCAGCTCGCGCTCCAGCGCTGCCACGTCCAGCTGGATGCCACGGCGCTCGGCCGCATCCACCATGTTCAGCGCCACCACCATCGGTTTGCCCAGCTCGCGCAGTTCCAGTGCGAAGCGCAGGTGCAGGCGAAGGTTGGTGGCGTCGATCACGCACAACAGAACGTCCGGCGCGGCCTCGCCCGGATAGAAGCCCCGGCACAGGTCGCGGGTGATCGCCTCGTCCAGGCTTGCCGGGTGCAGGCTGTATGCACCCGGCAGGTCAAGCACGGCGAACTCGCGGCCGGAGGGTGCGCGCAGGCGTCCTTCCTTGCGCTCGACGGTCACGCCGGTGTAATTGGCGACCTTCTGCCGGCTGCCGGTCAGCTGGTTGAACAGGGCGGTCTTGCCGCTGTTCGGGTTACCGACCAGCGCGATGCGCAGGGGGGCGGCAGTGGCGGATGCGGTCATGCACGTCTTTCCTGGCTGGCAGCGTCGATCACGACGCGCTTGGCTTCACTGATACGCAGTGCGAAACGGGTGAACCCGACCTGCACCAGCAACGGCTCTCCCCCCAGCGGGCCCTTGGCCACCAGGCGGACCTCCTCGCCCTTGACGAAGCCCAGCTCGCGCAGGCGGCGGGCAATGGCATCGTTGGCATGCAGGTCCTGCACGGAGTCGACCACGGCCGAGGTATGCAGGGGCAGTTCGGACAGCGTCATCTAGCCTGTTCTCTGCTGGATGTAAATGGTTCTCGATTCTAACATTCCCGCGTCGCGTCATGGCCCATGACCAATGGCCCGCTATGATCCATACAGGTATGGAGTGACCCTGGAATCCCATGAACGATGCTTTGCAGATCGAGCGCAGTGGCGCCGTCCTCACCCTCTGGCTGAACCGGCCGGAGCTGCACAACGCCTTCGATGCCGGCCTGATCGCCCGGCTGACCGCCGCGCTGGAGGCGGCCGGGCGGGAAGACGCGGTGCGCGCAGTGGTGGTGGCCGGCCACGGCGCATCCTTCTCGGCCGGTGCCGACCTGCAGTGGATGCGGGGCATGGCCGCTGCCAGCGAGGCTGACAACCGCGAGGATTCGCTGGCCCTGGCGCGCCTGATGCGCACCCTGGACGAACTGCCCAAGCCGACCCTGGCCCGGGTCCACGGTGCCGCCTTCGGCGGGGGTGTCGGCCTGGTCGCCTGCTGCGACATCGCCATCGCCAGCACCAGCGCCCGGTTCGGCCTGACCGAAAGCCGCCTTGGCCTGCTGCCCGCCGTGATCTCACCGTACGTGATCGAGGCGATCGGGCCGCGTCAGGCCCGCCGCTGGTTCGCGACCGGCGAGCACTTCGACGCCGACACCGCGCTGCGCATCGGCCTGGTGCACCAGCTGGTGGAACCGGAGCGGCTGGACGAGGCGGTGCAGCGCCAGCTGGCCCTGCTCGACAAGGCCGGCCCGATCGCCTCAGCGTCGGCCAAGCGCCTGGTCCGGCAGGTCCGTGACAGCCATGACCGCGATGCGCTCGACCGCGACAATGCCGCCCTGATCGCGCGCCTGCGGGTCTCGGCCGAGGGTCAGGAAGGCCTGGGCGCCTTCCTCGACAAGCGCGCCCCCCATTGGGTCACGGAGGCCTGAACATGCTCGATCATCTTGGTTTGACCAGCGCCGACCTGGCGCGCAGCAGGGCGTTCTTCAGCCAGGCACTGGCCCCACTGCAGATCGGCGTGGTGATGGAAGTCACCGCGGAGCAGACCGGCACCCATGACCAGGTCGGCTTCGGCCGCGATGGCAAGCCGTTCTTCTGGATCGGCAATGGCGGCAGCGTCAGCCATGGCGTGCACGTCGCCTTCGCCTGTACCGGCCGCGCGCAGGTGGACGCGTTCCATGCCGCCGCCCTGGCCGCCGGAGGACGCGACAATGGCGGTCCCGGCGTACGTCCCTGGTATCACCCGAACTACTACGCCGCCTTCGTGCTCGACCCGGACGGCAACAACATCGAGGCGGTCTGCCAGCGCCCCGCTGCGGAGACGGAGGCATGAGCGACTACGTCCGCATCGTCGAGGTCGGCCCGCGGGACGGCCTGCAGAACGAAAAGCAACCGGTCTCTACGGCCGACAAGATCGAGCTCATCAACCGCCTGTCGGCCACCGGCCTGCGCAGCATCGAAGCGACCAGTTTCGTCAGCCCGAAGTGGGTGCCGCAGCTGGCGGATGCCGCTGAGGTCTATGCCGGCATCCAGCGCCGGCCCGGCATCCACTATCCAGTGCTGGTACCGAATGAACAGGGCTACGAGCGGGCGCTCGCGGTCGGCGTGGAGGAAGTGGCGGTGTTCACGGCCGCCTCCGAGGCGTTCAACCGCACCAACACCAACGCCGGCATCGACGAGTCGCTGGCCCGCTTCGAGCCGATCCTGCGCCGCGCCGCCGCCGATGGCGTACGGGTGCGCGGCTATGTCTCCACCGTGCTGGGGTGTCCCTACCAGGGCGAGGTCCCCCTGGCCGATGTGGTGCGGGTGGCGCGCGCCCTGCACCAGATGGGCTGCTATGAGATCTCGCTGGGCGACACGATCGGCGTCGGCACGCCGCGCAAGGCGCGGGCGATGCTGCAGGCAGTCGCCGCGGAGATCCCGATGAGCGCGCTGGCCGTGCACTTCCATGACACCTACGGGCAGGCCATTGCCAACATCGCCACCTGCCTGGAAGAAGGCGTGCGCGTGGTCGACAGCGCCGTCTCCGGCGCGGGCGGCTGCCCTTACGCGAAAGGCGCCAGCGGCAACGTCGCCAGCGAGGACGTGGTCTATCTGCTGCAGGGCCTTGGCCTGGACAGCGGGGTGGACCTGCCGGCGCTGGCGGAAACCGGTCGTTGGCTGGCCGGCCTGCTCGGGCGTGCGACCGCCAGCCGCACCGGCCAGGCCCTCGCGGCCGTCTGATTCATCAGGGCGCGTCGCCCGGGCTCCGGGCGGCGCGGTGCACAACGGCAGCGGTCGTGGCTTCCGTTAGAATCGGCGGTTCTCGAACCTGCAGGACCGTGCAATGCAGCTGTCTTCCGTACGTGCCGTGATCACCGGCGGCGTTTCCGGCCTTGGCCTGGCCGTGGCCGAGCACCTCGTCGCCCAAGGCGGCAAGGTGGCCCTGTTCGACCTCAACGACGACAAAGGCAGCGCCGCCGTCGCCACGCTGGGTGCCGACAACGCCCGCTATTTCAACGTCAACGTCAGTGATGAAGCTGCCGTGGCGGCGGCCATCGACCAGGCCCACGATTTCCTCGGCGGGCTCAACGTGGCGATGAACTGCGCCGGCATCCTCGGCGCGGGCCGTGTGCTCGGCAAGGAAGGTCCGATGCCGCTGGCCGGCTTCCAGGGCACGGTGATGGTCAACCTGGTCGGCAGCTTCAACGTGGCCAAGGCCGCCGCCAACCGCATGCAGCACAACGAGGCCGGCGCCGATGGCGAACGGGGTGTCATCATCAACACCGCCAGCATCGCCGCCTATGAGGGCCAGATCGGCCAGGCCGCGTACGCCGCCAGCAAGGGCGGTGTGGTGTCGATGACGCTGCCGATGGCCCGCGAGCTCTCGCGCTTCGGCATCCGCGTCAACACCATCGCCCCGGGCGTGTTCTGGACACCGATGGTCGATGGCATGCCCGAAGCCGTACAGCAGTCGCTTGCCGCCTCGATCCCGTTCCCGTCGCGGCTGGGCAAGCCGGAGGATTTCGCCAGCCTGGTCGGCTTCATCCTCGGCAACACCTACCTCAATGGCGAGACCATCCGCCTGGACGGCGCTACCCGCCTCGCTCCGAAGTGATTCCCCCGGGCGCCGGGACGGCGTCCACCCCCAACGACCCAGATCACCATGAAAGCCAACGACATCAAGAAGGGCAACGTCGTCGAGTACAACAACGGCGTCTACCAGATCCGCGACATCGAGCGCAGCTCCCCGCAGGGCCGGGGTGGCAACGTCCGCTTCCGCTTCATCATGTACAGCGTGCCGGGCGGCAACAAGCTCGATGCCAGCTTCGATGCCGACGACAATCTGGTCGAGGTCGAACTGCTGCGCCGCCAGTCCACCTATTCGTACAAGGATGGCGATGCGTTCGTCTTCCTCGATGACGAGGACTACACCCCCTACACCCTGGATGCGGACGTCATCGGCGACGACGCCGGCTACATCACCGATGGCCTGACCGGCATCTACGTGCAGGTGATCGACGAGCAGCCGGTGGCCATCCAGTTGCCGGCCTCGGTGGTGCTGGAAGTGATCGAGACCCCGCCGGAACTGAAGGGCGGCACCGCCACCAAGCGTCCGAAACCGGCCAAGCTCAATACCGGGATCGAGATCATGGTGCCGGAGTACATCGTCAATGGCGAACGCGTGCTGGTGAACACTGCCACCGGCGAGTTCGCAGGCCGCGCGGACTGAGCTGACCGCACGCGCCTGGCAGAGCCGAGCCCCGCTCGGCTCTGCCGACCAACTTACGGCTGCCTGGCGCCGAAATTGCCACACCCATGGTACTGGCGCGTGCCGACGGTCAGCATCGCCTTCGCCTCGAACGGCTCGCCGCTCATGTCGTCCGTGCACGTCGTGCGCTGGAAGGTGAGCTTGATGTCGGTACCGTCCGCAGCCTTGCCACTCCACCCGTCCGCCCCCTGGTTGGGCGCGCCCACGTCGAAGTGCCGCTGGCCATAATCGACCTGCACCTGCAGGCCCGGCGTGTCACCGTCGACCACCGCCAGCCAGCCCGGTTCGTTGCCGGTCGCCCTGAACGCGGCAGCACCGGCACGGCCGTCGCCTTCCGTGGCCTCCACCGCGCGGCACTCGCGGTCCACTTCGCCCTTCAGGCTGAGCAGCCCGTCGTCGTGGCCCTTCGTCCAGAAACTGTTGCCCTGCCCGTCGCCGTACTTCGCCCCCGAAGCAGCACGCTCGGAGGTCATGGCGAACGTGCGATCCCCGATCACCACGGTGGCTGCGTCCTCGCCGTTGAACGTCGCACGCACGGCCAGATCGCCACACTGATAGGCCGTCTGGCTGGCGGTCGAGTTCGTGGACAGCGGCTGCGGCTCCGGCGGCGCCGGGTCAGCCGTGCCACCTGCTGCGGCAGGCGGTGTCGATGGCTGGCAGGCCGCCAGCACCAGGGCCAGCGAAGCCGCCGACAGACTGGAAACTACACGCATGACTCGACTCCTTGTCGACCGTACTGAAGATAACCACCCTATCATCCGGCGATGAGCCGGCGCTGAAACCGATGTGATCGCGTTCACGCCGCGAGCACCGTCATCGACAGCAGCTGCGCGCCCTCCCCGCCGGAACTACAGGCCCAGACCCGCAACAGACGCACCCGCAATGCCTGCTCCTGCCCGTGCCGGACGACCACCATCTGCACCGGGCTGGACAGCAGCGCCAGCCGACCGCACAGCAGGGTGTCCACCGCCTGCAGATGCAGCACCCGCACCTGCAGGTGCCCGCCCAACCAGTCATCCAGCCAGGGCAGATCAAACAGACGCCCGCCATCGCCATCCATCATGAACATCGCCGGCGACAACAGCAGCGACAGTGCCTGCCGATCACCCTCGATCAGGGCCTGGCACAGGCGCCGTTCCAGCGCCTTCAGCTGTACGTCGTGCAGCGTTTGACCGTTATCCGTTCCCATCCGTAGATCCTTCCGGCAGTGGCCGGCGCCTGCGCAGGCGCCGCGCGATCCGTTGCCGCACCCCCTGCACCACCACATAGAACACCGGCACGAAGAACACCGCGAGCACGGTCGCGCTGACCATGCCACCGAACACACCGGTACCGATTGCCTGCTGTGTTTCCTTCGAGGCACCCTGCGCCACCATCAGGGGCACCACGCCGAGCGCGAACGCCAGCGACGTCATCACGATGGGCCGCAGGCGCAGGCGCGCTGCCTCCACGGCCGCTTCCACCAGCCCGCGTCCCTGCTGCTGCAGCTGTCGCGCGAACTCGACGATCAGGATCGCGTTCTTCGCCGACAGGCCGATCACCGTGATCATGCCGACCTTGAAGAAAACGTCGTTGGGCATGCCCCGCAGCAGCACCGCCGCTACGGCTCCCAGCAGGCCCAGCGGCACCACCAGCATCACCGCCATTGGTATGGACCAGCTCTCGTACAGCGCCGCCAGGACCAGGAACACCACCAGCATCGACAGCAGCAGCAACCACGGGGCCTGCGCGCCGGACTCGCGCTCCTGCAGCGACTGACTGGTCCACTGCAGTGCGAAGCCCGCCGGCAGCTGCCGGGCCAGGCGCTCCATCTCGTCCATCGCCTGCCCGGTGGAAACGCCCGACGCGGGCGCGCCGGACAGATTCAATGCCGGGAAGCCGAGATAGCGCTGCAGCTGCAGGGGCGCTTCCGTCCACTGCGGATCGACCAGCTCCGACAGCGCCACCATGCCCCCTTCGCTGTTGCGGACATACAGCTTGAGCACGTCGCCCAGCTCCATCCGGTACTGCGCATCGGCCTGGACGATGACCTGCTGCAGCCGTCCCTTGTTCGGAAAGTCGTTGACGTATTGCGAGCCCATTGCCGCCGACAGCGTTCCGCTGATCTCGCTGAACGCCACGCCCATCGCCTCGGCCTTGGCGCGATCGATGTCAAGCCGGACGCTGGTACCTGCGGGCATTCCATCGGCATGCACATCGGACAGCAGTGTGCTGGCCTGGGCCAGCTGCAGCAGCTGCTGGAGGGCAGCGCGCAGCTCGGCCTGGGTCTGCCCGGTCCGCGCCTGCAGCGCCAGCGAGAAGCCTGACGAGCGGCCGAGGCTGTCGATGGCCGGCGGCATCACGCTCATGACTTCGCCCTCGACCAGCGTCGACATCGCCTTCCGTACCGCCTCCACCTCGCCGGCAGCCGTCGCACCGGCACGCTCCCCCCAATCCTTCAGCATCGTGTAGGCCAGTGCCGCACTCGGCCCCGAGCCGGAGAAGCTGTACCCGAGGATCGACTGGTTGGATGCAACGCCGGGGCGCGAGGCCACGTGACGTTCGTACGCTTCAACGACGGCAAGCGTGCGCTCGGTGGTCGCCTCGGCCGGCAGCTGGATCGAGGTCATGAAGTACCCCTGGTCCTCCTCCGGCAGGAATGCCCCGGGCAACCCGTTCAGGCCCAGCAGAAGCGCTGCCACCAGTGCGACGAACACCCCCATCACGCGCCCGCTTCGCTGCAGCACAGCGGCCACGCCACGCTGGTAGCGGCCGGTCATCCGCTCGAAGCCGCGGTTGAAGGCGCCGAACAGGCCACTGCGGCCATGATGCCCGCGTGTACTTCCGCGCAGCAGCGTGGCGCACAGTGCAGGCGTGAGGCTGAGCGCCAGCAGTGCGGAGAACAGGATCGATACCGACATCGCCACGGTGAACTGACGGTAGATCGCGCCTACCGAACCACTGGCGAACGCCATCGGAATGAACACCGCGGTCAGTACCAGGGTGATGCCGATCACCGCGCCGGTCAGTTCGCGCATTGCCTTGATCGTCGCCTCGCGGGGTGGCAACCCCTCCTCGGCCATGATCCGTTCCACGCCTTCGACCACCACGATCGCATCATCGACGATGATGCCGATCGCCAGCACCATGCCGAACATGGTGAGGACGTTGATCGAGAACCCCAGCGCCAGCATCGCCGCGAACGTACCCAGCAGCGCAATCGGCGCGACCACGGCAGGTATCAGCGTATAGCGCCAGTTCTGCAGGAACAGGTACATCACCGCGAACACCAGCAGCATGGCCTCCAGCAGTGTCTGCACTACTTTGCGGATCGAGATGCTGACGAAGGGTGCGGTATCGAACGGAATGCTCGCCTCGACACCACGCGGCAGCAGCGGCGCCAGCTCGGCCATCCTCTCGCGCACCGCTGCCGCAGTGCGTACGGCGTTCGCACCGGGCCGCAGCTGGACGCCCGCCGCCGTCGCAGGCTGACCATCCTCTCGGGTACCCCAGGCGTAGCTCTGCGCCCCCAGTTCGACCCGGGCGACGTCACCCAGCAGTACCCGCGAGCCATCCGCCCGCGCACGCAGCACGATCGAAGCGAACTGCGCGGGCGTGGACAGCTGGCCATCGGCGGTCAGCGGCACGGTCAGGCGCTGGCCGGGCAGACCGGGGGAGTCGCCGATGCGACCCGGTGCGATCTCCAGGTTCTGCTGCTCGATGGCGCTGGCAACGTCACCGATGGTCAGGCCGTACCCGTTCAGCCGCGTGGGATCGAGCCAGACGCGCATCGCCTGCTCCGCGCCGAACAGCTGCACGCGCCCGACACCGTCGATGCGGCGCAGTTCCTCGATGATGTTGCGCGCCATGAAGTCACCCAGCGCGGCCTCGCTGACGCTGGCATCCGGCGAACGCAGGCCGACCAGCATCAGGAAACCGGAATCGGCCGCCTCCACGTACAGCCCGTTCTGGCGCACGCTGCGCGGCAACCGCGGCTCGATCGCCTTGATCCGGTTCTGCACATCGACCTGGGCCAGTTCGGGGTTGGTTCCCGGCTGGAAGGTCGCCGTGATCGACGCCTCCCCGGAGGTATCCACCGACGATTCGAAGTACAGCAGGTGCTTGACGCTGGACAGTTCGCGCTCGATCAGCGCGACCACCGCATCGTTCAATGTCTGCGGGCTTGCGCCTGGATAGCTCGCATAGATGCTGACACTGGGCGGAGCGACTGCCGGGTAACGCTCCACGGCCAACCGCGGAATCGCCAGGACACCGGCAAGGATGATGAAGATCGCCAGCACCCAGGCGAACACCGGGCGATCGATGAAGAAACGTGCCATGTTGGATTTTCCTGGATCGGCCGGGTCCTGGCGGACTCAGCCCTGACGACCTGACGGTGCAGCCCCGGCAATGGCGACGGGCCGTGACCAGTCGTGCATCTGGACCACCACGCCCTCCTGCAGGCGCTCCTGGCCTTCGACGACCACCTTCTCGCCCGCCTTCAGGCCATGCCGGACCAGCCACTGCCGATCCACGCTGCCATCGATCTCCAGCGTGCGGATCACCGCCCTGCCGTCACTGCCGACCACCCAGGCGTAGGCCTGACCACCGGCACTGCGCAGTACGGCCTGCTGCGGCAGAACCAGCGCACTGGACGGAGCACCGCGCGGCACTCTTGCCCGTACGTACATTCCGGGCAGCAGCTGGCGCTGCGGGTTGTTCACCAGGATGCGCAGCATCACATCGCCCGTACGCGCATCGACGCTGATGCCGGAGAACAGCAGCTCGCCACGTTCCGACAACGGCCGGCCCGCCGGGCCGATGATCGCCACCGACGACTGTCCACCGCTCGCGGCGCTGCGCTGCAGCGACTCCAGCTGGGACGCAGGCTGGCGAACATCCACGTAGACCTGGTCGATCTGCTGCACCACCGCCATCGGCTCGGCATCGGCCACGCCGACCAGCGCTCCCTCGGTCACCCATGCCTGATCGATGCGTCCGCTGATCGGCGCGCTGACCGTCGCATAGCGCAGGTCCAGCTGGCGGCGGGCAAGAATCGCCCGGGCTTCATTCACCGCGGCGCGCGCCTGCTCGTACTCGGCGCTGGCGTCGTCGCGATGCTGCTGGCTGACGGCCTGCGCCGCCGCCAGGGCGTGCAGCCGCTGCGACTGCACACGGCTGCGGGCAAGCGCCGCCTCGCTGCGCTGCAGGGCCGCCAGCGCCGAATCGACGTCCGCACGGAAGGCCGCCGGATCGATCTGGAACAACGCCTGCCCGGCGGTGACTTCGGCCCCCTGCTCGAACAGGCGACGCTGCACGATGCCGCCGACCTGCGCACGGATCTGTGCGGTACGCACGGCCGTCACGCGGCCCGGCAGCTCATCGTCGCGCTGCACGACCTGTGGGCCGACGGTGACCACACTCACGCGCGGTGCGGGTTCGGGGCTGGCTTCGGGCGAGGAACAGGCCGTCATGGCCAAGGCGAGGACCGCGATCAACGCGGCCGGGGTCCTGAAGGTTCTCATTGCTGTGCACAATGCCGCGGGCGCGGCGGATAGGTCATGAAGCGCGCAGTCTGCGCGGCGATGATGGGGTTTCGATGGAGGAAGTGTGGAGATACGATGGAGGCAAGCACCTTATGGCCTGATCTACGCATGCACGCCTCCACCGCCCTCGCCGCCCTGGTCCTGATCGTGGAGGACGAGGCCGAGATCGCCGACATCCTCACTGCCTATCTTGAACGTGAGGGCCTGCGCACCCTGCGCGCCGGCGACGGCCACAGTGCACTGGACCTGCACCGCAACATGCGTCCGGACCTGGTCCTGCTGGATGTACAACTGCCGCGGCTGGACGGATGGAGCGTGCTGAGCCAGCTGCGCCAGCGCGGGGAAACGCCGGTGATCATGCTGACCGCGCTCGACCAGGACCTGGACAAGCTGACCGCGCTGCGCATGGGTGCCGACGACTACGTGGTCAAGCCGTTCAACCCGGCCGAGGTGGCTGCGCGCGTGCGCGCGGTGCTGCGGCGGACGCTCAGATCCTCACGCGTGGATGCACCGGCGGCACTGCGCATCGGGCAGCTGCTGATCGATCCGGCAACCCATGCCGTGCATGTGGAGGGCGATGGCTACAGCCATGAAGTCCTGCTGACGCTGACCGAGTTCAAGCTGCTGCACTGCATGGCCCTGGCACCGACCCGCATCTTCAGCCGCAGCGAACTGATGCATGAATGCCTGCCTGAGAGTGAAGCGCTGGAGCGCACGGTCGACAGCCATGTCAGCAAGCTGCGCCGCAAGCTGGACGACGTGGGCATGGTCAACATCCCGGCCAGCGTGCGCGGCGTCGGTTACCGCCTGATGGCCGACCGCTGATGCGCCGGTCCGGGCTCAGCCGGCACATCGTCGTCTCGATGTCGCTGATGGTGATCGGCGTCATCGTGATGATGATCCTCTCGTCCTGGCTGCTGTATGCGGTGCTGGTCGAGTTTTCGCCGGCCAGTACGGTCGAGCCGGAGAGCTGGCTGCCCACCGGTCCCGAACTGGCCTGGATGGTCGGTGTCATCCTGACCGGGCTGGCCCTTGCGATCGCCGCATCGTTCCGCCTCGCCCACCGTATCCTGTCCCCGTTGAATTCGCTGGTCGACAGCGTGCGCGCGCTGGCCAGCGGCGACCTGGGCGCACGTGCCAGCGCCGACGGCAACTCTCCCGGCGAGGTCGCCGCGCTGGTCGACGACTTCAACGCGATGGCGCGCCGCCTGCAGCACATGGAAAGCGAACGGATGATGTGGCACGCCGCCATCGCCCACGAACTGCGCACGCCGGTCACCATCCTGCGCGGTCGCCTGCAGGGCCTGGCCGAAGGCGTGTTCCACCCCGACGAATCGCAGTTCCGCAGCCTGCTGGCGCAGGTGGAAGGGCTGTCGCGGCTGATCGAGGATCTGCGCGTGCTGAGCCTGGCGGACAACGCCCGGCTGGACGTGCGCCGCGCCCGTACCGATGTGGTGGCCGAAGTGCACTCGGTGATGACCCTGGTCGATCCCCAGTTCCGCGCGGCCGGCTTCGTGCTGGAACTGGAGACCAGCCGCGAGGAGCACAACGCCCACTGCGATCCGACCCGCCTGCGGCAGGCGCTTCTTGCGTTGCTGGAGAACGCACGCCGCTACGCCAGCCCGGGCCGGGTGCGGATCGCCGTGCATGACACCCCGGGGCACGTGCAGGTTGCCATCGAGGATGAGGGCCCCGGCATCGATCCGGCACTGCACGCGGACATCTTCAGCCCCTTCATGCGCGCCGACGGTTCACGTTCGCGCCAGGGTGGTGGCAGCGGCCTGGGCCTGGCCGTGGTCAAGGCCATCGCCGATGCACATGGCGGAAAGGTCTACTGCGCGCCCGGTGGCAGCGGCGGCAGCCGCTTCGTCATCGAACTGCCGCGTCAGTAGGCGTCGCCTGCCGTCGCAGACGCTCACCCAGCACCGCCAGGTTCGCGTCGATGTCATCGAGTTCCCCCCGCTGCGACGCCGGCAGCTGCTGCCGCAGCTGCATGCGCAGGGTCCGCCATGCCGGCACCGCCTGGGCGCTGGCCAGCGCAACGCGGTCGGCCAGCAGTACCTGCTCCTCAGGCAGCGGCAAGCCGTAGCCGCCGTCCGCCAGCAGCTCCCCGGGACGCAGCCACTGCCCGCTCAGGTCCAGCAGTTCACGCAGACTGCGTGCCTCAGCGCTCTCCGGCGCCGCCAGCAGACGGCGCTTCAGCACATCACGCGCGCGCAGCTCCGCGCGTCGCTGCGCGGCCTGTTCCAGCAGCAGCAGGCCAGCACTTGCGCGCAGATCACCCTGCAGCAGCCAGGGGCCGCGCTCGCGCGCGGGCAGATTCAGCCATGCGCGCACGTCGCGCGCCGGCAAGGCGAGCTGGGTGGTAGCCACGGAAAAAAGCTGCTGGTAATGATCACGCGCGGAGGCGAAGTAATACCCCTGGGCCTGCGCACCCGCCCGATCCGCCAGGACCTGGTCGTCCAGAACATGCAGCCGTGCCAGCCGACGCCGCAGTCCCCGCGGGGTGAGCTGGGCGAGCCCGGCCTGGCCGAGCCGGGGCACGCCGGCCTGCAGCAGTTTCGCAGTCTCCACCGCGCAGTTGTTGCTGACGAAGTAGTAGCGTCCGTCATAGGTCCAATGCACCTGCGCGGTGCGTTCCAGCAGGCTGGCGATTTCTTCGCGCTGCAGGCGCAGGGGCAGCGACTGCAGGCCACGCAGCTCGACCTTGGTGTATTCATCCACCACCTGCTGCAGCGGCAGCACGAACAAGCGCGACGGATAGTCGCCGGTCAGGCCACGCCAGTTGGAAATCTGCACATCACCCACGAACGCGCGGAAGGACAGTACGCGGTGATGTTCGAGATCCAGTCGGCACGCCGGTCCCGGCGTCCGGCCCGGCCGGCAGATGACCAGCCGCAGCATGCTGTGGCCCCAGCGGCTCATCGGCTGCCGGCTGCCTTCAGCAAACAGGTAGTCCACCGCATAGACGCGCGCGGGATCCAGCTGCAGCAACGAGGCTGCCCCCTCCTCCGCTTCGGCCTGCAGCAATGGGAGGGTTGCCTCACAGTGCGGGCGTGGCAGCGATGGCGGCGTGCCGAAATGCGCCCGGTACCACTGCGCCAGGGCTGGACGGCGGCAGGCGAACGCACCATCGAGCACGAAATGCTCGGCATTCACTGCCAGGTACTCGGCCGCATCCGTCAGCTCGTAGGGATCCGGACTGCGGTCACGGAAATCATTGTCACCGCGGCCCAGATGCCACGGCCTGCGCTGCCAGCCGGACAGATCGCGCCAGCGCGCGCTGCGCGACCAGCCTGCACCGTTGCGGTCGGCAACGTGGGCCAGTTCGTGCACCAGCGCGCTGCGTCGCGCGCGGCGGGCGCCGGGCACCTCCTCATCCAGCAGGTCGCGACGCAGCGACACGCGTCCGCCAAAGGCCCGACCGTGCACATCGGCCGGCAGGGCCTCACTCCAGCGCACCTGCACCTGCGGCGGCAACGCGCGCAGCAGCCCCTCGGGCAGCAGCGACTGCACGTCGGCCAGGGTCTGCCGGGCCAGCCGTTGTTGTGTTGGGTCCAGGCCTGCGGGGTCCAGCTGCAGGCGGTCGGTCGCATGCGCCACCGGTATCGCCAGCCACACCAATGCGATACCCCATCCTGCATGCAGGGCACGCTTGGACAGCGCCGGGTCGCGGCCGGCATCTGCTGCTGCCCGCGTACGCAAGACGTTCAGCCGTGCATCGGCCGGCGCCACGGCAAGCGAAACCGCGGGCGGCATGCGGCCCGGATCAACGCGCCAGCAGGGCGCGCGCCAGTTCCAGATCGCTCTGCTGCTGCGCGGCAGCGTCCTGCTCGCGCAGATGGACCAGCGCGGCCTGCAGGCGCGCGCCACGGATCTGGCCGTCGCTGGCGACAAAGGCCGCGGCATCATCGCGCGCTGCGCGCACGACCTTGTCGTCACCCGAGCTGCTGCCCGACGAGCCGGACGATGCACCGGTTGCCGAACCGGCCGAGGTGCCGGCGAAGCTGGAAGCGAAGCCGGCCAGCGGCAGGGACAGCAGGGCAATCAGCAGGAACGGTCGGATCATCGGTCGAAGGCCGGTTGAAGGAATGGGAGGAGCGTAACGGGTGCGTGAAGGGTTTGCCCAGATCAGGCGTCGAACAGCTTGCCCGGGTTCAGCCGCCCTTCGGGATCGAACGCGCGCTTGACCGCCTTCATCAACCCGATTTCCGCCGACCCGCGCGTGCTGTCCAGGTAACCCTTCTTGACCAGGCCGATCCCGTGTTCGGCCGAAATGCTGCCATCGAAACGCGCCAGCACCTGCGCCAGCAGCTTGGTCACCTGCTCGCACTGGGCAAGGAACTCGGCGTCGCTGGTGTCGTCCGGCTTCAGCACGTTGATGTGCAGGTTGCCGTCGCCGATATGGCCGAACCAGACCACATCGAAGTGTGGATAAGCCTGGCCGATCAGCGCCTGGGTCTCGGCCAGGAATGCCGGCATCGCCGAGATACGCACCGAGACGTCATTCTTGTAGGGCTTGTAGCGCGCCAGTGATTCGGTGATGCCCTCCCGCAGGCGCCACAGCTGGGCCGCCTGGGCGTCGCTGGCGCTGATCACGCCGTCGCTGACCCAGCCGTTGCCCATGCAGTCCTCGAAGGCCGCCATGGCCGCGGCTTCCTGTGCCTCGTCATTGGCAGCGAACTCGGTCACGACATAGTACGGATGCACTTCGTCGAACGGCGCCTGCGCACCCTGTGCCAGCACGTGTTCCAGCGCCCGGTCGGTGAAGAACTCGAACGCCTGCAGCTGCAGGCGCGCACGAAAGGCGGCGAATACCTGCATGAGCACCTCGAAGCTGGGCAGCGCCAGCAGCATCACGTTGCTGGCCGGCGGGGGATCGGTCAGCTTCACCGTCGCCTCGACGATCACGCCCAGCGTGCCTTCTGAACCGATCAGCAGCTGGCGGAAGTCGTAGCCGCTGGAGTTCTTGATCAGGCCCTTGTTCAATTCCAGCAGTTCGCCGCTGGCAGTGACCACCTTCAACCCGGCGATCCATTCACGGGTGTTGCCGTACCGGATCACGCGGATGCCGCCGGCATTGGTGGCGATGTTGCCGCCGATCGAACACGATCCGCGCGCGGCGAAGTCGACCGGATAGATCAATCCATGCTCCAGCGCGGCGTTGTGCAGCGCTTCGAGCGGCATGCCGGCCTGTACCACCAAGGTCCGGTCGACCGCGTCGTAGGCCAGGGCCTTGTTCATCCGTTCCAGGCTCAGCACCAGTTCGCCGTGGGCGGCTACCGCGCCGCCGGACAGCCCGGTACGGCCGCCGGAGGGCACGACCGCAACCGCTTCGGCCGCGCTCCAGCGCATCACCGCCTGCACCTCCTCGACCGTGGCCGGCAGCGCGATCGCCAGCGGCGCCGGCGTCCAGCGCCGGGTCCAGTCGCGACCGTAATGCTCCAGGTCGGATGGGTCGGTCTTCAGCTTCAGGCCGGGACAGGCCTGCAGCAGCGAGGCAATGCGGGAATCGGTCATGACGGTCCAGCGCGGTGCGTGACGAACGGGCAAGCGTGCCAGTGGCACGCGCCAGCGTCCAGCCCCGCAGTGCCGCACAGATAGCTACGGATGCAACCAATTGCGCACTGCACCATGGGCGGTCCGATCTGGCATAGTGGTCAGCCCCTGTCCCACTGGCCGTGTTGCCCCATGTCGCCGAAGAAGACCTCGTTCCCGAAGCAGGATATCCGCGTGCTGTTGCTGGAGGGGGTCAGCCAGACCGCCGTGGAGGTATTCAGCGCCGCCGGCTACAGCCAGATCGAGGCGCACACCAAGGCGCTGCCCGAGGACGAACTGAAGGCGCGCATCGCCGAAGCGCATATCGTCGGCATCCGTTCGCGCACCCAGCTCAGCGCCGAGGTGCTGGCCGAGGCCAAGCGCCTGATCGCGGTGGGCTGCTTCTGCATCGGCACCAACCAGGTCGATCTGGACGCGGCCGAGCTGGCCGGCATCCCGGTGTTCAACGCGCCCTATTCCAACACCCGCAGCGTGGCCGAACTGGTGATCGCCGAGGCGATCATGCTGACCCGTGGCATCCCGCAGAAGAACGCTGAATGCCACCGCGGCGGCTGGTCGAAGTCCGCCAGCGGCAGCCATGAGGTACGGGGCAAGACGCTGGGCATCATCGGCTACGGCCACATCGGCACCCAGGTCGGCGTGCTGGCCGAATCGCTGGGCATGCAGGTGATCTTCCACGACGTGGAAACCAAGCTGGCGCTGGGCAATGCGCGTGCCGCGGCCAGCCTGGACGACCTGCTGGCACGTGCCGACATCGTTACCCTGCACGTGCCGGAGACCCCGGCCACGCAGTGGATGATCGGCAGCACCGAGCTGGCGAAGATGCGCAAGGGCGCGCACCTGATCAATGCGGCGCGCGGCACCGTGGTCGACATCGATGCGCTGGACGCAGCGCTGGCCAGCGGCCATGTCGGTGGGGCTGCACTGGATGTGTTCCCGGTGGAGCCGAAGGGCAACGGCGACATCTTCGAATCACCGCTGACCCGCCACGACAACGTGATCCTGACCCCGCATGTCGGCGGCAGCACGCTGGAAGCGCAGGACAACATCGGCGTGGAAGTCGCCGCCAAGCTGGTGCGCTACAGCGACAACGGCAGCACCCTGTCGGCGGTCAACTTCCCGGAAGTGACCCTGCCCGAACACGAAGACAGCCTGCGCCTGCTGCACATCCACCAGAACGTGCCGGGCGTGCTGTCCAAGGTCAACGAGATCTTCTCGCGCCACAACGTCAACATCGACGGCCAGTTCCTGCGCACGGACCCGAAGGTGGGTTACGTGGTGATCGACATCACCGCCAGCGAGGAGCAGGCCACCGCGGTGCGCGAAGAACTGGCAGCCATTCCGGGCACGTTGCGCACCCGCATCCTGTATTGATTGAAGGTTCGCCAGGCACGGCCCGGCACTGTCCACACGATCACGGTAGCGCCGGGCCATGCCCGGCGGCCCGCGCATGAGGTGGACGTCCCCGTCAGCGCGCCAACCACCGGCGCGCCATGCGCTGCATCGATTCGTCCGACTCCGGGTCGGCCGCGACTTCGGTCACCGGCCGCCAGGCCAGGTCCAGCGATTCCTCGCTGAGCACGAAGTCCTCGCCACCCAGCGCCCGGATCACGAAGCGCACGTCGTAGTGCCAATGCCCCGGCACGTCCCCGCGTTCGGGGATCCAGTGCTTGTCCAGGTCGAAGATCGCCGGATCGTCCAGCACCAGCCCGGACAGCCCCGACTCCTCCTCTGCCTCCTTCAGCGCCACCCGGGCCAGGTCGCGGTCGCCGTCGGCGTGGCCGCCCAGCTGCAGCCAGCGCTGCAGCTTGCGGTGATGGGTCAGCAGCAGGCGCTGGCCATCGGCGCTGACCAGCCAGCAGCTGGCGGTGAAGTGGCCGGCCAACCGCTCGCGCCGGAACGGATCTTCCGGATCGTCCAGCAATGTGCCGAATTCGGCAGCCAGGGCGTCGTGGGCGGGCTCGAGGCGCGCATGGTCCCGCAGCAGACTGCGCAGGCGATCATCAAGCGCGGCAAGGGTTTCGGCGGTGTGGCTCATGAATGGGGGTGGTTCGGAAAAATACTGTTCATTATCGCCGCTCATTGTTGCGATTGCGCTTGTGCGTTGGCTTCAGCTTTGGCTAAGGTACAGCGGGCCGTTCGCGCGGCCTTCACCATTCAGGGCTGCCGGCAACGTATCGACGGCCCCCAAACCGATCATTAGGGAAGTACTGCATGCTGAAAGCTCTGTTGAGGGTCAAGCCGGTGCAACCGGCCGGGCACGTCGATGCCGGCGAACCCATCGAAGGCAGCCTGGACGGCGAAGCCACGCTGAAACGGACCCTCACGGCGAAACACCTGATCCTGCTTGGCGTAGGGGCGGTGATCGGTGCAGGCATCTTCGTACTGACCGGTCAGGCCGCGGCCAACCACGCCGGCCCGGCAGTGATGCTCTCGTTCGTCTTCGCCGGCATCGCATGTGCACTCGCCGGCCTGTGCTACGCCGAGTTCGCCGCGATGATGCCGGTATCGGGCAGCGCCTACTCCTACTCCTACGCCACGCTCGGCGAGGGCATGGCCTGGTTCATCGGCTGGTGTCTGGTACTGGAGTACCTGTTCGCCTCGGCCTCGGTCGCGGTGGGCTGGTCGGCCTACCTGATCAGTTTCATCACCACCACGCTGCACATGCCATTCCCTGACGCACTCAGTGCGGCACCGATCGCATGGACCGGCAGCGAGTTCATCTCTTCCGGCAAGCTGTTCAACCTGCCGGCGGTCCTGATCGTCGCTGCGGTCTCGGGCCTGCTGTATGTCGGCGTGACCCAGTCGGCCTTCGTCAACGCCATCATCGTGGCCATCAAGGTCACCGTGATCTGCCTGTTCATCGGCTTCGGCGCCGCCCACATCGATCCGGCCAACTGGCAGCCCTTCATTCCGGAGAACACCGGCGTATCCGGCGAGTTCGGCTGGAGCGGCGTGTTCCGTGCCGCCACCATCGTGTTCTTCGCCTATATCGGCTTCGACGCGGTTTCCACCGCAGCCGGCGAAACCAAGGACCCGCAGCGCAACATGCCGATCGGCCTGCTCGGGTCGCTGGCCGTGTGCACCCTCGTCTACATCATCGTCTGCGCCGTGCTGACCGGCATGATGCCGTATCACCTGCTGGGCACCGACAAGCCCGTGGCCACCGCGCTGGAGCCCTATGCCAGCCTGTCCTGGCTGAAGACCGCAGTCGAGATCGGCGCCATCGCCGGCCTGTCCTCGGTGGTGCTGGTGATGATGATGGGCCAGACCCGCATCGCCTACACGATCTCCCGCGACGGCCTGCTGCCGAAGTTCTTCGGCAAGGTCCATGCCCGCTTCCGCACCCCGTACTGGGCCACGATCGTGGTCGGTGTGATCGCTGCGGCACTGGCCGGCCTGATGCCGCTGAACGTGCTGGGCGAACTGGTCTCGATGGGTACCCTGCTGGCGTTCGCAACCGTATGCATCGGCGTGCTGGTTCTGCGCTATACCCGTCCGGAGCTGCATCGTCCGTTCCGCGTCCCGGTGGTGTGGATCATCTGCCCGCTGGGCGCGGCGGCCTGCCTGTTCCTGTTCTGGCAGGCCTTCGTGGTGCACTGGCATCTGTTCGTCGGCTGGACGGTGCTGGGCCTGCTGATCTACTTCGGCTACGGCATGCGCAACAGCAAGCTGGCCAAGTCCGCCTGAACCTGCGGGCCGGCCCTGCGCCGGCCCGTCTGCTCCTGCCAGTGTTTCCGCCCGCGCGCCCACCCGGCGCGCATCGACAAGATCCCCACACATGTTCAAGCAACTCTGGGCCACCAAGCACCCGCATGCCGCCCATGAAGACGCCAATGGCCTGAGCCTGCGCCGCCACCTCGGACCCTGGGGGTTGACCGCCCTGGGCATCGGCGCAGTGATCGGCGGCGGCATCTTCGTCATCACCGGGCAGGCCGCAGCCAACCATGCCGGCCCGGCCATCATGCTGTCCTTCGTGCTGGCCGCCATCTGCTGCGCGTTCTGCGCCATGGCCTACGCCGAGTTCGCCTCGATGGTGCCGGTCTCGGGCAGCGCCTATACCTATACCTATGCCACCTTCGGCGAGCTCTCGGCCTGGTTCATCGGCTGGATGCTGGTGCTGGAGTACGGCGTGTCCGCCTCGGCAGTGGCGGTCAGCTGGACCGGCTACTTCCTGAGCCTGCTCAGTCACTTCGACATCCACCTGCCGGCCGCACTGGTGAGCGCACCGCTGGACGGGCAGCTGCGCCCGACCGGCGCGATCGCCAACCTGCCGGCGGCCATCCTGGTGCTGCTGCTGACCTGGCTGTGCTACGTGGGCATCAGCAAGTCCTCGGCCATGAACATGGCCATGGTGGTGCTCAAGACCGGCCTGATCGTGCTGGTGATCGTGGTTGGCTGGAAGTACGTCGATCCGGCCAACTGGACCCCGTTCATTCCGGAGAACCAGGGGCCCGGCAAGTACGGCATGGAGGGCGTGCTGCGTGGCGCTGCCATGGTGTTCTTCGCCTATATCGGTTTCGAGGCGGTCTCGGTGGCGGCACAGGAGTCACACCGTCCGCAGCGCGACATGCCGATCGGCATGATGCTCTCGCTGGTGGTCTGCACGGTGCTGTACATCGCCATGGCGGCCGTCATGACCGGCCTGGTGCCGTACACCCTGCTCGGCACCGATGAGCCGGTGGTCACCGCCGTCGCGGCGCATCCCCAGCTGGGCTGGCTGCGGGTGGTGGTGGAAATCGGGGCACTGGTCGGCCTTTCTTCGGTCGTACTGGTGATGGTGATCGCGCAGCCACGCATCTTCATGATCATGGGTCGCGATGGCCTGCTGCCGCCCGTGTTCACCCGGATCCATCCGAAGTACCGCACTCCGCATATCAATACGGTCATCACCGGAATCGGCATCGCCCTGCTGGCTGCGCTGTTCCCGCTGGATGTGCTCGGCGAACTGACCTCGATGGGCACGCTGATCGCCTTCGCGGCGGTGTGTGCGGGCGTGCTGATCCTGCGCCGCACCCAACCGGACCTGCCGCGCCCGTTCCGCATGCCGATGGCGTGGCTGATCTGCAGCCTGGGCGTGCTCAGCTGCCTGGCGCTGCTGTCGGCGATGACGATGCACAACTGGATGCTGATGGGCGTGTGGACGTTCTTCGGGTTCGTGATCTATTTCTGCTACGGCTTCCGGCACAGCCGCCTGCGGGTGAAGTAAGGGGTTCTGCATTGCAGGGCCTGCGGCCCTGCACCCGCCTTTGAAGCCGGAGCAACGGCAACAGCAACAGCGGGGCCGAGGGTTTGGCGGGACGGGTTGGGTTCGCGGGGGACGCCGTGAATCCATCCCTGGAGGCTTGGCCGCGGCATCCATGCCGCGGACACCCCCGCGAACCCAACCCGCCCCACCTCCGACAGTCTCCTGGCGCGTCTGGTTGGTCCACGTCATGCGTGGATGAATTCGTCCAGGAGATGAATTTTCGTAGGTCGATGAATCCTCTGTAGAGCGGAGCCATGCTCCGCTCCGAGTAAGTGCAGCGAAGCGACCCGCTTTTCGCTTTTCCTTCTTCACTCCGTGGCTGACACGCACGGAACCTGTCCGTGGCCGGGCGGGTGGGTTGTGCAGGGGTGTCCGCGGCAGGGATGCCGCGGCCAAGCCCCCAAGGATGGCTTTACGGCGTCCCCTGCACAGCCCACCCGCCCGGCCAAAGCAAGAAATCCCGCCCGGCGAGACAGCCACGAGGGGCTCAGCCGTTGGCCGAATCCAGTAAAATCGCCCGCATGAACGCCGCCCCCCTCCCCTATGACACCGCGCGCCTGAGCGAGCTCGCCCAGCTGCTGATCGACAACGTCCGCGAACTGGCCCAGGCCGGCTGGACCCCGGCCACCAGCAGCAACTTCTCCCATCGGCTCGACGACCGCCATGCGGCAATCACCGTCTCCGGCAAGGACAAGGGGCGGCTGATCGAGGACGACATCATGGTCGTGGACTTCGATGGCCAGGCCGTCGGCCGTCCCCTGCGCCCGTCCGCCGAGACGCTGCTGCACACGCAGCTGTACCGGCGTTTCCCGGAAATCGGCTGCGTCCTGCATACGCATTCGCCGGTGCAGACCGTCGCCTCGCGCCTGTATGCACCGCAGGGGCACATCCGCCTGGAAGGCTATGAGCTGCTGAAAGCCTTTGCCGGCAACAGCACGCACGAGATGGCCATCGACGTTCCGGTGTTCGCCAACACCCAGGACATGAACGTGCTGTCGGCCCAGGTCGAGGATCTGCTGGACCGCCAGACGCTGTGGGGCTACCTGATCGATGGCCACGGCCTGTACGCCTGGGGCCGCGACATGGCCGAAGCGCGCCGCCACCTTGAGGCATTCGAGTTCCTGCTGCACTGCGAACTGGAACTGCGCAGGCTGCGTGGCTGAGCAGATTCCAAACCGCAATCTGCGCCCGCCCGCCACCCTGCTACCCTGTCCTCCCCCCGAGACGTTCAAGCTGCCGCCATGAGCCGACTGCGCATCTACGACGACACCCGCCCCGAATCCCCGCTGCTGGACAGCCAGGACGGCGCCATCATCGCTGCCGAGCTGCAGAAGATCGGCGTGACCTTCGAGCGCTGGCAGGCCACCGCACCGGTCGCGCCGGGCGCCAGCCAGGACGAGGTGTTCGCCGCTTACCGCGCCGACATCGATCGCCTGGTCGCCGAACGCGGCTTCAAGAGCGTGGATGTGGCGTCGATCGCGCCGGACAATCCCAACCGCGCCGAGCTGCGCAGGAAGTTCCTCGACGAGCACTTCCACAAGGAAGACGAAGTGCGCTTCTTCGTTGCCGGCTCGGGGCTGTTCACCCTGCACGTGGGTGACAAGGTCTACGAGATCGAATGCGTGAAGGATGACCTGATCGCCGTGCCCGATGGCACCACGCACTGGTTCGACATGGGCGAGGAGCCGAGTTTCGTGGCCATCCGCTTCTTCACCGAGCCGGATGGCTGGGTCGGCCACTTCACCGGCACCGACATCGCGCAGAAATTCCCCCGTTACGTTCCGACCCAGGCATCCTGATCCATGCAGCCCCGCGTCATCCTGACCGACATCGAAGGCACCACCAGCAGCATCTCGTTCGTCAAGAACGTGCTGTTCCCCTATGCGCGCCAGGCGCTGCCCGGCTTCGTGGCCGAGCATGGCCAGCGACCGGACGTGCGCCGCTGGCTGGATACGGTGGCCAGCGAAATCGGCGGCGCCTGCCAGGACAGCGTGGTCGCCGAGACCCTGCAGGGCTGGATCGACCAGGACCGCAAGCACACGGCGCTGAAGGCGCTGCAGGGCCTGATCTGGGACGCCGGCTATCGCCGTGGCGACTACACCGCGCACTTCTATCCGGAAGTGGCGCCGGTGCTGAAGGGATGGCATGCCTCGGGCCTGCCGCTGTACGTCTACTCCTCCGGTTCAGTGCCGGCGCAGAAGCTGTTTTTCGGTTTCAGCGACGCGGGCGATCTCAGCCCGCTGGTGTCAGGCTGGTTCGATACCGAGATCGGCGGCAAGCGTGAGGCCGACAGTTACCGCCGCATCGTCCAGTCCATCGGCGTGCCGGCAGGCGAGATCCTGTTCCTGTCCGACGTGGTGGAAGAGCTTGATGCCGCGCGCGAGGCGGGTCTGCAGACCCGCCTGCTGGACCGTCTGGACGACTACCCGATGCCGCGCGTCGGCGACGCCGCCCACGGTCACGAGCGGGTCGAGAACTTCCAGCAGATCCAGCTGTAACACGATCCCTTTCTGGTCGCTGCCAACC
>NZ_JBWJPF010000018.1:0-88425 GCF_056393265.1 Stenotrophomonas sp. Steno-C15
CCCCCCCCCCCCCCCCCCCCCCCCCCCCCCCCCCCCCCGCTACCCTCAGGAGGCTTCCGCCGCTTCCAGGGTGTTCTGCATCAACGTGGCCACGGTCATCGGGCCGACACCGCCCGGCACCGGGGTGATCCAGCTCGCCCGCTGCGCCGCCGCATCGAAGCCGACGTCGCCCACCAGGCGGCCGTCATCCAACCGGTTGATGCCGACGTCGATCACCACCGCGCCCGGCTTCACCCACTCGCCCGGCACGATGCCCGGGCGGCCCACCGCCACCACCAGGATGTCGGCGTTGCGCACGGCCTGTTCCAGCACGTCCTTGGGGGTGAACTTGTGGCAGCTGGTCACGGTGCAGCCGGCAATCAGCAGTTCCAGGCCCATCGGGCGGCCGACGTGGTTGCTGACACCCACAATCGTGGCGTTGCGACCGCGCACCGGCTGGTCGGTGTGGCCCAGCAGCGTGGTGATGCCGCGCGGCGTGCACGGGCGCAGGCCGAACTCGCGCAGAGCCAGATGGCCGACGTTTTCCGGGTGGAAGCCATCGACGTCCTTGCGCGGGTCGATGCGCTGGATCAGCCGGCGCGCATCGGGGATGCCCGGCAGCGGCAGCTGGATCAGGATGCCGTTGATCTTCGGATCGGCATTGAGCTGGTCGATCAGGTCCAGCAGCTCGGCCTCGGTGGTGCCGGCCGGCAGGTCGTAATCGTGTGCTTCGATGCCGACCTTCTCGGCGGCACGGCGCTTGTTGCGCACGTACACGGTCGAGGCCGGGTCGCCGCCCACCAGCACCACGGCCAGCCCCGGACGGCTGCCACCGGCCGCGATGCGGGCATCGACACGCACCTTCAGGCTGTCGAGCAGGTCTTCAGCGATGCGGCGGCCATCGAGGATGCGGGCAGGATGCGGGGCGGCGGAATCGTTCATCGAATGCGGGGGCGGCGGTGGTGGGGAGGCTATTGTCCCCGATTCAGGCCCCCTCGCCCACCGCCAATGCGGCCGCTGCGCTCGCCGGGCATGGCCCGGCGCTACCTTGGAACGCTGACCCCGGGTGACGTTACGGGTCGCATCCCTCATTCTTCCTCTTCGGGCACGTCCTGCGGGTTCAAGGTCTTGCTTGCCCGCTTCGGCGCGGTGAACGGGGTCGGCGTCGGTACGCCCTGGCCGGAGTTGCCAAACACCATCTTGGCGCCGGCGTTCAGGCCGCCGCCGGCGATTTCCAGCTCGAAACGCTCGGCGTCGCGGCGACGGATCTGCTCGGCGATCTCGATCGCGTCGTCCTCGTCGGCGCCCAGCTCGATCAGGGCCGCCTGACCGAACAGCACGGCCGATTCAAAGGTCTCGCGGATCTGGAAATCGACGCCGGCATGGATCAGCCGCAGCGAATGCTCGCGGTCGAACGAGCGCACCATCAGTTTGGCCTGCGGGAATTCGTGCGCGACCAGCTCGACGATGCGGTCGGCGGCGTCGGCCTTGTCCACGCACACCGCAATCGCGCGCGCGGTCGCCGCGCCGGAAGCATGCAGCACGTCCAGGCGGGTGCCATCGCCGTAGTAGATCTTGAAGCCGAACCGGGCCGCGCTCTGGATCATCTCCACATCGTTGTCGATGATGGTCACGTCCACGTCGCGCGCCAGCAGCGACTGGCTGGCCACCTGGCCGAAGCGGCCGAAGCCGATCAGCAGCACGCTGCCGGACAGGCCGTCGGCTTCGTCCACGCCCTCCAGGTTCACCGTCGGCTTCGGCGCCACGCGCTTGTAGACCAGCACCACCAGCGGGGTCAGCGCCATCGACAGCACCACCACGGCGGTGAAGTTGGCATTGATGTCCACGTCGATCACACCGGCGGCCGCCGCTGCGGAGAACAGCACGAAGGCGAACTCACCGCCCTGCGCCATCAGCACGCCACGGTCCAGCGCCTGCGCGTGGTCGCTGCCCATCAGACGCGCAACGACGTAGATGCACAGTGCCTTGGCCGCCATCAGCGCCAGCACCAGGCCGGCGATCAGCTGCCAGTGCGAGGCCACTACGCCCAGGTCCAGCGCCATGCCGACGCTGAGGAAGAACAGGCCGAGCAGGATGCCGCGGAACGGTTCGATATCGGCTTCGATCTGGTGGCGGAAGGTTGATTCGCTCAGCAGCACGCCGGCCAGGAACGCGCCCATCGCCATCGAAAGGCCGGACAGCTGCATCAGCAGTGCCGCGCCCAGCACCACCAGCAACGCGGCGGCGGTCATCACCTCGCGTGCCTTCGATTCGGCCAGCAGGCGGAACAGCGGGTTGAGCAGGAAGCGGCCGACCAGCACCAGGCCGACGATGGCACCGACACCGATCGCCACGGACAGCCAGCGCGAGCCCTCGCCATCGGCGCTGCCCGCGCTGGGCGCCATCCAGGCCACCAGGGCCAGCAGCGGCACGATCAGCAGGTCTTCGAACAGCAGGATGGAGACGATCTTCTGCCCGGACGGCAGCGCGATATCACCGCGCTCGGCCAGCAGCTGCATCACCACGGCGGTGGACGTCAGCACGAAGCCGGTGGCACCGATGAAGGCCACCTGCCACGGGAAGCCGAACAACTTGGCGATGCTGGTCAGGACCAGCGCGCAGGTGACGATCTGCAGCGTGCCCAGCCCGAAGATTTCCTTGCGCAGGCTCCACAGGTGCGAGGGCCGCATCTCCAGGCCGATCACGAACAGGAACATCACCACGCCGAGTTCGGCGGTATGCAGGATGGCCTGCGGATCGGAGAACCAGCCCAGCCCGAACGGTCCGATCGCCAGGCCGGCGGCGAAGTAGCCCAGTACCGACCCCAGGCCCAGCCGCCGGAACAAGGGCACCATCACCACCGCCGCGCCCAGCAGGGCAACCACCTTGACCAGCTCGCTGGTCGCTGCTTCTACCGCCATGCGGTGCTTTCCCCGGAATCCAGAATCGCTCACCACGATAGAGCAATGTGGATGACGGCAATAGCACGCATGTTGCGCCGGATTGTCTTGGAGGTGGAACGATGCCGGCAGCCACCCCATACATCATTCTGAAACGATCAACGGTAGCGCCGGGCCATCCCCTGCGGATATGCGTGCCGGCCCCGCTGCGCCCGCCGGGCATGGCCCGGCGCTACCGGAATCACCCGCCTTGGCAGAAGGCGGCGTAATCGATATAGCCCGGGAACGGCACGCCCGGCGCGCAGACCGGGCACTGTGGGTCCGGGCCGATGCCGGTTTCGCGGAAGCGCATGCCCAGTGCATCGAAACGCAGCAGACGCCCCACCAGGGGCTCGCCGATGCCCAGCAGCAGCTTCAACACCTCGGTGGCCTGCAGCACGCCGGCCAACCCTGGCAGCACGCCCAGCACGCCGGCCTCGGAACAGTTCGGCGCGAACTCCGGCGGCGGTGGCTCCGGGAACAGGCAGCGGTAGCAGGGCGCGACGCCGCGCTGGCGGCCGGCGTCGAACACGCTCACCTGGCCGTCGAAGCGCTCGATTGCCGCATACACCAGCGGCAGCCGGTGCTTGATGCAGGCATCGTTGAGCAGATAGCGCAGCGGGAAGTTGTCCGAGCCATCCAGCACCACGTCCACCCCGTCCAGCAGCGCGTCGACGTTGTCGGAGGTGACCCGCTGCGGCACGGCTTCAATGTCGATGGCGGGATTCAGCGCCAGCAGGCGCTCACGTGCGGAGTCGACCTTGAGCTGGCCGACACTGGCTTCGGTATGCACGATCTGGCGGTGCAGGTTGCTGCGTTCGACCCGGTCGTGATCGGCAAAGCGCAGGTGCCCGACCCCGGCCGCGGCCAGGTAGAAGCCGGCCGGCGCGCCCAGCCCGCCCGCCCCCAGCACCAGCACACGCGACTGCTGCAGGCGACGCTGGCCCGCCTCACCCACCTGCGGCAGCAGCAGGTGACGCGAGTAGCGATCGAAGAAATCGCGGTCGGCAGCGCTGGCCACGGGCTGCACCAGCGGCAGCGCCTGCTCGCGCCAGGCCACGGTGCCCCCGGCGACCGACGCCACGTTCGCGTAGCCAGCGTCGAGCAGGGCCTGCGCGGCGTCGGCCGAACGCTTGCCGGTCTGGCAGATCAGCAGGATTTCCTGTTCCGGGCGTGGCAGGTGCGCGGCCGGGTCGGCCCGCAGTTCCGCCCCGGCCACACCACGGGCGCCTTCGGCCATGCCACCGGCGCGCTCGTGCGCCTCCCGCACGTCTATCAGCACGGCGCCATGGGCCAGGCGGTCATGCGCCTGCGCCGGGGAAAGTTCTCGGATGCTCATGGCGCCATTATCGCGCAGGCCCTGCCCGCCGAGCGTCCCAGGGGTCAGATCCCTGTTGCGAAGGAAAAGGGATCTGACCCCATTCCCCGTCAAACGAAAAAGGCGGCCCTGCGGCCGCCTTTCCGGTTACTTGCCCTTGACGTGTTTCATCAAGCGCCGCTTGGCCTTGATCTGCCGTTCGGTCAGCACGTTCTTCTTGCCCTCGTACGGGTTGGCACCTTCGCGGAACAGGAACACCACCGGCGTACCGATCAGCTTGAAGCGCTTGCGGAAGAAGTTCTCCAGGTAGCGCTTGTACGACTCCTGCAGCTCCTTCAGGCGCGTGCCATGCACGATGAAGGTGGGCGGGTTGGCCCCGGCCGGGTGCACGTAACGCAGCTTGGAGACGTGGCCGCGGATGGTCGGCGGCGGGTTGGTCTCGTAGGCCACTTCCAGCGCCTTGTTCACTTCGCTGGTGGTGAACGTCTTGTTCGCCGATTCGTGGGCGCGGTGCACCGCACGGAACAGCTCACGCAGGCCCGAGCCATGCTTGGCCGAGATGCGTACCGATTCCGCCCACGGCACGAAGCCCAGCTTCAGCGACAGCATGGTTTCGGCCTGCTCGCGCTGGTACTCGGTCAGCCCATCCCACTTGTTGATGGCGATCACCAGGGCGCGGCCGGCGTCGAGTACGGCCCCCAGCACGGTGGCGTCCTGGTCGGTCACGCCTTCGGTGGCGTCCAGCATGAGCACGGCCACCTGGCACTGCTCGATGGACTGCATGGTCTTGACCACCGAGAACTTCTCGACCACCTCGTCCACCCGCGAGCGGCGACGCAGGCCGGCGGTGTCGATCAGGCGGTATTCGCGGCCATCGCGTTCCAGGTCCACCGCGATCGAATCGCGGGTAGTGCCGGGCACGTCGGAGGCGATCATGCGCTCCTCGCCGAGGATGCGGTTGACCAGGGTCGACTTGCCCACGTTGGGGCGGCCGACAAAGGCGATGCGCACACGGTTCGGATCGTTGTCCAGCTCTTCGCCACTGCCCTCTTCCGGCAGGCGCTGGATCACTTCATCGAGCAGATCGTCCAGGCCCTGACGATGCGCGGCCGAAACCGTCAGCATCTCGCTGAAGCCGTAGCGCGCGAATTCCGAGCGCACGGCCATCTCGTCGGTGCCGTCGATCTTGTTGATGAGCAGCAGAGTCGGACGCGACAGCTTGCGCAGCCACGACAGGATCTCGTCATCCAGCGCCGACGTGCCCTCGCGGGCATCGACGACGAACAGGATCAGGTCGGCTTCGGCGGCAGCGGCCCGGGCCTGACGCGTGGTAGCGCCCGCCAGGCCCTCGTCTTCCCCGGCGATACCGCCGGTGTCCACGACGAGGAAATGATTGTCTTCGTCGAGGCGGCAGACGCCGTAGTTGCGATCACGGGTGACGCCGGGCTGGTCATGGACCAGGGCGTCACGGGTGCGAGTCAACGCATTGAAAATGGTCGACTTGCCGACATTCGGCCGTCCAACCAGGGCGACCAAAGGCAGCATCGCGATTACTCCGTATTAATTTGCCAACCGGAAGGCGGTCAGCTTGCCATCCACGTTCTGCACCAGCAGCACCCCGTCGACGACGATCGGCTGGGCCAGCAGAGCTTCACCGCCGCTCTTGGCCCGCGCCGCCATCGCGCCATCGGACGTCTGCAGCCAGTGCACGTATCCCTTGTAGTCGCCGACCACCACGTAGTCGCCGTGCAGTGCCGGGCCGGTCAGCAGGCGCCGGGCGAGCCCGGTCTGCGACCACATCGCCGCGCCACTGGCCTTGTCCAGGCCGAACACGCCACCCTTGTTGTCGGTGACGAACACATTGCCCGACGAGACCGCCACGCCACCGGCACCGCCGTGGTCGCGCGCCCACAGCGGGCGACCGGTCGGGCCTTCGATGGCCATCGTCTGGTTCTTGAAGCTGCTCACGAACAGCGTGTTGCCATCGAGCACCGGCGCACCGTCGATGTCGGCCATGCGCTCCAGCTCGGTGCGCCCTTCAGCGCTGCCCACGTTCTGTTCCCACAGGGTGCGGCCATCCTGCATGGCCAGCGCGGCGATGGCGCCGTCATCCCTGCCGATGAACAGCACGCCCGGACCGGTCACCACCGGCGCATTGCCACGCACGGTCAGCGCCGGCAGTTCGCTCGGGTTGAACCAGCGCTGGGTGCCGTTGCCCACGTCGAAGGCGGTGATGCGGCCGTCGTTGCTGCGCACGAACACCATGCCCTGGGCCACCGCCGGCGCGGCGATCACTTCGCCGGGCACGCGGGCGCGCCACTTCTCGCTGCCGTCATTGATGTCCAGCGCGATGACCTGGCCGTCGAGCGTGCCGATCACGACCAGGTTCTCGCCAACACCCGGGCCACCGGACAGGCGCAGCTTGTCCTTCTTCTTTTCCTTCTTCGGCTCCCAGGTCCAGACCTTCTTGCCGGTCTGCAGGTCGATGGCGTGCACGCCCCCGGTGATCGCCGCAGCGAACACGTGACCGTTGGCCACCGCCGGGCCCTGGCGCACGCCGATGCGACGCTCACCCTTGCCCAGATTGACCGACCAGGCCTTGTTGACCTTCAGGGTCGGCTCGAACTTGACCAGTTCGGCCGGCTCCTGCGCCTTCTTCGCTTCCGCGTCCTTTCCGGCGAACCAGCCCTTCATGGTGCTGCAGCCGGACAGCGCCACGCCGAGCAGCAGCACGGTGGCGACGCGGGTGATCATGACCTTCTGACTCATCAAACCGACTCCGCAGGGGCGGCGACGGTGCCGCCGGCGTCCATAACCTTGGTTTCCAGCAGGCGCCGCTGGGGCGCCGCCACGTCCAGCGTCTTCAACGCCTTCTCGTACTGTTCGCGGGCGGCATCACGCTTGCCCTGGGCCATCAGCGCATCGCCATGGATCTCCAGGCTGCCGCTGTCGGTGGCGCTGCCCAGCAGGGAGATGGCCTCGTCGGCCTTGCCGGTAGCGACCAGCAGGCGGGCCACGCGCTGGTCGACCACGCGCTGCAGGTCACCTTCGACCTTCACGCTGCGCAGCGTCGCCAGGGCTTCTTCATTCTTGCCGGCGTCGACCTGGGCCTTGGCCAGCTGCAGCGCCGCGAGGTCGCCGTAGATGCTGGAGGGACCGGCTTCGAGCGCCTTCACCGCCTTGGCGGCGTCGTCGAGCTTGTTCTGCTGCAGACCCACCAGTGCCTTCTGGTACTCGACATTGGCCGAGGCCAGCTTGCCGCCCTGCTGCGTCTGCCACCACTGCCAGCCGGCGATGGCGCCGATGGCGATGGCCACGCCACCGATGATGCTGGCGCCATTCTTCCGCAGCCAGCTGCGGACGCGTTCACTTTGTTCGTGCTCGTCGAGCAGATCGTCGATCGCCATGCGTACTCTCGCCCCGCCCATCGGGAGGGACCATTGGGATTATCGAAGGTGGTGAAACCGCGCCTCAGTGCGAAACCGGGACCACGGAGCCTTCAGAGGATACCTGAAAGCGTGCCACGTTGGCTCGCTGGTAGGGCGCCAGATCGACGATAGCGCCGTTCTGCTGAACCTGGACCGCCGAGGCGTTGCCCAGAGTGACCCGGGTCACCTGGCCCGGGGTGAAACTGCGGCTCTCGCCCGACCGGATCAGCGCCTTCTCGACGGTGCTGCCATCGGGGCCGCCGATGTCGACCCAGCTGTCTCCGTTGAACTGCATCTCCAGCGTGGTGCCGGCACCCGCCGCAGTGGCGGCCGGACGCGGGACCGGCGCCAGCGAGGCGACGTACGGGGTCGCGGCCGGCTTGGCGGTGGACGCCACCGAGGTCTCCGTCGATGCCACCGGCTCGGCGCCGTCGGCGGCGGGGGTGACCGGCACGGTCGCCGGGATCACGTCCAGCGAGGCGGTGTTCGGCGACGGCGTGCCGCCATCGAAATGGCCGCGCGTGGCGAACCACACCGGCACGGCCAGCACCGCGGTGATGCCGACATACAGCACGCGCCGGCCGAGGTTCTCGGCGATCCGGCGCGCACGCGGGGTATGGGTATGGCTGACCAGGGTCGGCGGGACCACCGGGCCCACCTGGGCCTGCTCCAGCAGTTCGCTCACATCCACATTCAGCAGGCGCGCATAGCTGCGCAGCTGGCCGCGGACGAACACCGGCGCACCGAGCTTCTGCCACTGCTCTTCTTCCAGCGACCTGACCACCTGGACCGGCATGCGCAGCCGCTGTCCGACGTCGTCAAGGGTCAGTCCGGCCGCCTCGCGGGCCTGGCGAAGGCGGGTGCCACAGCCGGCCGCAGTCTCGAGAGCGCTCACAGTCTGGTCATCAATCACAATGCATCAACCCTGGAGTTAGGAGCCCGCATCCTGCGGAAATTCCTGTCGAATCCGCTGCAGATAGCGATCGGATGCTGCGTGATCGCCCAGCCGCGCCTCGATTTGAGACGCAAGTTGTAACACGGAACGTGTTGCGGGTGCAGCCGAAATCCTGCGCTCGGCGAAGGCCCGGGCCTCCATGTAGCGGCCCTGGCGGAAGCTCAGCTGGGCCATCGCCTCCAGGGCGACCGGGTTGGCCGGAGCCACCGCGAGTGCGGCACGCAGGTCGCGCTCGGCCCGTTCGGGCTGCCCCGCGTCGAGCGCACAGCCCCCCGCGTTGGCCTGCGCCTCGGCGGGCGTGGCATAGCCCGGCGCCTGCAGCGCACGATCGAACCACACCAACGACTCGGCGGCCTGCCCCTGCTGGCACAGCCAGGCGCCATAGTTGTTGAGTACGTCACCGCGCTGCGGGGCCAGCTCTGCGGCCCTGCGGAAGCCCTCGCCCGCCTGCCGGGTGCGGCCGCGGCGGTCATCGATGCCGGCCAGCAGGACCAGTGCGTCAGGCTCGTCGGGCTGCAGCTTCAGCGCCTGTCGGGCCTTGCTCTCGGCACCGTCCAGATTGCCCAGCTGCATGTCGCGCGAGGCCAGCACCAGCAGGTCGTTCACGCGCACCTGGCGACGCACGCCGTCCGGGTCGCGCACCGAATAGACCGGCGCTTCGCTGGGACCGAGCCGGCCCTTGGGCGTGGAGGAGCAGGCACCGACCGCCATGGCCAGCACGCCCGCAAGCAGCGCCAGCCGGAAGCGGTCAGGCGGCCGCATCGCTCCCCTTCCCCGCCTGCAGCGTCTTGTTGAACTCCGCCTGGCGCCGGGTGCGGTCCATCACCTGGCCCTTGAGCTGGCCACAGGCGGCGTCGATGTCATCGCCGCGCGTGCGGCGGACCATCGTCAGCACATTGCTGTCGAGCAGGATCTTCTGGAACGCGCGGATGTCGGCTTCCTCGGAACGCTCGTAACGGGTGCCCGGGAACGGATTGAACGGGATCAGGTTGACCTTGCCCGAGTCCTTGGCCTGCACCGCGTTGTCGAACTGGCGCATCAGCCGGGCCAGCTGGCGGGCATGCTCGGGCTGGTCGTTGATGCCCTTCATCAGGGTGTATTCGAAGGTCACCGACTCGCGACGCTTGTTGGCGCGCAGGTAGCGCGCGCACGAGGCCATCAGCTCGGCGATCGGGTACTTCTTGTTGAGCGGCACCAGCGTCTCGCGCAGCTCGTCGTTCGGTGCGTGCAGCGACACCGCCAGGGAGACATCACTCTCGCTGGACAGGCGGTCGATCTGCGGCACCAGCCCGGACGTGGACAGCGTCACGCGCTTGTTCGCCAGGCCATAGCCCAGATCGTCGCGCATCACGCTCATGGCACGCACGACGTTGTCGAAATTCATCAGCGGCTCGCCCATGCCCATCATCACCACGTTGGTGAGACGGCGCATCTGGTGCGGCACGTTGCCCAGGTGGCGCGCAGCCACCCACACCTGGCCGATGATCTCGGCGGTGGTCAGGTTGCGGTTGAAGCCCTGGGTGGCGGTCGAGCAGAACGTGCAGTTCAGCCCGCAGCCGACCTGCGAGGACACGCACAGCGTGCCGCGGGTCTTGTCCGGGATGTACACGGTCTCGATGGCGTTCTTGCCATCCACGCCCATCGCCAGCAGCCACTTGTGGGTGCCGTCGGCGGAGGGCTTGTCGAACACGATGTTGGGAACGACGACCTCGGCATGATCCTGCAGCTTGGCGCGCAGGACCTTGCCGAGATCGGTCATCTCATCGAAATCGGTGACGTAGCGGTGGTGGATCCACTTCATCACCTGGTGGGCACGGAACTTCTTCTCGCCGAGAACCTCGACGAAAAACGTCTCCAGGCCCGCGCGATCGAGGTCGAGCAGGTTCTGCTTGCCGGCCGTGGGTGCCGACTTCGGCAGCGGCTGGATGGCGGGTGTCTGTACGACCTCGTTCACGGCATCACTCTCAGCGCGAGACGACTTCGGTCGCGGCGAAGAAGTAGGCGATTTCGATCGCGGCATTCTCGACCGAGTCCGAGCCGTGGGCGGCATTGGCATCGATGGATTCAGCGAAGTCGGCGCGGATGGTGCCCGGCGCGGCTTCCTTCGGATTGGTGGCGCCCAGCAGGTCGCGGTGGGCCAGCACGGCGTTCTCGCCTTCCAGGGCCTGGATCATCACCGGGCCGGAGATCATGAACTCGACCAGAGCGTTGAAGAACGGACGCTCGCGGTGCACGGCGTAGAAGCCTTCGGCTTCACGGCGCGACAGCTGCTTGTACTTGGCGGCGACGACCTTCAGGCCGGCCTTTTCAAAGCGGGCGTAGATTTCGCCGATGACGTTCTTGGCAACGGCGTCCGGCTTGATGATCGAAAGGGTGCGCTCCAGCGCCATGGGATGTCTCCAATGGAATCGGGCCGCTGATGGCCCGAAGGGTACATGAAAAAAACCCGCGTCGGAACGCGGGCTTAGCCTGATAAACGTAGGCGAATTGTAAAAGATAAAGCGGCGCGGTGGTAGTGCGCCCCTGGCTGGCGGCTCGTGGCGCCGGGGTCCGAGCCCCTGCGGGGATCCGCCCCCGGCTGTACCCCATTCACCCACCTGAGTGAAATCTGACCGGACCCCGCGTTTTGCTGCACTGCAAAATGCCATACGCTACCGTCTGGTTCTAGTATCAAACAATCGTTTGATTAAGGTCCGCCTGCCGATGGCCAAGCCCGCCCACTTCTCGACCAAGGACCGGATCCTCGGTGCCGCGGAGGAGCTGTTCGCCCTGCACGGCTTTGCCGGCACGTCGCTGCGCCAGGTCACCAGCCAGGCCGACGTCAACATCGCCGCCGTCAACTACCACTTCGGTTCCAAGGAAAACCTGGTCAACGAGGTGTTCCGCCGTCGCATGGACGAGATGACCGGCGCCCGCATGGCCCAGCTCGAACGCGCCCGCAGCGAACACCCCGGTGAACTGCGCCCGGTGCTGGCCGCCTTCGTGGAGCCAGCGCTGGCGCTGGCCCAGGACCGCCAGAGCGGCGGCGCCTTCGTCCGCGTGATCGCCCGCGCCTACGCCGAAAAAAACGACAACCTGCGCAAGTTCCTGTCCGACCATTACGGCCACGTGCTGCGTGCGTTCGGCAAGGCCATCGCCGAGTGCGTGCCTGACCTGAGCAAGGAAGAGCTGTACTGGCGGCTGGATTTCCTGGCCGGCTCGCTCACCTACGCCATGGCCGATTTCGGGCTGATCAAGCGTCCCGCCGGTGTCACCGAAGCGGCGCATCGTGCCCAGGCAGCCCACGAGCTCATCCATTTCGCCGAAGCCGGGTTCCGCGCCGCCGCACGCAGCGGCAGCGCCCTGCCCGCCTCCGCCTGATTCCACCCAGTAACTGCTGACCAACAAAGGCCCTTACACCATGTCCAATTCCCTGCTAGTCCGCCGCGCCGCCGTGCTGGGTGCCGGCGTCATGGGTGCCCAGATCGCCGCCCACCTCACCAACGCGGGCGTCGACACCGTGCTGTTCGACCTGCCCGCCAAGGAAGGTCCGGCCGATGGCATCGTGCTGAAGGCAATCGCCAACCTGGGCAAGCTCAGCCCGGCGCCGCTGGCCAGCAAGTCGCTGGCCGAAGCGATCACCCCGGCCAACTACGAGTCGGGGCTGGAGCAGCTGAAGGACTGCGACCTGATCATCGAGGCCATTGCCGAGCGCATGGACTGGAAGCAGGACCTCTACAAGAAGATCGCTCCGTTCGTGGCCGATCACGCCGTGCTGGCATCCAACACCTCCGGCCTGGGCATCAACAAGCTGGCCGACGTGCTGCCGGAACAGCTGCGCCACCGCTTCTGCGGCGTGCACTTCTTCAATCCGCCGCGCTACATGCACCTGGCTGAGCTGATCCCGGCCTCGACCACCGATGCCGCCGTGCTGGAAGGCCTGGAAGAGTTCCTGGTCACCACCCTGGGCAAGGGCGTGGTCTACGCCAAGGACACCCCGAACTTCATCGGCAACCGCATCGGCGTGTTCTCGATCCTGTCGACCATCCACCACACCCAGCAGTTCGGCCTGGGCTTCGATGAAGTCGATGGCCTGACCGGGCCGCTGGTCGGGCGCCCGAAGTCGGCGACCTACCGCACCTCCGACGTGGTCGGCCTGGACACCATGGCGCACGTGATCAAGACCATGGGCGACACCCTGCCGAACGACCCGTGGCATGAATTCTTCAAGTCGCCCAAGTGGCTGGATGCGCTGATCTCCAAGGGCGCGCTGGGCCAGAAGACCGGTGCCGGCATCTTCCGCAAGGTCGGCAAGGACATCGTCGTGCTCGATCTGGAAAAGCAGGACTACCGTCCGGCCGACCGCAGCGCCGCACCGGAGGTGGTCGAGATCCTGAAGATCAGGAACCCGGCCGAGAAGTTCGCCAAGCTGCGCGAGAGCCAGCATCCGCAGGCACAGTTCCTGTGGGCGACCTTCCGCGATCTGTTCCACTACAGCGCCTACCACCTGGCCGACATCGCCGAGACCGCGCGCGACGTCGATCTCGCGATCCGCTGGGGCTACGGCTGGTCGCTGGGCCCGTTCGAGACCTGGCAGGCCGCGGGCTGGAAGCAGGTGGCGCAGTGGATCGCCGATGACATCGTCGCCGGCAAGAGCATGAGCAACGCCCCGCTGCCGGACTGGGTCTTCGATGGCCGCGACGGCGTGCACGCCGCCGAGGGCAGCTACAGCCCGTCGCGCAACGCCAAGCTGCCGCGCTCGTCGCTGCCGGTGTACCAGCGCCAGCGCTTCCCGGATCCGCTGCTGGGCGAAACGTTCGCGCCGGGCGAGACCGTGTTCGAGAACGATGGCCTGCGCATGTGGCACGACGGCGACGGTATCGCCGTGGTCAGCTTCAAGACCAAGATGAACACCGTCTCCGACCAGGTGCTCGATGGCCTGCAGGAATGCGTCTCGCGCGCCGAGAAGGACTTCCAGGGCCTGGTGATCTGGCAGCAGAAGGAACCGTTCTCCGCCGGTGCCGATCTGGCCGGCGCCCTGGGCCTGCTGCAGGCCGGCAAGGTCGACCAGTTCGAGCAGATGGTCGCCAACTTCCAGCGCACCAGCCAGCGCATCAAGTACTCGCTGGTGCCGGTGGTGGCTGCCGTGCGCGGCCTGGCCCTGGGCGGTGGCTGCGAGTTCCAGATGCACAGCGCCAAGACCGTGGCCTTCCTGGAAAGCTATATCGGCCTGGTGGAAGCCGGCGTCGGCCTGCTGCCAGCCGGTGGCGGCCTGAAGGAACTGGCCGTGCGCGCCTCGCAGGCGGCCGGCCCGGGCGGCGACGTGTTCGCCGAACTGAAGAAGACCTTCGAAACCGTGGCCATGGCCAAGGTGTCCAACTCGGCGGTCAATGCCAAGGAGCTGGGCCTGCTGCGCAGCACCGACAAGGTGGTGTTCAACAGCTACGAGGCGCTGTACATCGCCAAGGCCGAAGCCCGCGCGTTGGCCGAAGCCGGCTACCGTCCGCCGCTGCCGGCACGCCGCATCCAGGTGGCCGGCGACGTCGGCATCGCCACCTTCAAGATGATGCTGGTCAACATGCTGGAAGGTCGCTTCATCAGCCCGTACGACTACGAGATTGCAGAGCGCATCGCCACCGTGCTGTCCGGCGGCAAGGTCGATCGCGGCACCCTGGTCGATGAAGAGTGGCTGCTGACCCTGGAACGCAAGCACTTCGTCGAACTGGCCCAGCAGGAAAAGACCCAGGCCCGCATCGCGCACATGCTCAAGACCGGCAAGCCGCTGCGCAACTGATTGATGGCGGATGCCGGCCCCGGGCCGGCATCACCTGCTGTGGCAGTCGAGCATGGCTCGACTCTACAAAACCTATTCGAGAGATCACTGCAATGACCAAGCAAATCCAGGACGCCTACATCGTCGCCGCCACCCGTACCCCGGTGGGCAAGGCGCCCAAGGGCATGTTCCGCAATACCCGCCCCGACGACATGCTTGCCCACGTGCTGCGCAGCGTTGTCGCGCAGGCGCCGGGCGTGGACGTCAACCGCATCGATGATGCGATCATCGGCTGCGCGATGCCGGAAGCCGAGCAGGGCATGAACGTGGCGCGCATCGGCGTGCTGCTGGCCGGCCTGCCGAACACCATCGCGGCGCAGACCGTCAATCGCTTCTGCTCCTCCGGCCTGCAGGCCGTTGCGCAGGCCGCCGATGCGATCCGCCTGGGCAACGCCGACCTGATGCTGGCCGGCGGCACCGAGTCGATGTCGATGGTGCCGATGATGGGCAACAAGATCGCGATGGCACCGAGCGTGTTCGACAACGACCATGTCGCCATCGCCTACGGCATGGGCATCACCGCCGAGAAGGTGGCCGAAGAGTGGAAGGTCTCGCGCGAAGAGCAGGATGCCTTCGCCCTGGCCTCGCACCAGAAGGCGATGGCTGCGATCCAGAAGGGCGAGTTCAAGGACGAGATCAGCCCGTATGAGATCGTCTCGCACCTGCCGGACCTGGCCGATGGCCAGCGCATCATCACCCGCAACAAGGTTGCCGATACCGACGAAGGCCCGCGCCCGGATTCCTCGGCCGAAGGCCTGGCCAAGCTGCGCCCGGTATTCCGCAATGGCCAGTTCGGTGGCACCGTCACTGCCGGCAACTCGTCGCAGATGAGCGACGGCGCCGGTGCCGTGCTGCTGGCGTCGGAACAGGCGATCAAGGACTACGGCCTGACCCCGCTGGCGCGCTTCGTCAGCTTCTCGGTGGCCGGCGTGCGCCCGGAAGTGATGGGCATCGGCCCGATCGCCGCGATCCCGAAGGCACTCAAGCAGGCTGGCCTGAACCAGGATCAGCTGGACTGGATCGAGCTCAATGAAGCCTTCGCCGCGCAGTCGCTGGCGGTGATCCGTGACTGCGGCCTGGACCCGGACAAGGTGAACCCGCTGGGTGGTGCGATCGCCCTGGGCCACCCGCTGGGTGCCACCGGTGCGATCCGTACCGCGACCCTGCTGCACGGCCTGCGTCGTCGCCAGCAGAAGTACGGCATGGTGACGATGTGCATCGGCACCGGCATGGGCGCGGCGGGTATTTTCGAGGCGCTGTAAGGTTCAAAGCGTTGCCGGCTGATTGCTGATGGTGGGGCCCGGGTGGGTGAGACTGCCCGGGACACGCCGTAAACCCGTCCTTGGGGGCTTGGCAGCGGCATCCATGCCGCTGACAGTCCCGGCCAGCCTCACCCACCCGTGCCACCCAACATTCCGCGCGGCGGAGGGTTCAGCAAAGGCAAGATCAAAAGCTGGGGTCAGATCCCTTTGCTGCGCAAAGGGATCTGACCCCAACAAGCAAAAAGGCAGCCGATGGCTGCCTTTTTGCTTTTGCTCTTGTCTTTGATTCCGCCCTTCCCGTCCGCGCCCGCAGGAAACTGTCGAGAGGGGGCGGATGGCCCTCTCCAAAACCGTTGGCGCCACGGATGGCGCCATCGAGCACCATGGAAGGGCTTTGGCGTGTTTTGGAGAGGGCCATCCGCCCCCTCCCCCACGTATCAATCAAGGCGCCAAGACGGAGCGCTTGAAGAAATCCGTTACTCCGCCAGCATCGCCGCCAGCTTCTCGCGCGCCGGACCCGCCAGCTTCGGGTTGTCCAGCGCGAAGCGGATCGTCGCCTCGACCAGCCCCAGGTGCGTGCCGCAGTCGAAACGGGTGCCCTCGAAACGGTAGGCATCGACCTGCTCGGTCTTCAGCAGCTGCGCGATCGCATCGGTCAGCTGGATCTCGCCACCGGCACCACTGCCGGTCTGCCCCAGCAGATCGAAGATCTTCGGGCTCAGCACATAGCGGCCGACCACCGCCAGATCGCTGGGGGCGTCCTCCGGCTTCGGCTTCTCCACGATCTGCGAGATACGGCCTTTGCGGCCATCGAAGGCTTCGGTGGCCACGATGCCGTAACTGGCGGTCTTGTCGTGCGGCACGTCCTCGACGGCGATCACGCTAGCACCGCTGGCCTCATTGAGATCGGCCATCTGCTTCAACGCACCGTCGCCGCGGTTCCAGATCAGATCGTCCGGCAGCAGCACGGCGAACGGCTCGTCACCGATCACGGCCTTGGCACACAGCACCGCGTGGCCCAGACCCAACGCTTCGGCCTGCGTCACGAAGACCGCACGCACGCCGTTGGGCAGCACGTGGCGGATCATCTCCAGCTGCTCCTGCTTGCCGGCGCGCTCGAGCTTCTGTTCAAGCTCATACGCCTTGTCGAAATAGTCGGCGACCGCGTGCTTGTAGCGGTTGGTGATGAACACCAGCGTGTCACAGCCGGCTTCTATGGCCTCATCAACAGCGTACTGGATAAGCGGACGATCGATGATCGGCAGCATTTCTTTCGGCACCGTCTTGGTCGCCGGCAGGAAGCGCGTCCCGAGCCCTGCCACGGGAAAAACTGCTTTACGAATTCGCTTGCTCATTAGTGCCTGTTGGCCTCGCGTGTCGGAAACGGCACGACTTTAGCGGATGAGATGTAAGCATCCTGTTCGATTGGAGAAAACTCCGGCATCGTCGCGAACAGGATCTCCTGGATGGTGTCGATGTCGTAGCTGCTGATCGCTTCGCGCAGCTTCGGAACGTTGCCGAGCACCATGTCACGCGAGAACGCGCGCACGCCGGCTTCGAGGATCTTGGGGTGAGCGGTCGAACGATAGTCCTCGTCGGAATAGAACAGCGTCTCGTGCAGCTTCTCACCCGGGCGCAGCCCGGTGTAGATGATCGGAATATCCTTGTACGGCTGCTTGCCGGCCAGCCGGATCATCTGCTCGGCCAGCACCCGGATCGGCACCGGCTCACCCATGTCGAGCGTGTAGATGGCGCCATGCGACGCCGAGGCGGCCGCCTGCAGGATGAGCTGGCAGGCCTCGGGGATCGTCATGAAATAGCGGCTGACCTCCGGGTCGGTGACCGTGACCGGCCCGCCCTTGAGGATCTGCTCGCGGAACAACGGCACGACGCTGCCCGCCGACGCCAGCACGTTGCCGAAGCGCACGGTGACGAAGCGGGTATGCGTGGACTTCTGGTCCAGGCTCTGGCAGATCATCTCGGCGTAGCGCTTGCTGGCACCCAGCGCATTGACCGGATCGACCGCCTTGTCGGTGGAGATGAACACGAAGTGCTCGACGTGTGCCTCCAGGCAGGCACGGGCGACGTTCTCCGTGGCCAGGATGTTGTTGCGCACCGCCTCGCGCAGCTGCCGTTCCAGTACCGGCACATGCTTGTAGGCGGCAGCATGGAAGGCCGTATCGACCGGGTGCAGCGACAGCGCATGGCGGATCACTGCGGGGTCACCGCAGTCACCCAGCACGGCTTCGATCTCGATGTCGGGAAAACTGCGGCGCAGTTCGCCTTCGATGGTCAACAGCAGCAGTTCGCTGATCTCCAGCAGGACGATGCGGCCTGCACCGTGGCGCGCGCACTGGCGGCAGAGTTCTGAACCGATCGAACCACCGGCACCGGTCACCATCACGGTGCGCCCGCCCAGCCAGCCACGGATCAGGTTCCAGTCCGGCATGATCGGCTTGCGGCCGAGCAGATCCTCGATCGCCACTTCCTTCAGCTGGCCCGGCAGCGACTGCCCCTGCAGGATGTCACTGAGCTTGGGCACGGTGCGGAACGGAACCCCGGTGCTCTCGCAGATGGCGACCACGCGCTGCATGCCGGCGGCATCCAGCGACGGAATGGCGATGACCAGCAGCTTGGCTGCGGTTTCGCGGGCCACGGCCGGCGCATCGTCCAGCGTGCCCAGGATCGGCAGGCCCTGCAGTTTCGCGCCGCGCAGGTGCGGGGCGTCATCGAGCAGGCCGACCGGCTCGAAATTGCCGGAACGACGCAGATCGCGGACCAGCGTTTCGGCGGCCTGTCCGGCACCCAGGATCAGCACGCGGCGCGCGCTCGAATCGGACTGCAGCGCCTGGTAGTCCTTCCATGCGCGATACAGCAGGCGCGGGGCACCCAGCAGGGCCGACAGCGCGAAGGGATAGATCACCAGCACCGACATCGGCACGCCGTTGAAGCGCTTCCACATCAGCACCAGGACGATGGCGACCATGCCGATGAAGCTGGCTTTGAAGATGTTCAGCAGGTCGCTGACGCTGGCAAACCGCCACAGGCCGCGATACAGGCCGACGCGCCAGAACACCAGTCCCTGCAGCAGCAGGACCAGGGTGGTATCGACATTCCACAACGGCAGCGCAGGCGCGTCCGGCAGGATCGAGTAACGACCGGCGTGGAGCAGCTGCCAGCATGCCCAGACCATGAACAGGTCGTGGCAGACAATGGCCGTACGCGGCAACAGGCCGAGGATTCTATCCCGCCAGGGTGAAGACATATTTCAAGGAGTTCCTTGTCGGTGGCGCATTCCATTGCGCAGGAGGAGCCACAGCATGCTCAGCGTGATGAACCAAGCAATTGCCACGACAGCCTCCCACCTCGGCTGCAGATTCGAACTGACATTGAACACTGTAATGCTGAATAGGCCCAAAACAAAGTACATCCCTGTCACCAGGGCGTGGCTGGCTCCTGCCTGCACAGCGCGCTGATAGACGTGCTGGGTGTGGGGTTCCATCCAGCGTTGTCCGGAAATGATGCGCGCCAGCAGTGTGAAGCCCGCGTCCACGAGGAACGGTGACAGCGGCACCAGCAGGAGGATCCAGTTGATGTCCGTGCGCAGGCTGGCCACGGCCACGACGGCCGCCACCGCGTAGCCCAGCGCTCCGCTGCCGACATCCCCGAGGAAGATGCGTGCGCGCGGAAAGTTGAAGGGCAGGAAACCCACGCAGGCCAGCCCGAGGGCGATGGCCAGCAATGACCACGGCCAGGGCAGCACCGGAGCGAACCCCAGCGCGACCACGATGGCCTGGCTGCTGGCAATGCCGTTGATGCCATCCATGAAGTTCCAGATGTTGATCAACGAGGCGGTGAAGAACAGCACCAGCAGGGCCAGCAGCCAGCTGCCGCCGTGGATCTTCACCAGCCCGGCCAGCAGGCCGGCAGCAATGAAATGAACAAGCAGCCTGCGCATGGCCGGCAGCGGGCGATGGTCGTCCCACCAGCCGATGCCGGCGACCAGCAGCAGGCCGGCAGCGGCGACCAGCAGGCTCGGCATGGCCTGCGGCCACGCCCACATGGCCACGGCTGCGGTGGCCAGCAGGCTGATGACAATGGCGATGCCGCCGCCGCGTGGCGTGGCGACGCTATGGCTGCGGCGTTCCCCGGGGTGGTCCATCAGCTGCCGGCGCAGCGCGTAGCCGCGCGCCGCCCAGGTCAGGGCGGCGCTCAGCAGGGCCAACGCCAGCAGCGCGCCCATCACGAGCCAGGGCATGATTCAGAGCACCGCGTAGTTCAGCAGCGGCTTGACCGTACCCCATTCCTTGCAGCTCGGGCACTGCCAGTGGTGGGTGCGCGCGCCGAAGCCGCAGCGTGTGCAGCGGTAAGCCGGATTGCGCACCAGCAGCTGGTCGGTGATGTGCTTGAGATCGTGCAGGGTGGCGGTGGAATCGGCACCTTCGGCGAGGGTCAGGTCGATCAACGCCGATTCGCCGCGCACCGAGGGGCGGTCCTTGAGCTGGCGGCCCAGATAGGCGCGCGCAGGGGCGACACCTTCCTGTTCCTCCATCAGCCGGGTCAGCGCCAGCACCGGCGCGATACCGCGGTAGTGCTCGGTCATTTCCGAAAGGAAGGCGCGGGCGCCGCCCAGGTCGCCGACCTTGCGGTAGTTCTGCATCAGCGCCGGCAGCAGTTCCGGCAGATACTCCGGGTCATTGCGCGCAGCACGCTCGAAGGCTCGCACCGCCGCTTCGGGATTGCCGGCATCGCTCTCCAGGCGTCCTTCGATGATGCCGGCGCGCACCGACATCGCATCGGCCTGGTAGGCACGGGCAATGGCCGCCCTCGCCTCTTCCAGCTTGCCGGCGCCACGGAAGCGTTCGGCCAGCTCGCACTCGAACTGCCCGATCAGCTTGCCCATCGGCTCGCCGGTGACATCCTCGAAGCGGGTGGCGTTGTCGATCGCCTTCTCCCAGTCGCGCTCGGCCTGGTAGATCCCGATCAGGTGCTTGAGCGCCTGCGGCGCACGCTGGTCCAGCTGGGCCAGCTCGGTGAACACGGTCTCGGCGCGATCCAGCAGGCCGGACTTCATGTAGTCCTCGCCCAGCGCCAGCAGCGCCTGCACGCGCTGCGCATCGCTCAGATCGTTGCGGTTGACCAGGCCCTGGTGCAGGCGGATGGCGCGGTCCACTTCGCCGCGGCGACGGAACAGATGGCCCAGCGCGACCTGGGTCTCGAAGGTTTCCTTGTCGAGCTCGGCGATGTGCAGGAACAGCTCGATGGCCTTGTCCGGCTGCTCGTTGAGCAGGTAGTTCAGGCCACGGAAGTAGGTGCTGGACAGTCGGCTGACCTGGTTGTCACCGTGGCGCTGACCGCCACGCCGTCCGATCACCCAGCCGGCCAGGGCGGCCAGCGGCACGAACAGGAAAAACCAGAACCACTCGGTGACGAAATCCATCTTCGATCAACGTCCGTCAAAAGATTGGGGGGAAGCGACCGGTGCCGGCGACGCGGCAGCGGACTTGTTGGCGCGGCGCAGCTGGCTGTAGAGCGGAACGACCACGCTCACCAGCACCAGGCCGGCGCCGACCACCACGCCCACCAGCAGGGCGGCGATCAATGCCACGCCGACGGAGGTATGCAGCTCGGTGAACAGCAGGTTGATCGACATCGCGGTCATGTTGACCGCACCGATGATCAATCCAAGGATCAGCACCGCCAGCAGGACCAGCAGACGAAAGACCTTCATGCGACAGCTCCAGGGGCGGGAGACCGTAGCTTATCCGACTCGCGGCTGGATTCGCACGCGGTGGCGCGACGGGACGCTCAGGCGGGATCGGCGTCCAGCGGCAGCACGCTGCTGACCCGCTCGCGCAGTTCCTTGCCCGGCTTGAAATGGGGAACGTGCTTGCCCGGCAGGGCAACCGATTCGCCGGTCTTGGGGTTGCGACCCAGGCGCGGCGGGCGGTAGTGCAGCGAGAAGCTGCCAAAACCGCGGATTTCGATGCGATCCCCGACAGAGAGGGAACCGCCCATCATTTCCAGCAACGACTTCACCGCCAGATCGACATCATCGGCCTTCAGGTGCGCCTGACGGCGCGCAAGGATTTCGATCAGTTCGGATTTGGTCATCACCGGCTCACATCAGGGGCATTTCAGCCTGAAACGGCCCGGGCAGTGCCCGGGCCGTCCAGGAAACAACGAACAACGGGCCCGATTACTCGGACTTGCTACCGTTCAGCTGGGCACGCAGCAGCGCGCCGAGCTGGGTGGTGCCACCCGAAGCGGACTGGTATTCCTCCAGCACTTCGCGCATTTCCGCGTCGTCCTTGGCCTTGATCGACAGCTGCAGGGTACGGCCCTTGCGGTCCATGCCCACGAACTTGGCTTCGACCTTGTCGCCGACCTTCAGGTGCTGGGTGGCGTCGTCAACGCGCTCGTTGGCGATGTCGCGAGCCGAAACGTAGCCTTCGATGCCGTCGGCCAGTTCGATCACGGCGCCCTTGGCGTCGACTTCCTTCACCACGCCTTCGACCTTGGAGCCCTTCGGATTGGCCGCCATGTACTGGCCGAACGGATCCTGCTCCAGCTGCTTCACGCCCAGGGAGATGCGCTCGCGCTCCGGGTCGACGGCCAGGACGACGGCGTCCAGGGTATCGCCCTTCTTGAAGTTGCGAACGACGTCTTCGCCGGTGGTGTTCCAGCTGATGTCGGACAGGTGGACCAGGCCATCGATGCCACCGTCCAGGCCGATGAAGATGCCGAAGTCGGTGATCGACTTGATCTGGCCGGACACCTTGTCACCCTTCTTGTGGGTGGCAGCGAAGGTTTCCCACGGATTGGCGGCAACCTGCTTCATGCCCAGCGAGATGCGGCGACGCTCTTCATCGACGTCCAGCACCATCACTTCGACTTCGTCACCGACCTGCACGACCTTGGACGGGTTGACGTTCTTGTTGGTCCAATCCATCTCGGAGACGTGCACCAGGCCTTCGACGCCCGGCTCGATCTCGACGAACGCGCCGTAATCGGTGACGTTGGAGACCTTGCCGAAGACGCGGCTGTTGGCCGGGTAACGACGGGCGATGTTGTCCCACGGATCTTCGCCCAGCTGCTTCAGGCCCAGCGAAACGCGGTTGCGCTCGCGGTCGAACTTCAGCACGCGCACGTCCAGCTCGTCGCCGACGTTCACGACTTCGGACGGATGGCGCACGCGCTTCCATGCCATGTCGGTGATGTGCAGCAGGCCGTCGATACCGCCCAGGTCCACGAACGCGCCGTAGTCGGTCAGGTTCTTGACGACACCCTTCAGGATCGCGCCTTCCTGCAGCTTGTCCATCAACTGCTCGCGCTCTTCCGAGTGCTCGCTTTCGACGACAGCGCGGCGCGAGACCACGACGTTGTTACGCTTGCGGTCCAGCTTGATGAGCTTGAATTCCAGCTCCTTGCCTTCCAGGTAGGCCGGATCGCGCACCGGGCGCACATCGACCAGGGAACCCGGCAGGAAGGCGCGGACATCCTTGATGTCCACGGTGAAACCACCCTTGACCTTGCCACTGATGCGGCCGGTGATGGTTTCGTTCTTTTCCAACGCTTCTTCCAGCTCGTCCCACACCATCGCGCGCTTGGCCTTCTCGCGCGACAGGACGGTTTCGCCGAAGCCGTTCTCGATGGAGTCGAGGGCGACCTTGACGATATCGCCTTCGGCGACATCGATCTCGCCAGCGTCGTTACGGAACTGTTCGATCGGCACGATGCCTTCGGACTTCAGGCCAGCGTTGATCACCACGACGTCGCCGCGGACTTCAACAACGGTACCGCTGACGATGGCGCCCGGCTTCAGCTTGGCCAGATTGGCCTGGCTGGCTTCAAACAGTTCGGCAAATGATTCGGTCATTAGATTTACTCTGTTGGACACATGGGTCGGTGGCGTCCCTTCGGGGATGGGCGACCGCCCGCCTGTTGGTCGACCCCGGAAAAGCAGGTCGTGTGTGAAGTAGGAAAACCGCCACGCATCATTGCGCGACGGAGCTTGTACAGCACTGCTATTGCGCGACCACCACCGATGCGGCTGGCAGTGCTCCCGCGCGAACGGATCAGGCAGCCGGAACCGGAAGCAGATCCATCACTCGGGCAACGACATCTGCGATGCCGATGCCTGTGGTGTCGATGAGGACGGCATCGTCTGCCGGCTTCAGGGGCGCCACGGTACGCTGAGCATCACGGGCGTCGCGGGCCATGATCTCGCGCAGGAGGTCATCAAAGTTAACAGAAACCCCCTTGTCTTTCAACTGCTTATGCCGGCGCTCGGCGCGCTCTTCGGCACTGGCGGTCAGGAACACCTTGTAGGGGGCATCCGGGAAGATCACCGTACCCATGTCGCGACCGTCCGCGACCAGGCCCGGCAGCTCCCTGAATGCGCGCTGCCGCTCCTTCAGGGCCGCCCGGACTTCGGGAATGGCCGCGATGGCCGAGGCCAGCGCGCCGGTGGTCTCCAGCCGCAGTTCGTCGGTGGCATCGCTGCCATTGACCAGGACCCGCATCGCGTCACCCTGTTCAACAAACTGAACATGGGTATCGAACGTGCACCGCACCAGTGCCGAGGCGTCGGAGGTATCGATGTCGGCCCAGCTGGCGGCCACGCCCACCGCCCGGTACAGGGCGCCTGAATCCAGGTAATGCCAGCCCATCCGGCGCGCCACGATGCGGCTGATGGTACCCTTGCCGGCCCCTGATGGGCCGTCGATGGTCAGGACGGGAGCGAGTGGATTCATGGGGGTCCCAGTACGTGTGAAGGGGGCATTCTAGCCCCTGCCGGACACCCCGCGACGGATCTTTTGCGCAACCACTTGAAACCATGAGGAAAAGCCCGGTAGAATGGCGGGCTTGAACGAGCGTCAACTGCCGATTGTCTTTCGCATATCGCGGCCACGCTCCACCCGAACAACTACTGTTTACGCCGAGGTATGCCATGAAAGTCCTGTCCTCCCTGAAGTCGGCGAAGGCCCGTCACCGTGACTGCAAGGTCGTCCGTCGCCGTGGCAAGATCTTCGTGATCTGCAAGTCGAACCCGCGTTTCAAGGCGCGTCAGCGCTGAGCCCAACAGCCTTCGTGGCTGCGGCTGGTCCCGCGCGGGACCGACCCGATGCAAAAAGCCGCCTTCGGGCGGTTTTTTGTTTATGCGGCTTTTTCCTGCCGATTTTGCTGTAATCGCCTTTCTTGACCACTGGGGAGTAGATCGAGATGAAGCGTTACCTGTCCACCCTGGCCGTGCTGGCCACTCTGGCTGCCGCCACGCCGGCCCTGGCCGACACTCTGCTTGTCGACCGCGCCCGCGAGAAGCCGGCCGGCGCCCTGCCCCTTCGTGGCCAGTCCATGCAGCAGGTGCAGAGCCAGTTCGGTGCGCCCAGCGAGCAGCTGCAGCCGCGCGGCGGGCAGAAGCGGCAATGGCCGACCATCAACCGCTGGGTGTACCCACAGTTCACTGTCTACTTCGAGAAGCAGAAGGTGATCGACGTGGTGGCCAACCAGGCGGACCCGAACGAAATCGGCCCGAAACCGCCGATCCGTTGACCCCTTTACCCGCCCCGGGCGGGCCTGTGTAGCGAGACCATGAACCAGACCCTTCGTTTTCCTGCCGAGTGGGAAGCCCAGAGCGGCGTCCTGATTGCCTGGCCCACCGCCGATACCGACTGGGCCGACCGCCTGGGACAGGTGGAGGAAACCTATATCGCACTGGTTGCAGCGATCACCCGCTTCCAGCCGGTGCTGATCTGCGTGGCCGATGACGATGTGGAGACCTATGCCGAAATGCGGCTGCGCTCCAACCGCATCGACATGGACAGGGTGCACTTCACCACGGCGGCCTACGACGACACCTGGCTGCGCGACTCGGGCCCGATCACCCTGCGCCGTGCCGACGGCGGTTTCCAGCTGCTGGACTTCCGCTTCACCGGCTGGGGCGGCAAGTTCGATGCCACCCTCGACGATCAGCTGGTGGGCGCGCTCGACCAGGCCGGCATTTTCAACGACGCGCCGGTGCGCAGCATCCCGTTCGCGCTGGAAGGCGGCGCCATCGAAACCGACGGTGAAGGTACCCTGCTGACCACCTGGAAGTGCCTGCACGAACGCCACCCGGATCGTGACCGCGCCAGCCTGAGCGCCGACCTCGCCGACTGGCTGCAGCAGGAGCGCGTGCTGTGGCTCGACCACGGCTACCTGGAAGGCGACGATACCGATGCCCACATCGATACCCTCGCCCGCTTCGCCTCGGCGGACAGCATCGTCTACCAGGCCTGCGACGACGAGAACGACTCGCACTACGCCGAGCTGCAGGCGATGGGCAGGGAACTGGCTGCGCTGCGCACCCGTGACGGTCAGCCATACCGCCTGTTCCCGCTGCCGTGGGCACAGCCGGTGATCGACGAAGGCCGCCGCCTGGCGGCCTCGTACGCCAACTACCTGATCGTCAACGGCGCGGTGCTGATGCCGGCGTACGGTGATCCGGCCGACGATCTGGCCCGCGACGTGCTGGCCAAGGCCCATCCGGGCCGCGAGATCGTCCAGGTGCCCTGCCGCTCGCTGATCTGGCAGAACGGCAGCCTGCACTGCATCACCATGCAGCTGCCGGAAGGCCTGCTGAAGGCGTAGCACGATGCGGTAGCGCCGGGCCACGCCCGGCGAGCACAGCGGCATTCGGTTCGTACGCCGGGCATGGCCCGGCGATACCGGCCGCGTGCACCTGTTCAGCGGCCGACACGCTGCGGCATCGCATACGCGCTAACATGCGGGTTTTCCCCCGCAGGAACACCCGCATGAACTCGCGCAGCCCGCTTACCGTCGCCCTGATCCAGGAGCGCAACCACGGCGATGCCGCCGCCAATCTGGCGGTGATCGAGGCACGCGTGGCCGAAGCGGCAGCGCAGGGCGCCAAGCTGGTGCTGCTGCAGGAACTGCACAACGGCCCCTACTTCTGCCAGCACGAGTCGGTTGACGAGTTCGATCTGGCCGAACCGATCCCGGGCCCGAGCACCGAGCGCCTGGGTGCGCTGGCGAAGAAGCATGGCGTGGTGCTGGTCGGTTCGCTGTTCGAGCGCCGCGCCGCCGGCCTGTACCACAACACCGCGGTGGTGTTCGAGAAGGACGGCACCCTGCTCGGCAAGTACCGCAAGATGCACATCCCGGACGATCCGGGTTTCTACGAGAAGTTCTACTTCACCCCGGGCGACATCGGCTTCACCCCGATCGACACCTCGGTGGGCCGCCTGGGCGTGCTGGTGTGCTGGGACCAGTGGTATCCGGAGGCGGCGCGCCTGATGGCGCTCGCCGGCGCCGAGCTGCTGCTGTACCCGACTGCGATCGGCTGGGACCCGGACGACGTGCAGGACGAGAAGACCCGCCAGCGCGATGCCTGGGTACTGAGCCACCGTGGCCATGCCGTCGCCAACGGCCTGCCGGTGCTGAGCTGCAACCGCGTCGGCCATGAGGCCTCGCCGCTGGGCGCGTCGGGCATCCAGTTCTGGGGCAACAGCCACGTGCTCGGCCCGCAGGGCGAGTTCCTGGCCGAAGCCGGCACCGATGCCGCTGTGCTGGTATGCGACGTCGACCTGCAGCGCAGCGAGCACGTGCGCCGCATATGGCCGTTCCTGCGCGATCGCCGCATCGATGCCTACGGCGATCTGCTCAAGCGCTACATCGACTGAACCGGAGCCGCGCATGGCCGTCCTCATCCGTGATGCCGGCCCGGCCGACATCGCCGCGATCACCGCGATCTACGCGGTCGAAGTGACCGACTTCGTCAACACGTACGAGTACGACATCCCGGACCCGGCCGAGATGCTGCGCCGCATGCGCGACATCATCGACCGCGGTTTTCCCTATCTGGTCGCCGAGATCGACGGCCAGGTCGCCGGCTACGCCTACGCCAACACCTACCGCACGCGCATTGCCTACCAGTGGACCGTGGAGAACTCGGTCTATGTCGATGCACGGTTCCAAGGCCAGGGCGTCGGCACCGGCCTGTTGCAGGCGCTGATCGACGCATGCGTCGCACGTGGCTTCCGGCAGATGGTGGCGGTGATCGGCGAACCGACCAATACCGCTTCGATCAGGCTGCACGAGCGTTTCGGCTTCGAGCTGGTCGGCGTGTTCCGCGGCCTCGGCCGCAAGCACGGCCGCTGGCTGGACACCGTGCAGATGCAACGCGCGCTCGGCGACGGCGCCGACACCGCACCTTCCAATGAATGACTCCATGACCGAAATCCTTCCCGAGACCGGCGACGATCTGTTCGCCGGCCAGCCGGTGCGCGTCGTTGAACGCGACGGCGTGCGCTACACCCTGCTGGGCACCGCCCACGTTTCCCACGCCAGCGTCGAGGCGGTAGAGAAAGCGATCAACAGCGGCCGCTTCGATGCCGTCGCGGTCGAACTGGACCCCCAGCGCCTGCAGGCCCTGAGCGATCCGGACACGTTGGCCAAGCTGGACCTGGTCGAGGTGATCCGCAAGGGTCGCGTTGCCCTGTTCGCCGCCAACCTGGCGCTTTCCGCCTACCAGCGTCGTCTGGCCGAACAGCTCGGCATCGAGCCGGGTGCGGAACTGAAGCGCGCCGTCGAACTGGGACGTGAGCGCGGCCTGCCCGTCCACCTGATCGACCGCGAGGTGGGCCTGACCTTCCGCCGCGCCTCGCAGCGGCTGGGCTTCTTCGGCAAGCTGAAGCTGGTTGCGGGCCTGGGCGCCGGCCTGTTCTCATCGGAAGAGGTGGGCGAAAACGAAATCGAGAAGCTCAAGCAGGGCGACATGCTGGAGTCGAGCTTCGGCGAGTTCGCGACCGAGAATCCCGCGCTGTACGAAACCATCATCGGCGAGCGCGACCGCTACATGGCCACGCGCCTGCGCGAAGAACACGACCCGCGGCAGCGCGAAGTCCTGGCGGTGGTCGGCGCCGGCCATCTGGCAGGCCTGGCGCGATACCTCGAAACGGATACCGATGCACCGGCACCGTTGCGCGCCGAACTCGAAGCCGTGCCGAAGAAGCGCAACATCCCGTGGTTCACGCTGGGCATCCTTGCCATCGTCATCACCGGCATCGCCGTCGGCTTCTACCGCGGAGGCCTGGGCGTGGGCACCGAACTGCTGGCCACCTGGGCGATGTACACCGGCGGCCTGGCCGGCCTCGGCTGTCTGCTGGCCGGCAGTCACCCGCTGAGCATTCTCACGGCGATCGTGGTCGCCCCGTTCAAGCCGTTCCGGCTCAGCATTCCCACCGGCGCGTTCTCGGCGCTGGTCGAGGCACGCCTGCGCAAGCCGGCGTACCAGGATTTCCTGCAGCTGCGCGACGATGCACAGTCGTTGAAGGGCTGGTACCGCAATCGGGTCACCCGCGTGGTGCTGACGTTCATGCTGACCAATCTCGGCAGCATGCTCGGCCTGTGGCTGACCGGCTTCCAGGTGTGGGGCAAGGTGGCAGGTTGATTGCAACGCCCCGCCGAGCATGGCCCGGCGCTACCGCGTGGCGGCGAATTGCGACACCCGGCGATACCGCGAGGCGGTGATGGTAGCGCCGGGCCATGCCCGGCAAAAAAAGGGGGAGGCCGCCCCACTACGACCGGCCTCCCCACACCACAACACGTTGTCGTTCCCCGTAGTCGGGCAAGCTCGACGCTAGGCGGCCGTTGCCGCCACCTTCTCCAGGCCGCGCGCGCGGCGGATCAGCCGCGTCACGGCATTGCGCAGGTCGTCCAGCACCGCGTAGATCGTCGGCAGGAACAGCAGGCTGACCACGGTCGAGAACGCCAGTCCACCGGCGATGGCTCGGGCCATCGGCGCGTACTCCGGGCCGTCGCCGAACATCTGCGTGTTGGTCAGCGAAATCGGCACCATCGCCAGGATTGCCGTTCCCATGGTCATCATGATCGGGCGCAGGCGCTCGCGTGAGCCCTCCACCAGCGCCTGGGTACGCCCCATGCCGCTGCGCCGGAGGTTGTTGATGTGCTCGATCATCACGATGCCGTTGTTCACCACCACGCCCATCAGCACCAGGATGCCGATGAAGGACATGATTCCGAACGAGGTGCCGGTGATCCAGAACAGCCAGAACACGCCGAAGATCGAGAACAGCACGCCGCTCATGATCGCCGCCGGGAACAGCAGCGATTCGAACACCGCCGCCATCACCACGTAGATCATCACCAGCGCGATGAGCAGGTTGAACACCATCTGCTGCATCGCCTCGTCATCGTTGCCATAGTCGCCGCCATCGAAGGTGTAGCCATAGCCGGCCGGGAAGCTCATCGGCTTGAGTACGGCCTCGATCGCCTTGCGTCCGTCCGGTGCGGTGATCTTCTCGGCCAGGTTGGCCTTGATCGTCAGCGTGGTCTGCCGGTTGGTTCGGCCGATCTGGGTGGCGGACGAACCGACATCGACGCTGACCAGACTCAGCAGTGGCACGCTGCGGCCGTCGCCGGTACGCACGCTGAAGCCGGCCAGGTCTTCCGGACTGCTCTGCTCGGCCCCGGCGAAGCGCACCCAGACCGGCACCTCGTTGTCGCCTCGCCGGAACTCACGCATCGGTGCACCGCGCAATGCCAGGCCGACAAAGCTGGCCACCTGCTCGGCGTTGAAGCCGAAGGCGGCGGCACGCTCGCGATCGACGCGCACCTTGAGTTCACCGCCCTTCTCGCCATTGTCGATGCGCACGTCGCGCAGCTCCGCACGCTGGGCCAGCAGGGGCAGCACTTCCTGGCCGATTTCCTGCAGCATGCTGCTGGAATCGCCGATCAACTGCACCTGCACGCCCTGGTTGCCGCCACCACCATCACCGCCCTGGTTGCCGACGAAGTAGTCGGTACGCGCGGACTTCGGCAGGCCCTTGCGCAGCTCCTCCTGCAGTGACTTGATGTCCTTGGCGTACTTCTCGTCCAGGGTGACAACCGTCGAGCTGCCTTCCTGCTCGCTGTACCAGGAGTACACCTGCTTGACGTGCAGGCGCTCACGGTTCTCGTCGATCCAGTTCTCCACCCGAGCCACTTCCTCGGACATCTGCCGGTAGGTGTAGGCACCCTTCCACATGTAGCCGATGAAGATGTCCTTGCCACCTTCACCACCGAACATGTCCACCTTGGTCAGTTTCATCGGCACCAGGCTGACGGCCACCACCAGCACGATGCCCAGCAGGCTCCAGCCACGATGGTGCAGCGACCAGTCCAGCACCTGCGCGTAGCGCCGCTGCAGGCGCGCGATCAGGCCGGTCTGCGAGTGCACGAGCTTGGGCGTGGCCATGCGCGCGGACAGCATCGGAATCAGGCTGACCGCCACCAGCCAAGACGCCAGCAGCGATACCGAAATGGTGATCGCGATCTGTGCCATGAAGATGCTGATGTTGTTGGTCTCGCCGAACAGGTTCGGCACGAACACGATGCAATGGCACAGGGTGCCGGCGCTGAGCGCGATGGCGACGTTGCGGGTGCCGATGATCGAGGCCAGCCGTGGCTGTCCCGGCATGCGCTCGCGCTCCTGGTAGATGCTCTCCACCACCACCACGGCGTTGTCCACCAGCATGCCCACCGCCAGCAGCAGGCCCATCATGGTCAGGATGTTCAGCGTCACCCCGACGAAGTACATGAAGCCCAGGGTGATGGTGAAGCAGATCGGGATGGCCAGCGTCACCATCAGCGTGGACGGCCAGTGGCGCAGGAAGAAGAACAGCACCGTCACCGACAGGATCAGGCCCACCGCACCGGCTTCGGCCAGCTCCAGCAGCGAGGAGGTCACCGCCTTGCCCTGGTTGTCGATGACCTTGATCTGCACATCGCGCATCGAGGCCTGTGCGCGGATCGCTTCGACTTCGGCCAGCGCCGCGCGCGAGACGTCGACCAGATTGGCGCTGCGCTCCTTGAAGATATCCAGGCCCACTGCCGGGTTGCCATCCAGGCGGCGGCCATAATTCATCCGCGCCGGCTTCAGCCGCACATCGGCGATGTCACCCAGCCGCAGGCCCTTGGCGTTGATCACCAGATCGCGCAGTTCCTGCAGGTCGGTGATCTCGCCGACCGGTTGCACGCGCACACGCTGGCCGTTGTCATCGATCTGCCCGGCCGAGATCGAAAAGTTCAGCGTGCGCAACCGTTCGCTCAGCTCGTTGATGCTCAGCCCGTGCGCGTTGAGCCGGTTGGGATCGATCGCGATCTCGACTTCATTCGGCGGTGCACCGGTGATGTCCACGCGCGCAACGCCAGGAATGCGCTCGATGCGCCGCTTGAACTCGCGGTCGAGCATGTCATAGGCGGTCGTCAGGTCGGTGGTGCTGGCCAGGCGCACCTTCAGCACCGGCTGGTCGCTGCTGGACCACTTGAACACGTTGTAGCGCTGCAGGTCGTCAGGCAGGTCGCTGCGGATCGCATCGATACGTTCGCGCGCGTCCGAAGCGGCGATGGCGATGTCACGGTCCCAGTCGCTGAACTCGATGAAGATCAGCGCCGCTTCGGACGTGGCCGAGGAGCGCATGCGCTTGATCCCGGTCATCGTTGCCAATGACTCTTCCACCGGCCGGATGATGGTCCGCTCCACTTCTTCCGGTGTCGAGCCCGTGTACGGAATCTGCACGAACAGGAACGGCGCGGAGATGTCCGGCAGAGCCTCCAGTGGCAGCCGGAATGAAGCGATCAGGCCGATCACCACCAGCGATACGAAGCACATGATGGTGGTGACCGGACGGCGGATGGAGAACTCGGCGACACTCATGCCGGCTCCTCGCCGCCGACGCGGCCACCTTCTGCGATCCGCAGTCCGTCGCCGGCGTGCTTGCGGCCGCGTTCGCGGTAGTAGGCGTCGCCGCGGCGATCCATCAGGTCGTAGACCACCGGGATCACCAGCAGGGTCAGCAGGGTGGAGACCAGCAGGCCGCCGATCACGGTGATCGCCATCGGCGCACGTACTTCAGCGCCCTCGCCCATCGCCACCGCCAGTGGCAGGAAGCCGAACAGCGTGCACAGGGTGGTCATGATGATCGGACGCAGGCGCGAGCGCGCGCCTTCCACCAGCGCCTCGTGCTTGGCCACGCCGGCCTCGCGCAGCTGGTTGACCTTGTCGATCAGGATGATCGCGTTCTTGGTGACCAGTCCCACCAGCAGGATCAGGCCGATGAACACCACCACCGAGATCGGCTTGCCGGTCAGCATCAGCGCCAGGATCGCGCCGACCAGCGCCAGCGGGATGGTGAACAGGATCACGAACGGATGCAGCAGCGATTCGAACTGCGACGCCATCACCAGATAGACCAGGAAGATCGCCAGTCCGAAGGCGAAGATCAGCGACGTTGCCGCCTGCGCCAGCTCCTCGCCCTGGCCACCGATATGCAGGCCGACGCCCGCACCAAGCGGCTGTTCGGCGACCATCTGCTGCACTTCGCGCATGGCCGCGCCCAGATCGATGTCACGCAGGTTGGCCGAGACCACCGCGACGCGGGTCTGATCGGCACGGTGGATCTCGCTCGGACCGGTGGTGGCCACCACGTCGGCCACGGCGTCCAGGGTGACCGGACGGGTACTGCCCGGGTTGACGATCAAGCGGCGGATGCTCTCCACGCTGGCCCGGTCGCCTTCCTGTGCCCGTACCAGCACGTCGATCTTGCGGTCGCGGAAGCTGTAGCGGGTGGCCACATCGCCGCGCACCTTCTTCACCACGACGTCGGCGATCTGGCGGGTGGTCAGGCCCAGTGCACCGGCGCGCTCCTGGTCGAAGCGGATCTGGATCTCCGGGAAGCCCTCCTCCACCGTCGACTTCACGTCGGCGTAGTGCGCATTGCCGCGCAGCAGGGCAGCCAGCCGCTGGCCGGCCTGCTCCAGCGTGGCCATGTCCTGACCACGCAGTTCGATTTCCAGCGGCGTCGAGAAGCTGAACAGTGCCGGCCGCGCGAAGTCGACCTGCGCGCCGGGGTGCCCGGCCATGGTGCCACGCAGGCGCTCGGTGATGGCCGCTTCGGTGCGCGCATCCCCACCGCCTTCCATCACCACGGTCAGCTTGCCGATGTTCTCACCGCTCTCGGTCGGGCTTGCGTCCAGCCGGGTACCGCTGCCACTGACGCCGTACAGCGAGGCCACGCCCTCGCCCTTGCCGTGCGCCAGCTGCAGTTCGCGGACCAGTGCATCGGTCTGCTTCAACGGCGTGCCGGCCGGCAGCTTGACGGTCATCTCGAAGCGGTCCTGCGCCAGCTGCGGGATGAGGTCGGCGCCCAGCATCGGCACCAGCGCCATGGTGGCTGCAAACGCCAGCGCGGCCAGGCCCAGCACCTTGCCGGGGTGCGCCAGCGCGCTCGGCAACAGCCGCAGGTAGCCACGTTCGGCCCCCGCATAGGGCTTCATCGCGATATCGCTGGCCTTGCGCATGACCGGACCGATCACGGCGGCAACGCCGCGGCAGGCACGCACCACCAGCCAGGCCAGCGCATAGAAGGTCCAGCGCACCGCAGCGACGAAGCCACGACGGCCGGCTGCAACGGGCTTCTGCCAGCGACGCTGCGGCTGCCACGCCTCGCTGGCGGGCTCTTCGGGGAACGCCAGCGGCGGCCGCCCCTTCAGCGAACTGAGCATCGGAATCAGTGTCATCGATACCAGCAGCGAAATGGCGATGGCAATCGCCACGGTCAGCGCCTGGTCGCGGAACAGCTGGCCGGCGATACCGTCGACGAACACCAATGGCAGGAACACCGCGATGGTGGTCAGGGTGGAGGCGACCACTGCCATGCTCACTTCGCGGGTGCCTTCGATCGCGGCCTGCAGGATGCCCAGCCCGCGCTCGCGCGCCTTGGCGATGCTCTCCAGCACCACGATCGAATCGTCCACCACCAGGCCCGTCGCCAGCGCCAGGCCGCCCAGCGACATGACGTTCAGGCTGAGACCCAGCTGGCCCATGAAGAAGAACGTGGCGATGATCGACACCGGCAGCGACAGGCTGATGACGAACGTGCTCCAGCCATCGCGGAGGAACAGGAAGATGATCAGGATCGCCAGCAGGCCACCGATCACCGCATCCTTCTTGACGTCGCTGATCGCATGCTCGATGAAGCGCGACTGGTCCTCGATGGTGGTCAGTTCGGCATCGCCGGGGAACGTGCCCTTGATCTGCTCCAGGCGCTTGCGCAGCGCTTCGGCGGTGGCGACGGTGTTGGCGTCGCCTTCCTTGTAGATCGCCAGCTCGACCGATTCCTTGCCGCCGAGGCGGATGATCGCTTCACGCTCCTTGTAGCCCTGGCGCACGGTGGCCACGTCCTTCAATCGGACGGGAATGCCATTGGCAACCACGCTGGAGCCACCGCCGGACGATGCGCTCTGTGCGGCCGAGGCTGCGGCGATGGCCGCAGCGGAACCGGTGGAGGCGGCAATGTTGAACATCTGCTGCAGCGCGGAGTCCGCCGCACTGCCATTGGACGCCTGGGTGGTGACCAGCAGGTTGCGGATCTCCTCCAGGTCGGCGAACTGGTTGACGGTACGCACCAGGAAGCGCTGCGAGCCCTCTTCCAGCCGACCGCCGGAGATGTTGATGTTCTCGTCCTTCAGGCGCTTGATGACGGTATCGATCGGCAGATTCAGCTGCGCGAGCTTCTGCTGGTCGATGTCGACCTGGATCTCGTCCTCCAGGCCGCCGCCGACCTTGACCGCCGCCACGCCGGTGACCGGTTCCAGCTTCTTCTTCAGATCCTCGTCGGCGTAGCGGCGCAGGATGGTCAGCTCGCGGATGGCGTCGGCATCGCTGGACGGCGCCGCCTTGCTGGACAGCACCAGGCGCATGATCGGCTCGGTGGACGGATTGAAGCGCAGCAGCACCGGGGCTTTCGCCTCCAGCGGCAGGTTCAGCGCTTCCATCTTGTCGCGCACCTCCAGGCTGGCCTGGTCCATGTTGGTGCCCCAGGCGAACTCCAGCACCACATCGCTCTGGCCGGTGCGCGAGACCGACTTCAGCTTGCGCAGGTTCTTGACCACGCCCACGGCTTCTTCCACCGGCTGGGTGATCAGGGTTTCGATCTCGGTCGGTGCCGCACCGGTGTATTCGGTGCGTACCGTCAGCGTCGGGTAGCTCAGGTCCGGCAGCAGGTTGACCTTGAGACTGCCCAGCGCTATCAGGCCGAACAGCAGCAGGGTGACCGTGCACATGGCAATGGTGACGCGGCGGCGGGTAGCGAACTCCACCAGGCCGCCGCGCATGCCGGCGGCGGCGCTTTCGCCGTGGGGCGAAGCACCGTGGTCGTGGTCAGGATGGCTCATTGCCGGCTCCCGGCCTTGTCTGCCGGCTTGGCCGAGGCCGTCGCCGTCTTCGCCTTCGGATCAGCGATCACCTGCACGGCGGTGCCGTCGCGCAGCGCGACCTTGCCTGCGGTGACCACCTGGTCTCCAGCCGCCAGGCCATCACGGATCTCCACCCATGGCCCCTCGGCGTAACCCAGCTTGACCGGAACGCGTGCGACCTTGCCGTCGCGCACCCGGAACACCGCCGGCTCACCATCGTCGAGCAGCGCCAGGCGCGGCACGACCAGGGCGTCGGCACGCTGGTCGTAATCGATGCGGATCCGGCCGAACATGCCCGGCTGCAGGGAATGGGCAGTGCCGTCGAAGGCACTGACAACACGGAACGTGCCGCTGCCCGAATCCACCACCGGTGCGATGCGATCAACGATGCCGGTGAAGCTCTGGCCCGGCAGTGCATCCGCCGACAGGGTCACCGGCTGGCCGGCACGCAGCGTTGCCAGCTCGCGTTCGGGAACGTTGAGGGTGGCTTCCAGGCGCGAGTTGTCGACGATGCGGAAGATCGGCGTGTTGATCTGCACGAAGTTGCCGGTCTTGATCGAGCGCGAGGCGATCACGCCGGAGATCGGTGCGACCACCGTGGTGTACGACAGCTCCAGCGTGGCCAGGCGATACTGCGCGCGCACGTTTTCCAGATCGAAGCGCAGCTGGTCGACGTCGGCGGCACTGACCATCTGCTGGCCGACCAGCTTCTGTGCGCGCTGGTAGTTGTTCTCGAGCTTGCGCATCTGTGCCTCGCTCTGCGCAACCGCCAGGCGTGCGCGGTCCGGATCGAGCCGTACCAGCGGCTGCCCCGCGCTGACCCGCTGGCCTTCCTCGACCAGCACCGCCAGCGCCACGCCCGAGGTCTTGGCAACCACCTGCGACTCGGCGCGCGGCTCCAGCGCGGCGGTGCCGGTGTAGCTGGCCGCCACCGCGCGGCGGCTGGCCACCGCGACCTCGACCGGCACGGACTCGACTTTTTTCTCATCCTTGGTTTCGGCGGCCTTGGCCTCGCTATTGGGGCCCGCGGCGCAACCGCCCAGCATCAGCGTGGTGGAGATCAGCAGGGCGGCGGCGCAGAGTCCGCTGCGGCGGCCATGCAGGAAGATTGGGTGCGACATCGTCAGGTCCCTGGAGGATGCGTGGGCAGGTGTGGTAGCAAAGTAATGCACCACTTCACGGCAACACCATATCCCAAAGGTCATGGTGTCTTCACGCCGCTGGTCGGCCCACCCCCATTTCAGCTAGATGAAACCTGAGGCTATACTCGGGTCGTTCCGTACCCCACGCCGGAACGACCAGACCCGAATCCCCGGAAACGACATCATGCGCCCGCAGCCGCTCGCCGCTTGTCTCGCTCTGGCCGTCCTCCTGCCCCTCGGGGCCGCCGCACAGCCCGCTCCAGCTACCACAACCGCAGCACCCGCCCCGGCCCCGGCACCCGCCGCTGCTGCCGCCGCCGCGCCCGCTGGCAATTACGACAATGGCCGGGTGCTGGCCTACACCTGCCAGGGGTGTCATGGCATCACCGGTTACAAGAACGCCTACCCGAGTTACCGGGTACCGAAGATCGGTGGCCAGACCCAGCAGTACCTGACCCAGGCCCTGACCGAGTACCGCCAGGGCAAGCGCCGGCATCCGACGATGCAGGCCCAGTCGATGAGTTTCAGCGAACAGGAGATCGCCGATCTCTCTGTTTACCTGTCCACCGTCAAGTAAGGCCCGCCCATGTCGAAAGCCGCGCATCCACTGCGTCATGCCATCGCCCTGTCCGTCGCCCTGCTGCTGGCGGCCTGCTCGCAGTCACAGGTGGAGAACAGCGAGAAATCCGCCGCCGATCCGGGCCATGCCAGCGGCGAGCACGGCTCTTCATCGTCGGCAGGCCTGCCCACCGGCCGTGAGGCTGCCGGTGAAGCCCGGGCCAAGGTGAAGGGCAAGGCCACCAACCAGAGCTGCATCGATTGCCATGGTGCCGACGGCAACGCCCCGATCGATCCGACCTACCCGAAACTGGGTGGGCAGTACGGTGATTACCTCGCGCATGCGCTGCAGGCCTACCGTTCCGGCGACCGCCAGCACGCGTTGATGACGCCGCAGGCGACGGACCTGAGCGATCAGGACATCGCCGACCTGGCGGCGTACTTCGGCAGCCGGCCAAGCCAGCTGCGGGATCTGCACGGGGTCAAATAGGATCAGGGCGCCGTGGCGGCCTTGCATCCCTGGCGCCGGGCCATGCCCGGCGGAACGCCAGAAGCCCGCGCTGTGCGCTCGTGGGGCATGGCCCCGGCTACCCTTGCACCGTCAGCGTCGGTCAACGATCAGCCTTCCAGCTCTTCCCAGCGCGCGTACGCGGCGTCCAGTTCGGCCTGCACCTTGGCCAGCTGCTGCGTGTGTGCCGTCACCTCGGCGCTGCTGCGGGTGTAGAACGAGGGATCATTCATCGCTGAGGTGAGGCCTTCGACGTCACCTTCCAGCTTCTCGATCGTCTTCGGCAGCTGCTCCAGTTCGCGCGCTTCCTTGTAGCTGAGCTTGCGCTTGGCCGCGGCAGGTTCCGCGGCAGCCACAGGCGCAACCGCTGCCGCCGGCCTGGCAGCGGCGGGCACTGCTGCCGCTGCGGTACTGGCCGCGTAGCGCTGCCAGTCGGTATAGCCTCCAACGTACTCGCCGATCACGCCGTCGCCCTCCATCACCAGCGTGGACGTCACCACGTTGTCGATGAAATCACGATCGTGGCTGACCAGCAGCAGCGTGCCGGTGTACTCGCCAAGCAGCTCTTCCAGCAGCTCAAGCGTTTCCACGTCCAGGTCGTTGGTGGGTTCGTCCATCACCAGCAGGTTGGACGGCTGCGCGAACAGCTTGGCCAGCAGCAGGCGGTTGCGCTCCCCACCGGACAGCCGGGTGATCGGCGCGCGCGCGCGCTCGGGCGTGAACATGAAGTCCTGCAGATAGGCATGCACGTGCTTCCGCTTGCCGTTGAACTCGAGGAAATCACGGCCTTCGGCCACGTTCTCGATGGCGCTCCAGTCTTCGCGCAACACGGCACGATACTGGTCGAAATAGGCCACCTGCAGGTTGGTGCCGGCGTTGACCTCGCCCTTCTGCGGCTGCAGTTCACCCAGCAGCAGCTTCAACAGGGTGGTCTTGCCGCTGCCGTTGGGGCCGATCAGGCCGATCCGGTCGCCGCGCAGGATGGTGGTGGTGAAGTCGCGGACCATGGTGCGGTCGCCGAACGCGAACGAAATGTCCTTGACGTCGATGACCTTCTTGCCGGAGCTCACGCCCTGTGCCGCTTCCATCCGGACATTGCCGCTCAGCTCGCGTCGCTGCGACCGTTCGGTGCGCATCGCTTTCAGCCGGCGCACGCGACCTTCATCGCGGGTGCGGCGCGCCTTGATGCCCTGCCGGATCCACACTTCTTCCTGTGCCAGCAGCTTGTCGAAGCGCGCGTTCTCCTGCGCCTGCGCGTTGAGGCGCTCTTCGCGGCGGCGTTCGTAGTTGGCCCAGTCGCCGGGCCAGCTGGTGACCTGGCCGCGATCGATCTCTACGATGCGGGTGGCCAGCGCACGCAGGAAGCGGCGGTCATGGGTGACGAACACCACGCTGCCGCTCCAGCCCTTCAGGAATGCTTCCAGCCAGTCGATGGCTTCGATGTCCAGGTGGTTGGTCGGCTCGTCCAGCAGCAGCAGGTCCGGGCTGGAGACCAGCGCGCGGCCCAACAGGACGCGGCGCTTCATGCCACCGGACAGGCGCGCGAACTCCGCATCGCCATCCAGGTCGAGCTTGGTCAGTGTCTCGGCCACGCGCTGGTCCAGACCCCAGCCATTGGCCGCGTCGATCTTGGCCTGCACCCGGCCGAGTGCATCGCCGTCGAACTCGTCGGCATGGCTGAGGTGGTGGAACTCGGCCAGCCACTGGCCCAGCTCACCCAGGCCATCGGCCACCACGTCGAACACCGAGCCGGCCGCGCCATGCGGCACTTCCTGTTCCAAGCGGGTCACACGGACGCCCTGCTGGACGCGCACTTCGCCATCATCGGGCTTGTGGTCGCCGGACAGGAGCTTGAGCAGGGTGGATTTGCCGGCGCCGTTGCGGCCGATCAGGGCGATGCGTTCACCCGGCTCGATCGACAGTTCGGCTTTTTCCAGCAACAACGGGCCGCCGACGCTGAAGTCGACGTTCTGCAGAGTAATCAGAGGCATCCGGATATTGTACGGGTTGGGGGCCCGGCCGGGCTGCTCCCGGAGATCGATCAGCCCACCTCCCCCAGCAACGCCTGCAGACCCGGCAACCATTGCTTGCCAGGGTGGCGCACCAGCCACAGCGTGCGCTGCAGCGCGGGTAGTGGTGTATCCAGCACACGCAGGCGACCCAGTGCCAGCGGCTCCTCCAATGCGTGACGTGACAGGCAGGCCACGCCGAGGCCGGCGATCGCGGCTTGCTTGATCGCCTCGGTATTGCCCAGCTGCAGGGTCTGCGCGAAGCCGCGCAGATGCGGCAGAAGCGCCTGCTCCACGGCCTCGCGGGTGCCGGACCCGGGTTCGCGCAGCAGCCAGCGCGCCGCGCGCAGATCCTCCAGCGACCAGCGCGCCGCCGCGTCGGCGGCGGCAACGATCACCAGCGGATCCTGCTGCCACGCGGTCACCTGCAAACCCCGCTCGTGGCATGGCCCCTCGATCAGGCCGGCATCCACATCCAGCCGCTGGACGGCGGCGACCACGCCGGCGCTGTTGTCGATGCGCAGATCGACTTCCGCCTGTGGCGCCTGCCGCAACAGGTCGGCGATGCGCGCCGGCAGCAGGTAGTTGCCGATGGTGGTGCTGGCCGCCAGCACCAGCCGCAACGGTGCCCCCTGCGCGGGGTCCCCGCCGGCAGCGAGCTGGCGCTCGAGATCAACGGCATTGACCAGCAGCGCGCGGGCCGGTTCCAGCAGCGCGCGGCCATGGCCGTTCAGCACCAGGCGGCGACCGACGCGGTCGAACAGGGGCGTGCCGAAGTGCGCCTCCAGCTCCTGCAGGGCGGCACTGCTGGCCGACTGCGAGAGCGCGATGGCCTGGCCGGCCGCGGAGGTACTTCCGTGGTCGGCAATGGCGACGAAGACCTGGAGCTGGCGCAGAGTCAGGCGCATGGCCTTTACCTATAAAGCAGGTAGATTCTACTTATATTATTCGTTTTACAGGTCATTGGCGCAGGCGCACGCTTTTCATCGTTCCCCACACCGGTCCCGCCATGAGCACCTCCGCCCCCTCCACCTGGTCCCTGCCCGTTCTGCGGCAGCGCTGGCAGCCGCGCCTGCCCGGGCTGCTGCTGGCGGGCCTGCTCGCTGCGGCATCGCTTCATCTGGCGGACCTGCCATGGCTGCGGGCGCATGGCCTGAGCGCGCTGACCGTGGCGATCGTCGCCGGTATCGCGGTCGGCAATACCCTCTACCCGCGGCTGGCGCCGCGCAGCGCGGCAGGCATCGGCTTCGCCAAGCACTGGCTGCTGCGTGCCGGCATTGTGCTGTATGGCCTGCGCCTGACGTTCCAGGACATCGGCCATGTCGGCATCGCCGGCGTGCTGATGGACGTGCTGGTGGTCGCCAGCACATTTGGCCTGGCCTGTTGGCTGGGCACGCGCGTGTTCAGGATGGAGCGTGAGGCGGCGATGCTGATCGGCGCCGGCAGTGCCATCTGTGGCGCGGCGGCAGTGATGGCGGCCGAGCCGGTGGTGCGTGGTCGTGCGGCACAGGTAACGGTGGCGGTATCGACCGTGGTGGTGTTCGGTACGCTTGCCATGTTCCTGTATCCGGCGCTGTATGCGTTGCTGCAGTCGCACGGCTGGCTGGCGATGGACGCGCGGCAGTACGGCCTGTTCACCGGGGCGACCGTGCACGAAGTGGCGCAGGTGGTGGCTGCCGGCCGTGCCGTGGGTGAGGCGGCTGCCGATACCGCCGTCATCACCAAGATGGTCCGGGTGATGCTGCTTGCGCCCTTCCTGGTCGTGCTGTCGCTCTGGCTGGCACGCGGCAGCAGGGCAACGCCCGAGGGCAGCAAGGCCCGCATCGTTGTGCCGTGGTTCGCGTTCGGTTTCGTCGCCGTGGCCGGCATGAACTCGCTGCAGCTGCTGCCCGCCGGACTTCACGCAGCGCTGGTGCAGCTGGACACGGTGCTGCTGGCGATGGCGATGGCGGCGCTGGGCGTGACCACCCATGTCTCCGCGCTGCGCCAGGCGGGCCTGAAGCCGCTGCTGCTGGCGCTGCTCCTGTTCGCCTGGCTGCTGTTCGGTGGCCTGGCGATCCACCAGGGCGTGCTGGCGATGCTGCACTGAGCGCAGGTCTGCCGATACGGCCGCTGCCCCGGGAGACGGTGACGGCCGCGCGCGCAGGTACAATGCGCCATGACTGATTTCTCGACCCTGCCGCTGAGCCCGGCCCTGCAGCCCGGCCTGGATGCCCTCGGCTACACCACCCTGACCCCTGTGCAGGCCCAGAGCCTGCCCGCCATCCTCGATGGCCGCGACGTGATCGCGCAGGCTCCGACCGGCAGCGGCAAGACCGCTGCGTTCGGCCTGGGGCTGCTGCAGGCGATCGATCCGAGCCTGATCCGCGTACAGGCGCTGGTGCTGTGCCCGACCCGCGAACTGGCCGACCAGGTCGGCAAGCAGATCCGCAAGCTGGCCACCGGCATCCCCAACCTGAAGCTGCTGCTGCTGGTCGGCGGCGTACCGCTGGGACCGCAGCTCGCCTCGCTGGAAGGCCACGACCCGCACGTGGTGGTCGGCACCCCTGGCCGCGTGCAGGAGCTGGCACGCAAGCGCGCGCTGAATCTTGGCGCGGTGCGCACGCTGGTGCTGGACGAAGCCGATCGCATGCTCGACATGGGCTTTGAAGATCCCATCCGCGAGATCGCCGGACGCACCCACAAGGACCGGCAGAGCCTGCTGTTCTCGGCCACCTTCCCCGACAGCATCCGTGCCATTGCCCGTGACCTGCTGCGCGATGCCGTTGAAGTCACCGTGGAAGGCGCTGACCAGGCGCCGGCCATCCGCCACCTGTTCTGCGAGGTCGAGCCGGCCCATCGGCAGAAGGCGCTGGCCGGCCTGCTGCTCAAGTACACGCCCGAATCGGCGGTGGTGTTCTGCAATACCCGCAAGGACGTGGATGAGGTCGCCCATTCGCTGCAGCAGTTCGGCTTCTCGGCGCTGGCCCTGCACGGTGACATGGAGCAGCGTGACCGTGAGGAAGTGCTGCTGCTCCTGGCCAACCGCAGCTGCAACGTGCTGGTCGCCAGCGACGTCGCCGCGCGCGGTCTGGACGTGGAAGAGCTGGCGGCGGTGATCAACTACGAGCTGCCGACCGATGTCGAAAGCTACCAGCACCGCGTTGGACGTACCGGCCGTGCCGGCGCCAGCGGCCTGGCCATCAGCCTGGTGGCGGGCCGCGAAAAGACCCGCGCCGAAGCGATCGAAGCACAGATGGGGCACGCGCTGGACTGGCAGAAAACGCCGCTGGCGACGTCACGTCCCGCCGAGTTGCCGCAGGCAGCGATGCGCACCCTGCGCATCGACGGTGGCAAGACAGACAAGCTTCGCCCGGGCGACATCCTCGGCGCCTTGACCGGCGACGCAGGACTGTCGGGCAAGTTCATCGGCAAGATCGCGATCTTCCCGACCCGCTCCTACGTGGCGATTGCGCGCGAGCAGGCCAGCAAGGCCCTGGCGAAACTGGAGGCCGGCAAGATCAAGGGCCGCCGCTTCCGCGTACGGATGATGTAAGGCCCAGCGACAGGTAGCGCCGGGCCATGCCCGGCGACAGTCTCAGAACACCAGCTCGGTGTGCAGCGGCAGGTCCGCCTGCCAACGGGCGCGGCCACCCAGGCCATCCAGCTCGACCAGGACGCCAGCACCGACCACGTCCACGCCCAGCCGGCGCACCAGCGACAATGCGGCCACCAGCGTGCCGCCGGTCGCCAGCACGTCATCGATGATCGCCACGCGCGCGCCGGCCGCCAGCGCATCGGCATGCACTTCGATGCAGTCGCTGCGGTACTCCAGTGTGTATTCCTCGCGCAGCACCTGGCCGGGCAGCTTGCCCGGCTTGCGCACCGGCACGAAGCCGACGCCCAGTTCCAGTGCCATCGCGGCGCCCAGGATGAAACCGCGCGATTCGATACCCACCACCGCGTCCAGTTTCTGGTCGCGCCAGCGGTCGGCCATCGCGCGGATGGCATCACGGAAGTCCTCGCCGTGCGCGAGCAGCGGCATGATGTCCTTGAACAGGATGCCGGGCTTGGGGAAATCGGCGATGTCGCGCAGGCGCGAGGCCCACGCGGGGACGGCCACGGTGGCGTCGGTCATTGCAGCTACCAGCTTGTATGGCGGCATAGGGTAACCGGTTCGTCCGTACGCTGCCCGTTCCCGGCATCTTCGCGCCGCTGCGTTCCATCAATGGCGACACAGCATCACGCCAAAATCGCACACGCGTGCGATAATCGCCGTGATCGGTCATTCACCCGCCTTGCGTCATAAGCAGATCGACGCCTGCACGCCGTCACGGCCCGCAGCCGCCCTGGATGCCGTCGGCCCCCGCCACGCCTGGCGCGCGCGGGGCTTCCCCGCCTTCGCGCGGGTTCCTGCAATGAGGTTCATGCAACGTGGACGAGACGACGAAGGTTCCGGCCGTGTGCCGTGTGCTGGTGATCCTGCTCGGCATCCTGGTGACGCTGTTCGGCCTGGCTCTGCTGGTCGGCGGCGTACGCCTGGTGCAGCTGGGGGGCAGCTGGTACTTCCTGCTGATGGGTGTGGCGTCTGCCGTGGCCGGCGTGCTGCTGGTGATGCGCAGGCCGAACGGTGCGCTGCTGTACGGCCTGGCGTTCGTGGCTACGCTGCCGTGGGCGCTGGTGGATGCCGGCTGGAATTTCTGGCCGCTGGTTTCGCGCCTGGTGATGCCAGCCGTGCTCGCCCTGCTGGTCGCCTTGGCCTGGCCGGTGCTGCGCCGCAGCCGCGGCCAGGTGGCCGGTCGCGGCGCCTATGGCGTGGCTGCAGTGCTGCTGGTGGGTCTGCTGGGTACTGCATTCGCAGCGTTCCAGCCGCGTCCCGTGCAGGCGGCGCAGGGCACCACACCCCCCGTAGTGCCCGTGGCCAAGGGCGCTGAGCAGCGCGACTGGATGCACTGGGGCAATACCACCGCCGGTACCCGCTTTGCCGCACTGGACCAGATCACCCCGGCCAATGTGAAAGAGCTGCAGGTGGCCTGGACCGCGCGTACCGGCGATGTACCGGAAAGCAACGGCTTCGGCGCCGAAGACCAGAACACCCCGCTGCAGATCGGCGACACCCTGTACCTGTGCACCCCGCACAACCAGGTGATCGCCGTTGATGCCGATTCGGGCAAGCAGCGCTGGGCCTTCGATCCCAAGGCCACCGCACCGAACTGGCAGCGTTGCCGGGGCCTGGGCTATTTCGATGCGACTACCGCACCGGCCGCCGCGACGACGGCTACACCGGCACCAGTGCCGGCCACTGACGTGGCGAGCACCGGCCCGGCGCTGTGCGGGAAGCGCATCCTGATGACCTCCATCGACGCCCGCCTGTTCGCGCTGGATGCGAACACCGGTGCCCTTTGCCCGGACTTTGGCAGCAACGGGGTGGTCGACCTGAAGGTCGGCATGGGCGAGATCAAGCCCGGTTTCTACACCCTCACCGCCGCGCCGCTGGTGGCGGGCGAGCTGATCGTGGTCGGCGGTCGGGTGGCCGACAACATCGAAGTGGGTGAACCGTCCGGCGTGGTGCGTGCGTACAACGTGCGCACCGGTGCGCTGGTCTGGATCTGGGATCTTTCAAAGGAGACCCCGGACGTGCCGCTGGATCCGTCGATCCACTACACCCGTGCGACGCCGAATGTGTGGACGTCGATGGCCTACGACCCGCAACTGGGCCTGGTCTACCTGCCCACCGGCAACACCACGCCGGATCAGTGGGCCGGCGAACGCACGCCGCAGGACGACAAGTACAGCTCTGCCGTGGTCGCGCTCGACGTCGCCACCGGCAAGGAACGCTGGGTGTACCAGACCGTACACCACGATCTGTGGGACTACGATCTGCCCGCACAGCCGACCCTGATCGATGTACCCGACGGCAAGGGCGGCACATTGCCGGCGCTGCTGCAGGTCACCAAGGCCGGGCAGATCTTCATGCTCAACCGGCAGACCGGCGTGCCGATCAGCGAAGTGCGCGACATTCCGGCGCCGCAGGGCAACGCCGAGGGCGAGCGCTACGCCGCCACCCAGCCGCTGTCGGTGGGCCTGCCGCAGATCGGCGCGGAAACGCTGACCGAGTCGGACATGTGGGGAGCCACCCCGATCGACCAGATGCTGTGCCGCATCCAGTTCAAGCAGTTCCGCTACGACGGCATGTACACGCCGCCGGGCGAAGACCTGGCGCTGCAATGGCCGGGTTCGCTGGGCGGCATGAACTGGGGCAGCGCCTCGGTCGACCCGACCACGGGCTATCTGTTCGTCAATGACATGCGCCTGGGCCTGTGGACCAAGCTGATTCCGCGCGCGCAGATGAGCAGCGGCGACGGCGGCGTAGAAATGGGCGCGGCCTCGCAGACCGGCACGCCCTATGGTTCGCTGCGCGACCGCTTCCTGTCCAAGCTTGGCATTCCCTGCCAGAAGCCCCCGTTCGGCACGATGTCGGCGATCAACCTGGCGACCCGCAAACTGGTCTGGCAGGTACCGGTGGGCACGGTGAAGGACACCGGTCCGATGGGCATCAAGATGGGCCTGTCGATCCCGATCGGCATGCCGACCCTGGGCGGTTCGCTGGCCACCCAGTCAGGCCTGCTGTTCTTCGCGGGCACGCAGGATTACTACCTGCGTGCCTACGACAGCCGTACCGGCGATGAGCTGTGGAAAGCACGCATGCCGGTGGGTAGCCAGGGCACGCCGATGACCTATGTCTCGCCAAAGACCGGCCGTCAGTACGTGGTGATCTCCGCCGGTGGCGCCCGCCAGTCGCCGGACCGCGGCGATTACGTGATTGCCTACGCGCTGCCCGAGCGCAGGTGAACCCTGCCCCGTAGCGTCGCCTGCCGGGCGGCGCTACCCGGGTACCGGTTGCTGGTGCGAGCGCTTACCATGCAAGGTCGAACCCGATGAAAGCTGCTGCCATGCCTGCCGCCGTTCCTCCCAGCCGTCGCCCCAAGCGCGCTCCTGCCCCGCCGCAGGACCGTGGCCTGGCCCATGAGCTGATGCAGCAGATCCAGGACAACCAGGGCGATCCGGACTTCATGACATCGCTCGGTCGCGGCCTGGCCGTGCTGAGCGTGTTCTCGCAGCACCCGCGCGAAGTGACCATGTCACAGATCAGCACCGATACCGGCATCTCGCGTGCCGCGGTGCGGCGCGTGCTGTATACGCTGGAAAAGCTGGGCTATGTCGGCGAACAGGGCCGTGGCTACGTGCTGCTGCCGCGCGTGCTGGGCATGGGCGGTGCCTATGTGGCGTCGTCGTCGATGACCGCCGCAGCGCAGCCGGTGCTCGATGCCCTGCGCGACGACGTGCATGAATCCTGCTCGCTGGGCGTGCTGGACGGCGACGACATCCTGTACGTGGCACGTGCGGAAACCGTACGCATCATGTCGATTGGACTGCGCGCGGGCAGCCGTCTGCCTGCCTACTGCACATCGATGGGCCGCGTGTTGCTCGCGGCGTTGCCGCGCGACACGCTGGAAGGCTATCTGGAACGCAATCCGCTGCGGCCGCGCACCGAGCGCACCATCACCCGCATGGATGATTTCCTGGACACGCTGGAGAAGGTGCGCCGCGAAGGTGTGTCCCTGGTCGACCAGGAACTGGAGATCGGCCTGCGCTCGATCGCAGTGCCTGTGCGTTCGCGCAGCGGTGACGTGATTGGTGCGTTGAACATCGGCACCCAGGCGGGCCGTATAGGTCTGGGCGTGATGCAGACCCAGCTGCTGCCGCGCCTGCGTGAAGCGGCGCAGCGATTGGGCACGTTGTTGAATTGAGGCACGCCGACGGGCATGGCCCGGCGTCATCGTCGGCCGCTGCGCTCGCCGGGCATGGCCCGGCGCTACCACAACGCGGCCCGGTAGCGCCGGCCCCCCCCGGCGGAACCGGCATCAGCCCTCGGCGGCCTGCTCTTCCAGAATCGGCTTAGCCAGCGCGAAGGCGTGGTTGGCCGCAGGCACGCCACAGTAGATCGCAGCCTGCAGCAGCACTTCCTTGATCTGCTCCGGCGTGACGCCGTTGTTGCGGGCGGCACGGATGTGCAGCTTGAACTCCTCGTCGTGGCCCAGCGCCACCATCATCACGATGGTCAGCAGCGAGCGCGTATGCCGCGGCAGCCCCTCACGCGTCCACACCGTGCCCCACGCTGTGCGGGTGATGAAGTCCTGGAATTCGGTGGTGAAATCGGTGCGCGCCTGCAGCGAGCGTTCAACGTGTGCCTCGCCCAGCACCTGGCGGCGCACCGCAAGGCCGGCTTCGTAGCGTTCCTGTTCGTCCATCGTGGTCTACCTGTTATGCGGGGGTCAGTACTGCGCGGAAAGATGCGCAGCCAGTGCGGAAGTGAATGCCTGCGGCGACTCCAGGTTGCACATGTGGCGGCCCGGGACAGCGGCGTAGTGGCCATGGGCCACGCCCTCGGCGATTGCCTGCAGATCGGTCGGCACGCACACCGGATCATCATCACCGGCAATGGCCAGCAGCGGCACGCCGATGCGGCCCAGCACATCGCGGAAGTCGGCCGTTGCCACAGCGTTGCAGCAGCCGACGTAACCGTCGACGCGGGTCGCCAGGAATACCTGCAGGATCTCTTCCACCTGGCTGGCATGGGTCTGTGCGAAGGCAGCGGTGAACCAGCGTTCGCGGGTGCCATCCACGAGGGGCAACAAGCCATCGTGCTGGACCTGGGCCATACGCGCCTGCCAGCTCTCCAGCGTGCCGATCTTCGCCGCGGTGGCGGCCACGGTGAGCGTGCGCAGCCGGTTGCCCGCATGCACGCCCAGCCACTGCCCGGTCAGACCACCGATCGAAAGACCGCAGAAATGGCTGCGCTCGACGCCCACGTGATCCCACAGGGCCAGCACGTCGGCGCCCAGTTCGGCCACGGTGTACAAGCCCGGCGGAGCGCTGGACTGGCCGTGGCCCCGACGGTCATAACGCAGGATTCGATACTGCGAGGCCAGCGCATCCACCTGCGGCTGCCACATGCCCAGGTCGGTACCGAGCGAATTGCAGAACGTCAGCCATGGCGCGTCGGCACGGCCCTCGGTCTGGTAATGCAGGCGGTGCTGCGGAAGGTCGAGGAAGGGCATGCGTGCTCCAGCGGTGAACGTGGGATCAGCCGCGCGCGAGCACGCGGTCGATCCAGGTATCGGCCATGCCGCGCCAGCTGTCGGCAGCGAACAGGGCATCCAGTTGTGCAGCGGAAAGCTGCGCGGTGACCTCCGGCGTCTGCGCCAGCACGTCGCGAAGATGCTGCGATTGCGCCAGCGCCTGCTTCGCGGCCTGCTCCACCAGGGCGTGCGCGGCCGACTTGCCGATACGCTCGCCCAGGGTGACCGCCACGGCCTCGGCATAGAGCAGGCCGCCATGGCTGTCCAGATGCTGGCGCATGCGTGCGCGATCCAGTTGCAGGCCCTGCACCACCATCTCCACCTGGGCCAGGCTGCCCGCACACAGGCGGACGATCTCCGGCACGGTCTCCCATTCGGCATGCCACTGCCCGGCCGCGCGCTCGTGCGGCTGCGGCATGGCGCTGAACAACGTGGACAGCAGGCCCGGCACGCGCGTGGCGGCGGCGATGGCCGCCGCGCAGCCCACCGGATTGCGCTTGTGCGGCATCGCCGAGGAGCCCCCCTTGCCCTCCCCGGCCGGCTCGAAGGCCTCCGCCACCTCGGACTGCATCAGCAGCACGATATCGCTGGCGATCTTGCCTAGGCTGCCGGTCAGCAGCGCGAACACGCTGCCCAGTTCGGCGATACGATCACGTGCGGTGTGCCAGGGCAGCGCCGGCAGCGGCAACTGCAACTCGGCAGCCAGGGCCTCGGCCACGTCCAACCCGCGCGTCTGCAGCGAGGCCAGCGTGCCCGCGGCGCCACCGAACTGCAGCACCAGAGTGTCTTCGGCCAGCGCATCCAGGCGCCGCTGGCTGCGCTGCAGGGCATCAAGCCAACCGGCGGCCTTCAACCCGAAGGTTACCGGCACGGCCTGCTGCAGCAGCGTGCGTCCCGGCAGACCGGTGCCGCGCTCGGCCTCGGCCAGCCGCGCCAACGCCGTGCACAGCGCCTGCAGTCGCGCCTGCACGTGACCGACCGCCGTGCGCAGCTGCAATACGGCGCCGGTGTCGATGATGTCCTGGCTGGTGGCACCCCAGTGCACCCAGCGCGCGGCTTCGGCATCATTCGCCTTGACCTGCGCAGTGAGCGCCTTGACCAATGGAATGGCCGGGTTGCCAGCCAGCGCGGTGGCGGCCGACAGCGCCGGCAGCGCATACAGGTCGGCGCGGCAGGCCGCTTCGATCGGGGCCAGTGCAGAGGCGGGAATCACCCCGCACCGCACCTGCGCGCGTGCCAGCGCGCGCTCGACGTCCAGCATCGCCTGCAGGCGCGCTTGATCACTGAACACGGCGTCGACGGCAGAATCGCCGAACAGACCGCCCAGCAGCGTTGGGGAGAGGCTCATCGGTGCAGTCCATCCTGGGTGGCCACAGCTTACCCGCGCGCGCTGCGTGCGGGCGTGGAGTGACCGGAAGGCGCGTCGCGCGCGCCGCGATCAGTAGGCGAAGAAGACCGTCTCATCCGGGCCCTGCATGTGCACGTCCCACCGGTACAGACCCTTGCCCTGCGCCTGCGCAACCAGCGTGTAACGGCGCTCGGGCGGCACCAGCGCGAGGATGCCGTCCTCGCCATTGCTGGCCTCGTCGCTGAAGTAGATGCGGCCACGCACGGCCTGCAGCAGGCCACGCATGAACACCAGCACGATCAGGTGCGGTGCCTGCGGCTCGCCACGCAGGCCCGGCACGCGGCCCGGCTTGACGGTGCTGAAGGCAAACCGCCCCTGCTCATCGGTCGGCACGCGGCCCCAGCCATCGAAGGCCGGGTCGCGGTCGTCACGGCGCGGGTCTTCGCCGTGGGCATAGATGCCCTGTGCGTCGGCCTGCCAGATCTCCAGCACGGCATCGGACACCGGCACGCCATTGCCATCGAACACCTGGCCCTGCACGTGCACGCGTTCGCCCTGCGCGGTGGCCGGGGCGATGTCGGTGCGGTACAGCGGTTCCAGGCCCAGGCGGTAGTACGGGCCGACGGTCTGCCACGGAGTGGATTGGAAACTCATGGTCTTACTCCCAGACGGTCATCTTGCGACCGCGCAGCACGATGTCGAAGCGGTAACCCAGCGCGAATTCGTTGGCCGTGTTTTCCCAATCGAACGAGGACACCATGCGCTCGCGCGCGTTGGCATCGTCCACGCAGTTGTAGATGGGATCGAACGCCAGCAGTGGGTCGTTGGGGAAGTACATCTGCGTAACCAGCCGCTGGCCGATGCCATCGCCATGCAGGGAGAAATGGATGTGCGCCGGGCGCCAGGCGTTGTAGTGGTTACGCCACGGGTAGGCGCCGGGCTTGATGGTGGTGAAGCGATAACGGCCTTCGCTGTCGGTCAGCACCTGGCCGGTGCCCTTGAAGTTGGGATCCAGCGGTGCATCGTGCTGGTCACCCTTGTGCAGGTAACGGCCAGCAGCGTTGCACTGCCATACCTCGACCACGGTGTTGCGCACCGGGCGGCCATTCTCGTCCAGCACGCGGCCGCTGACGATGATGCGCTCGCCCTGCGGCTGGCCGGGGAAACCTGCGGTCAGGTCCGCGGCGTGCTCACCCAGGGTGATGCGGTTGATGCTCGGGCCGGTCACTTCCGAGAGCGTCACCGGGATGGCGATCGGATCGGTACCCGGGCCACGCAGCGCGGTGGAGGCATACGGCAGGTGGATGCGCGGCGGCTGGCTGCCGGGATACGGCGTGCGGTAGCCGCGCAGTTGAGTGGGATCGCTCATGGCGTACTCCTGTTGGCGAGCGGCCCGCAGGCCGCGGCTGTCGTGCAGATCATGGGTTCGTTGGGGCTCACACGCGCTCAATGGCCAGGGCTACACCCTGCCCCACGCCGATGCACATCGTGGCCAGGCCACGCCGGCCCCCGGTGGCTTCCAGCTGGCGCAGCAGGGTCAGGGCCAGGCGCGCACCGCTCATGCCCAGCGGGTGCCCCAGTGCGATGGCGCCGCCGTTGGGGTTCACGTGCGCGGCATCATCGGCCAGGCCCAGCTGGCGCATGCAGGCCAGGCTCTGCGAGGCGAAGGCTTCGTTCAGTTCGATGGCATCGAAATCGGCAATGGTCAGGCCCAGGCGCGTCATCAGCTTCTGGCTGGCCGGCACCGGGCCCATGCCCATGATTGCCGGCTCCACGCCGGCGCTGGCAAAGCCGAGAATGCGTGCGCGCGGGGTGAGGCCCAGCGCCTTGACCTGCGCACCGGACGCCAGCAGCAATGCCGCGGCACCATCATTGATGCCCGAGGCATTGCCTGCGGTCACCGTTCCGGGCTGCCGGAACAGCGGCTTCAGTCCAGCCAGGGCGTCTGCGGTGGTATCGCCGCGCGGATGTTCATCGCGGTCGACAATCACGGTCTCGCCGCGCCTGCGGCCCGGCACCTCCACCGCCTCGATTTCGCCATCGAAGAATCCACGCGCCTGCGCGACGGCGGTGCGTTGCTGGCTGCGCAGCGCGAACGCATCCTGGTCCTCGCGGCTGATGGCGTAGCGCTCGGCCACGTTCTCGGCGGTCTGGCCCATGGTCTCCACGCCATGCAGCTCGCGCAGGCGGGAGTTGATGAAGCGCCAGCCCATGGTGGTGTCTTCAATCTGCTGGTCGCGGGCGAACGGCGAGGTCGCCTTGCCCATCACGAATGGCGCGCGCGACATCGACTCCACACCACCGGCAATGGCCAGACCCAGCTCGCCCGTGGCGATCCCACGGGCCACCGTGCCGATCGCATCCAGGCCCGACCCGCACAGGCGGTTGATCGTGCTGCCCGGCACCGTCACCGGCAGGCCGGCCAGCAGCAGGCTCATGCGCGCAACGTTCCGGTTGTCTTCGCCGGCCTGGTTGGCACAGCCGAGGTAGACGTCCTCGACCAGCGCCGGATCCAGCTGCGGGTGGCGCGCCAGCAGTGCCTTCAGCGGAATCGCGCCGAGGTCGTCGGCGCGCACGCCGGACAGCGCACCACCATAGCGACCGATCGGGGTACGGATGCCATCGACGATGTAGGTCTCGTGCAGGCTCATCTCAGGCTCCCTCGGCCAGTGCCAGCGGCAGGCCGGTCAGTTCACGCAGTTGTCCGATATCCATGCCTTCCACCATCTCCAGCACGATCGCGCCATCAGCCCCCAGATCGAACACCGCCACATCGGTGTATACGCGCGACACGCAGCGTAGCCCGGTCAACGGGTAGCTGCACTCGGTCACCAGCTTGCTCTCGCCCTTCTTGGTGAACAGGTCCATCATCACGAACACCTGCTTGGCACCGATGGCCAGGTCCATCGCGCCGCCCACGGCCGGAATCGCATCGGGGGCCCCGGTGCTCCAGTTGGCGAGGTCGCCCTGCACCGAGACCTGGAAGGCACCCAGCACGCAGATATCGAGGTGGCCGCCACGCATCATCGCGAACGAATCGGCATGGTGGAAATAGCAGCCCCCGGTCAGCAGGGTGACCGGCTGCTTGCCGGCATTGATCAGATCCGGATCCTCCCGGCCAGGCGCCGGCGCCGGTCCCATGCCCAGCAGGCCATTCTCCGACTGCAGGAAGATCTCCTTGTCGGCCGGCAGGAAATTGGCCACCGTGGTCGGCAGGCCAATGCCCAGGTTGACGTAGGCACCTTCGGGAATGTCGCGCGCCACGCGCGCGGCCATCTGTTCGCGGCTGAGCTTGTTCATGCCTGCACCCCCGCTGCGGCCACCGGCACCACGCGCTGCACGAAGATGCCCGGGGTCACCACGGCCTCCGGGTCCAGTTCACCCAGCGGCACCACCTCACGCACCTGCACGATGGCGCAGCGCGCGGCCATCGCCATCAGCGGGCCGAAGTTGCGTGCGGTCTTGCGGTACACCAGGTTGCCCCAACGGTCGCCGCGGTCGGCCTTGATCAGCGCGAAATCAGCGTGCAGCGGGTACTCAAGCACGAAGTGACGCCCGTCGATCTCACGCGTCTCCTTGCCCTGCGCCAGCTCGGTGCCGTAGCCGGTCGGGGTGAAGATCGCGCCCAGGCCGGAACCCGCCGCGTGGATGCGCGCGGCCAGATTGCCCTGCGGCACCAGCTCCAGTTCGATCTCACCGGCGCGGTAGGCGGCGTCGAAATGCTGCGAATCGGCCTGGCGCGGAAACGAGCAGACGATGCGACGCACGCGCTTGTGCCTGATCAGCGCGGCCAGGCCGGTATCGCCGTTGCCGGCGTTGTTGTTGATGATGCACAGCTCGCGCGCACCCTGTGCGATGAGCGCGTCGATCAGCTCGTCGGGCATGCCCGCCGTGCCAAAGCCGCCGATCATCACGGTGGCGCCATCATGGATATCGGCCACCGCTGCTTCCACGCTGGCCACGGTCTTGTCGATCACTGCATTGCTCCTTGCCCTGCGCGCCAGCGGTCATCACCGCCTCGCTTCAGAGCCACTGCGAAGGGAAAACACGGCCTCGACATGGTCGCCATGGCACTCCGTCCGGTCAATGCGATATTCGCACTCATGATTCGATAATCGCACATTGAGTCAACGACTCCCTCGCGGTTCAACGCTGGTTCCGGCCCACGCCCACGCGCAGACCCAGGCACGCCCAGGCCGCAAGCAGCAGCGGCAGCGCGCACAGCACATACAACGCGGAGGGCCGCCAGTGGCCATCCACCAGCACACCCACCGTGAGCGGCGAGAGGATCGCACCGACGCGGCCGATGCCGATGGCCCAGCCCAGACCGGTGGTCCGCACTTGCGCGGCGAACACCACCGGCGCCGCGGCATACAGGCCCGCCATCGCGGCGAACAGTGCTGCACCGATCACGAACGCCAACGGGAAGGCCATGCCCAGCTGCGTGTTGAAGGCGGCAAAGCCCAGCATCGACACCATCGCCAGCAGCAGCGCACCGGCGGTCAGCTTCGACAGCGAACAGCGCGAGGCCAGCCAGCCGAACAGGCTGCCGCCGACGATGCCGCCCAGATTCAACAGCACGCCTCCGGTGATGCCCTGCTGGGCGGAGACACCGGCAGAGACCAGCAGCTTCGGCGTCCAGCTCAGCACGAAGTAGAAGGCGAACATGTGCAGGAAGAAGGCCAACGCGATCAGCAGCGCGACGCGCCGCAGGTCACCCACGAACAGCGCCGCATAGCCCTGCCGCTGGCCATCACGCAGCGGCGACGGCGGCAGCGCCTGCAGCTGCGGCATGCGCATGCGCGAGAGCAGTGCGTTCAGGCGCGGCAGCGCATCGGCCGGGCGACGCGCAACCAGGAAATCCAGCGATTCGGGCAGGCACCTGAGCACCAGCGGAATGCACACCAGCGACGCCACGGCGCCGATCAGGAACACGCTGTGCCAGGACCAGTGTTCCAGCATCCACGCCGCCAGCAGACCGCCGGCGGTGGCGCCTATCGGATAGCCGGTGGCCTGCAGCGCGACCGCCGTACTGCGCCACTTGGCATTGGCGTACTCGGCGGTGATCACGCCCACGCCGGCCAGCATGCCGCCGATGCCGATGCCGGTGTACACGCGCAGCGCGCCCAGCTGCCAGGCGTTGGCAGCCAGCGCCGACAGCGCCATGCCGCTGGTCAGGATCAGCAGGCAGCACACGATCATCGGCCGCCGGCCCCAGCGATCGGCCAGCGGCGCCAGCAGGAACGAGCCCAGCGCCATGCCGACCAGGCCGGCGCTGAGCATCATCCCCAGCACCTTGCCCGACAGCTCCCAGTCCGCCGACACATGCGGCGCGGTAAAGGCCATGACCATCACATCGAAGCCATCGAGCATGTTCAACAGCACGCAGATGGCGATGGCGGTCCACTGGAAGGGACTCATCCGTTCCAGGACAAGCGAGGGTGCGGGGGCGGCGTGGCTCATGGGGCGGTTTCCTGCAACAGCGTGATGCGGTGGAACGTCCGGCGGGGAAGGTCTCAGTGACCGGCCTGGCTGGATGCGTGGATGACCTGCAGGACGTCCTGCAGGCGATCGACTTCGACCTGGCCCGGTGCCGACGGAGTGCCGATCATGCCGAAGGTGAGCGCCTGGCCGAAGGTTTCACCAGCCAGGCGCGAGACCACACCGGTGCCCCCCATCGACATGGTCAGCAGCGGCCTGTCGCTCTGCTGGCGCACCTGCCAGGTGGCATCGAGCAGGGCCAGCACGTCGCCTGCGTCGCGCGGCATCACCGCGATCTTCAGCACGTCCGCACCCAGCGCCTGCTGCCTGAGCAGGCGCGCGACGATCTCATCGCGGGGCGGCGTTGCGTGGAAGTCATGGTTGGACATCACCACCTTCACGCCGGCCTTGTGCGCCTGCGCCACCAGCGCCTGCACCACCTTCGGATCACGGAACATCTCCACGTCGATCAGCTGGGCCACGCCGCCGCGCAGCAGCGTCGCGTAGAGCGCGCCGTAGTCGGCATCGCTGATCGGCTTGGCGCCGCCCTCGGCCTTGGTGCGGAACGTCACGATGACCGGCTTGCCGCCCAGCGTGGCCTGGATGCGCTTGCCCAGCGTGACCAGCGCCTTGCCATCGGTGGCGATGTCCAGGTAGTCGATGCGCCACTCGGCGATGTCGGTGGCCTTGCTGGCAGCGATGGCCGCCGCCTGCTGCAGGGCCACGTCAGCGGTGGCGCCAGTGATCGGCACGATGGTGCGGGGATGGCCCTCGCCGATACGCAACTGGCCGACCTGCAGTACCGCCGGCGGCGGTGCGGCCAGGGCCAGCGCCGGGACGGCGCACAGTGCACCGGCCAGCACAACCGGAGCGAGCGGAAACTTCATGGCGGTCACCAGAGCATGGAAGGAGCGCATGGCCATCAGAAGGTCACCTTGGCCTGTACGCCCACGGCCCAGGCGTTGTCGGTACCGCTGTAGTTGAACGTGCCCGGGTTGACGATGTACTGCACATCCGGGCGGATCATCAGCCACGGGTTTACCTGGACGCTGTAGGACAGTTCGAACAGCTCCTCGGCCTGGCTGAGGTTGTACAGCGGCGAATCGCCAGGCACGCCACCGGCGGCCAGCGTGGCCCGGCGCGCATCGACCAGCCGGTTGTTGATGTCGGCGCCTACGTAGCCCAGCGCGATGCTGTCCTGGGCGCGCGAGCCAATGCCCTGGTAAACCCCGCCCAGCGCATACCAGCGTTTGATCTGCGCGGTGTCGGTGTCGGACACCATGTACTGCGCGAACGCAGTCAGGCCGCGGCTGGGATCGGCCGATTCCCGGGTCAGACGCTGCTCGGCGAGCACGTAGGCGCCGTGGCGCCCGGTCGTCGGCGAAGCATCCAGACCGCGCTTGTCCACGCGTGAGGTGTCGTAGTAACCGCCGAACTTGTAGACGCCCGCGTAGCGGCTGCCCTTGGCCGGGGTCCAGGTCACTTCCACCGGGAACAGCGAACCGGTGGTACCGGAAGCGAGCGGACGGAACGCGTTGCGTTCGATGTTGCCACCCAGGTTCGGATTCACCTGGAACCAGCCGGTGCGAACGTTGACGGCCGGGCTGACCTGCTGGGCGAACTCACCGCCCCAGCGTGCCACGGGGTAGTTGTACCAGCCGCTGTTGCCCGACATCGCCAGCGGGTGCGCGCAGAACGCCGCATTGACGAAGTGGGTCAGCAGGCTGTGCAGGCCGAACTGGTTGCCCATCGCGTAATAGCCCAGCTTGTAGTACGACTGCCCCGCGTTGAAGGTCTGGTCGTAGCTCAGTTCGGTCAGCCGCGTGTACTGGCCGCCGTACGCTTCCTGGATGGGGAAGCGGTTGCCGACGAAGTCCACCGAGGTGCTGCGGCCGCGACGGTCGTTGAGGGTGAAGTGGAAGGCACCGCCGTTCCAGCCGGCCAGCGTGCCCATGTCCAGGTCCACGCCAACGCGCACCTGCTGCGCATAGCGCGCACCGGTTTCGCCGTAGCCTCCATCGACCACACCCATGGCTTCACCCACGTAGTCGCCGCGGAAGGCGATGCCACGCTCGAACAGATCGGTGCGGGTGCCGCCCCAGTCGCCAGTGAGGGTCCTGCCTTCGTAGCGGTTGCTCGACTGCGCGCTGGCGATGCAGGGCAGCAGCGCGGTGGCCAGGACGGCCAGGGAAACGGGTTTCGCAAGATTCATGATCGCGGTCTCGTGGAGATGATCAGCGCAGCGACAGCGGCGCGCTCAGGGGGGAGGTGGCGCCCTGCGCCGAGGTGACCGTGGCGGTCAGGCTGCCGGCAGCCGCAGCATCTGCCGCGGCGCCGAGCGGGAAGGTGAAACGGCCCTGCCCCTGCGCATCGGTGCGCGCCTGCACGCTGCCCAGCACCCACTCGGCCTCGCTGCCGCTGGCGGCGCGGTTGCCGAACACTTCGACCTGGTAACGGCTGTCGGGCGTGCCCTGGAAACGACCGATCAACTGGCGCTGCGTACCCTCGCCCTGCACGCCAGTCAGCTGCGGCGCCGCCTGGCCCAGGTTCGGCAGCGGCTGGCAGTCGGTCTGGCCGGCAGCGGAGCAGATGCGCGCACGCTTGGACGGATCATTGTCGACACCACGACCACGTGAACCGACGAAGCTGGCGTGTTCCAGGCCCGGCACGCCGAACACGATGGCGCCGCGCGGTTGGCCCTTCACGCAGGCGCCGCCGGCCTCGCAGCGCTCGATCGGCAGGCCGTTGCCGAAGATGCGGTTGGCGGTGAAGCGGTTCGGCGCACTGACCGGCTGCGGGCGCACGCCGATGCCGATGCCATTGCCGGTGATGATGTTGCCATCGACCACGTTGCCGCTGCCGGTGATGCTCAGGCCCAGCGAATTGCCGGTGAAGGTGTTGGCGGCGATGTAGTTGCGGTTGCCCCAGTTGATCTGCAGGCCATCGGAGTAATCGACGAAGCGGTTGTGTACCACGCTGTTGTCGTTGCCCCAGAGGATTTCGATGCCCTGCGACGGTTCCGGGTTGGCCTGGGTGGACTGGAACAGGTTGTCGGCCACCAGGTTCCAGGCCGCGCCACGGGTCAGCTCAAGTCCATCGCCGTTGTCGAGGAATTCATTGCGCACGATGCGGTTGTGCACGGTGGTGGTGGCAGTGGACTGCCCTGTGCCGTCGTCCCCGGTGAGCATGATGCCGGCGCCGCCCTTGTTGGCGACGATGCGGTTGTCGTGGATCTCGTTGTGGCTGGAGCGGTTGACCAGCACACCGATGCAGAAATTGCGGATCTCCAGACCGGCCAGTTCAACGCCCTGGGTATCCCGCAGGACCAGCCCCGGCAGCGTGGTGGTGCGCACGTTGGTGCCCGACTGGCCCGGCTCGGCGCCCGGACAGGCGTCGGTGCCGGTGCCGGTGACGTAGGCCGAACCGTCGATGGCGATGTACTGGCCATCGCGGCCCCAGGACGTGCCGATGATCTGCACCGGCCCCTTGATCTCCGGCAGCGGCGAGGTCGGCTTGATCACATGGGGCGCGGTACCCACCGCGTCGATCTCGATGCGATAGCGGCCCGGCGCGGTGTTGGCGGTGGTGATCGCCCAGCGCAGGGAGCCGGGACGGGTGTCGTCGGCGTAGCGGTCCACGCGCAGCACCTGCAGGGGCCCGCGCGGCGGTTCGGCCTGGTAGGCCAACGCCAGCGTCGGCAACTGGGCGAGCAGGAACAGAGAAACAACGGACAAGCGACGACGCATGCGATCACTCCGCACAGGTGAAGGGAAATCCTGCGGTCTTCCCCTGCACCTGGCTTCAGCACCGGGTCGGGTGCTGCCCTCGCCCCGCCAGGGGTGGATCGCTTGGACTGCTTTGAATCTGCGGAAGTGAAATTAGGTTTATCGCACTGCACCATTCAAGTGCGGTAATCGACTACGCGTGCGAATATCGCACTGAATGGGTACGACCATCGTTGTAGGGAAGGCTGCACTGGCACTTGCCGGGCGAAGCGCACGGCTGCGCCGTAGCACCGCTCAGGAACTGCAGGACAGCATCGAGCAGCCGGCGCGGTCGTCGGCCCAGGCCGGGCGCCTGCTGGCGAAATGCTCACGTCCGGCGCGTTGGGTGTACGGATCGCGCAGCACATCCTGCAAGGCGTGTACGCCGCCCATGTCCCCTTGTTCCGCACGGTCGATCGCTTCCTGCGCCAACCAGTTGCGCAGCACGTACAGCGGATTGGCCGCGCCCATCTTCGCCAGGCGCTCGGCGGCCGGAAGAGGATCCGCCCGCAATCGCGCGGCGTAGTCCTGCAGCCACTGCCGCAGCGGCACCTGCACGGCCTCCTGCCGCTCCCGGTCGTAATAGACCTCAGCCAGTGCCACCGCATCGGGCGATGCCGGGTCGATCCGCATCAACGCGCGCCAGGACAGGGTCATGTCCATGCCGCCGTCCTGCAGCAGCTGCTGCCAGCGCTGGTAGAGCTGCAGATCGGCATCATCGGCAGCTGCCAGGCCAAGCTTGGCCGCCGCATCGCGACGCGTGCAGGCGGCAAAGGTGGCCTGATAGGCAGCAAGGCCCGCCTGCAACGGCGCGACGTCGGCAAACAAGGGCGACAGCGCCTGCGCAAGCCGCCCCAGATTCCAGTACGCCACCTGCGGCTGCGTTCCGAAGCGGTAGCGACGGCCCTGTGCGTCAGTGGTGTTCGGGGTCCAGTCCGGATCGAAGTCCTCGACCCAGCCATAGGGGCCATAGTCGAGAGTGAGGCCAAGCACGGAGAGGTTGTCGGTGTTCATTACCCCATGCACGAAACCGACACGCATCCAGTGCGCGATCATCTCGGCGGTGCGCACCGCGATCTGCGCGAACCAGTCACCGTACAGCGCCTCACCCTGCCCTGCCAGTTCGGGGAAATCACGGGCGATGCAGGCGTCCATCAGTTGCTGCAGCAGTGACGTCTCACCGCGCGAGGCCGGCAGTTCGAACGAACCGAAACGCAGGAACGAGGGCGACACACGGCATACGATCGCGCCGGGCTCGGCTCGCGGACGGCCGTCATAGAACATGTCGCGCACCACGTGCTCGCCGGTACCGACCAGCGACAGCGCGCGCGTGGTCGGTACACCGAGGTGGTGCATGGCCTCACTGCACAGGAATTCACGGATCGACGAGCGCAGCACCGCGCGACCGTCGGCGCCACGGGAGTACGGGGTCGGGCCTGCACCCTTCAGCTGCAGTTCCCAGTGCCGGCCATCCGGCGCAACCAGCTCGCCCAGCGAGATCGCCCGCCCATCGCCAAGCTGGCCCGCCCAGTGACCGAACTGGTGCCCGCCGTAATTGGCGGCCCACGGCTGCATGCCCGGATACAACGCGTTGCCAGCGAATACCTGGGCAAACGTGCCGCTCGACACTTCAGCCACATCGATGCCGAGCAGAGCGGCGACCTCCGGCGACCAGGCCAGCAGGGTCGGCGCGGCGACAGGCGTCGGCATCACCGACGACCAGGCCGCCTCTCGGACTTCACGCCGGCGGGGCCCGGCTTCCGGGTCGCCCGGCAGGACGGTCAGCAGACGGTTGTCGAATCGCGGGAAGGGGCTGTCCATGGCCCTGACATGGGGATGGACGCCGCCGACCTCAATCGCCGCGCAGCGCCTGCAGCGATCCGCCGTGCGCTTCAGCGCGCTGGTAGGCCGGGCGTTCACCGATGCGCTGGAGAAACGCGCGCAGCGCCGGCTTGTCGTCCAGTCCGCCTCCGCGCGCCGCTGCGGCCTGGATCGGGAAGCTCATCTGGATATCGGCCGCGGTGAAACGCTCACCCGCGAACCACGGGCTCTCGGCCAGGCGGCGCTCCATCCAGTCCAGGTGCAGGCGGCGCTGCGGGCCGACGAAGCTCTGCTCGGCCTTGTCGGCAATGCTGCGGGCAATCGGGCGCACGAAGAACGGCACCGGCGCGTTGCGGATGCGGCTCATCACCAGCGTCAGCAGCAGCGGCGGCATCGCCGAGCCTTCGGCGTAGTGCAGCCAGTAGCGATAGGCCATGCGCTCGGCACCTTCGGCCGGTATCGGCGACGGCGACACCTGCCGCTGCGTGTCGTAGCGGTCAGCCAGGTAATCAAGAATGGCGCCGGATTCGGCCAGCACCTGCTCGCCGTCCTGCAGCACCGGTGATTTCCCCAGCGGATGTACCTGGCGCAGTGCCGGCGGTGCCAGCAGCGTTCTGGGGTCGCGCGGGTAACGGCGCAGTTCGTAGTCCAGCCCCAGCTCCTCCAGCATCCACAGCACGCGCAGCGAACGGGAATTCTCGAGGTGATGGACGATGCGCATGAAAGGACTCCAGAGGGGTGCAAGCATCGTAACGCGCCTGCACGCATGCGCCTGTGGATTCGATCCGTGCCTGCTCCCGCCGACGCAAAAAAAACGCCGGAAGCTTGCGCTTCCGGCGTTCTGGCTACCCGAGGGCAGCAGACGGATTAGACCGCCTGCACCTGGTCAGCCTGCATACCCTTCTGGCCCTGGACGGCGATGAAGGTGACCTTCTGGCCTTCCTGCAGGGTCTTGAAGCCGGTGCCCTGGATGGCGCGGAAGTGCACGAACAGGTCCGGGCCGCTTTCCGGGGTGATGAAGCCGAAGCCCTTGGCGTCGTTGAACCACTTGACGGTGCCGGTCTGACGTTCAGACATATTTACTAACTCCTGAAACACATGTTGAAAAAAATCGCAGCCACCGGGTATCGGGGCCGAGACTGAGTTGCAGGCGTTGGTAAAGCGGATCGATGAGTGGATCGTGAGATCAACTGCACCAGGCCACGATTCACGGTGACCCTAGCAAACACAGTGGGTCGCACGATACGCGTGTTTTCCCCAAAAAGCGATAGCCCCGGCATTCATCGCCACCCCGCCCCCGCTAGGCGTGGCAAGGGCTGGCAGTCGGTCGGGCCCGGATCCGGGGACCCATTCAGGTTTTTCCTACCCTACACTGGGTAAATGACTGAAGCTGAAACCCCGGCTGAACTGCCCCGTCCCCGCATCTGGGTGGACGCAGACGCCTGCCCCGTTGTCATCCGCGACATCCTGTTCCGGGCCGCCGAGCGGGTCGGCCTGGAGTTGACCCTGGTCGCCAACCAGTGGATCCGCACCCCGCCCTCGCGCTGGATCCGCTCCCTCCAGGTGCCGCAGGGCCTGGACGTGGCTGACAGCGCCATCGTCGAACGGGTCGCCGCCGGCGATCTGGTTGTCACCCAGGACATTCCACTGGCCGCGCTGGTGCTCGAACGAGGCGCGCTGGCCCTGCATCCGCGCGGGGAGCTGTTCACCGCCGACACCATCGCCCAGCGCCTGTCGGTACGCAATTTCATGGAAGAGCTGCGCGGCGCCGGCGTCCAGACCGGGGGCCCGCCTCCCCTGCATGCGCGCGACCGCCAGGCGTTCGGCAGCGCGCTGGACCGCTGGTTGGCCCGCATCCGCGTGGCGCGATGAGGCGGGGCCCGGCTCACGCCACCACTGGGCCCAGCTGACGCTGGCTGCTGAACACCCGTCGTCCCCCATTCAGGGGATCGTCGAAGGACAACGCCCGCGCCAGCAGTTGCAGCGGCGCCTGCGCCCCGCTCGCGGCCGGACGCAGCTGCGGATACAGGTCGTCTCCGATGATGGGCGCGCCCAGCGCCGCCATGTGCACGCGCAGCTGGTGCTTGCGACCGGTTCTCGGCTGCAGGCGGTAGCGCCAGACCGGACCTGTCGCGTCGATTACCTCGATGCGGGTACTCGCATTCGGCTCGCCCTCCATTTCGCCCATGCGGAAGAACGGCTGTGCCGGGCCGATGCGGCTGTGGCGCTCGAACGGGAAGTCCAGCGCCGGCAGCGCCGGGGCCAGCGCTTCGTAGGTCTTGTCGATACGGCGCTCGCGGAACAGGCGCTGGTAGGCATCGCGCGACTCCGGTCGCAGCGAGAACAGGACCAGCCCAGCGGTGAGCCGGTCCAGGCGGTGCAGCGGTGCCAGCTGCGCGTTGCCGGTCCGCGCCACCAGCCGCGCCAGCAGGGTTTCGCGGACATGGGCACCCGCCGGGGTCACCGGCAGGAAGTGCGGCTTGTCGACCACCAGCAGATGCTCGTCCTGGTAGAGGATCGTCTCGTTGAACGGAATGCGCGGCTCGTGGCTGACCTCGCGGAAATACAGGATTTCCAGCCCCACCTGCCACGGCTGGTCCGCCGCCAGCGCCCTGCCCTGCGCATCCTGTACCCGTCCGCGCGCGAACCGGTCCTGCCACTGGCTGCGGTCGATGCGCGGAAAGCGTGCGCACAGGCCGTCCAGCAGGGTCGGCCAATGGCCGGGTGGCAGCTGCAGCCGGCTGGGCAGGGTCATCGCGTCCGCTCCGGCGGCAACAGGAACCGCAAGCGTGCCACCGTTGACGCGCGGCAGACACCCCGGCCACGGACACCCCTGCAGCAAACCTCTATCATTGTCCTCTTTAGTCGACGGATCCCCCATGGCCCTCACCGCCACCATCCGCAAGGCCGAGTTGCAGATCAGCGACATGGATCGCGGCTACTACGCGACCCACAACCTGACCCTGGCCCAGCATCCGTCGGAAACCGACGAGCGCCTGATGGTGCGCCTGCTCACCTTCGCCCTCAACGCCGACGACCGCCTGGAATTCGGCCGGGGCCTGAGTACGGATGACGAGCCGGACCTGTGGCAGCACGACTACACCGGCGACATCCTGCAGTGGATCGACCTCGGCCACCCCGATGAATCCCGTATCCGCAAGGCCAGCAACCGCAGCCGCCAGGTGCAGGTGGTCAACTACGGCGGCAATGCGTCCGACATCTGGTGGGGCAAGCAGGGCAAGGGCCTGGCGCGCTTCGACAACCTGTCGGTGATCGACCTCGATGGCACCTTCGTCGAGCAGTGGGGCCAGCAGATCCAGCGTGCCATGCGCTTCAGCGTGCTGATCCAGGACGGCGAGGTGCAGATCCTCAACGACCAGATCCAGCTCGACATCATCCCCACCTGGCGCAAGCGCGCCAAGGCATGAGTACGACGCGCTGCGACGTCGTGGTGATCGGTGCCGGTGCCGCCGGCCTGATGACCGCGATCACCGCCGGCCGGCGCGGCCGCCAGGTGCAGGTGATCGATCACGCCAACAAGATCGGCAAGAAGATCCTGATGTCCGGCGGTGGCCGCTGCAACTTCACCAACACCGGCACCACCCCGGCCAACTTCCTGTCGGCCAATCCGCACTTCTGCAAATCGGCGCTGGCCCGGTATACGCCTTGGCACTTCATCGAGATGGTCGAGCGCCATGCCATCGCCTATCACGAGAAGGAGCTGGGGCAGCTGTTCTGCGACGTTTCGTCCAAGCAGATCGTGAAGATGCTGGTGGACGAGTGCCAGGCAGCGGGTGCGCACATCCGTACCCACTGCAGCGTCGAGCGCATCGAGCACGGGACGGATGGCTTCCGTGTGCACACCACGCAGGGGATGTTCCACTGCGCCTCGCTGGTGGTCGCCACCGGTGGCCTGTCCATCCCCAGCCTGGGCGCAACCGGCTTCGGCTACGAGATTGCACGCCAGTTCGGGCATGCCGTGCTGCCGACCCGCGCCGGACTCGTGCCGCTGACCCTCAGTGGCAGGCACCAGGAGCGCCTGGCCGACCTGAGCGGTGTCGCGCTGCCGATCGAGGCGCGCTGCAACGGCATGCAGTTCCAGAATTCCATGTTGCTCACCCATCGTGGCGTCAGCGGCCCGGCGATCCTGCAGATCTCTTCCTTCTGGCAACCCGGCGACGCACTGGAACTGGATCTGCTGCCCGGCCAGGATGCCGGCCAGTGGCTGCGACGGATGAAACAGGAGCGGCCAGCCGCCGAACTGCGCACGGTGCTGGCCGAGGTCCTGCCCAAGCGCCTGGCCCAGCGCCTGTGCGAACACTGGCTGCCGGACCGCCCGGTACGGCAGCTGGATGAGCCCCAGCTGCGCCAGGCTGCGCAGTTGCTGGGTGCGTTCCCGCTGGTGGCCAGTGGCACCGAAGGCTACCGCACCGCCGAGGTCACGCTGGGCGGCGTGGACACCGCCGACGTTTCGTCCTCCACGATGGAATCCAAGCGCGTGCCGGGCCTGCATTTCGTCGGCGAAGTGCTGGACGTCACCGGCTGGCTTGGCGGCTACAACTTCCAGTGGGCCTGGGCCAGCGGCCACGCCGCCGGCAGCGTGGTGTGAACCGCATCGCCGTTCGGGGTGCGGGATGCCTGCACGCATGGACGGCTCGCCGTGCATCGTGTATCAAGATCCGCAGATTGGGGAGCAGTGCATGCAGAACGCGAACGACATCACCATCCGCCTGTTGATCGTCGACGACAGCGGCGAGAATGCGGAAGCCATCGTCAGCACGCTGCGCAACAGCGGCATCGCCGTGCGCCCCTGGCGCCCGCAGGATTCGGCCGAGCTGTCGCAGGTGCTGGCCAACCAGGCCATCGATCTGGTGCTGGCCTCGCCCTCGCAGGGCATCCCGCTGCCGCTGGTGGCCCAGCACATCGCGGCCAGCGGCAAGGACATTCCGCTGGTGCTGCTGGCCGAGCGCATCGACGAGGATGAGCTGGTCCAGGCCAGCAGCCATGGCATCCGCGCCCTTGCCCTCCGTCAACGGCCGGAGCATCTGCTGGCGGTGGTCCGCGACCAGTGGGTCGACCTGCAGGCGCGCCGCGGGCTGCGCCGCATCGAGGCACAGATGCGCGAGACCGAGCGCCGTTGCGACGCGCTGATTGCCTCCTCCCGCGAACCCATCGCCTACGTGCACGAAGGCATGCACATCCGCGCCAACGATGCCTATCTGGACATGTTCGGCTACGAGCATTTCGACGACATCGAGGGCATCTCGCTGCTGGACATGGTGGCCGCCCAGCATGTTGATGACTTCAAGCAGCTGCTGAAGAGCCTCAGCCGCGGCGAAGCGCCACCACCGCAGTACCAGCTCGATGCACGCCACCAGGATGGCAGTGCGTTTCCGGCAACGATGGAATTCACCGCAGCCACCTATGAGGGCGAATCCTGCCTGCAGGTCGTGTTCCGCCGCCGGATCGAGTTCGACCCGGAACTGGCCCGAGAGGTCGAGGATCTTCGCCAGCGCGACCAGGTGACCGGCCTGCTGAACCGGCCGACCTTCATGCTGCAGGTCGAAAGTGCGGTCGCCCAGGCTGGCCGCAGCGAGGGCCAGTTCGGCCTGCTGCTGGTCGAGCCCGACCACTATGCGCGGCTGATGCCGGACATCGGGCTGGCCTCGGCCGATACCCTCATCGGCGCGCTGGCCTCCCTGCTGGCCGATGTCGTGGGGGAGGACGCGCAGCTGGCGCGCTTCGGCGAACACAGCTTCGCCGTGCTGCAGGCCGGCCCCTATGCGCAGACCGTGGCACTGGCCGAACGCATCCGTGAGGCATATGCCGCCCATGTGTTCAGCATCGGCGCGCGTTCGGCCACGGTCACCGTGAGCATCGGCGGTGTCCAGGTCGGCGAGAAGATCGCCAGTATCGGCCAGGTCCTGGCGCGTGCCAGCGAGTGCACGCAGGCGGCCGCCGAGCTGGGCAACACCTGTCGCATCTTCGATCCGGCCGCGGTCGATCGGGTCGAGGAAGAACGCGTGCAGCGATGGGTCGGCCGCATCCGCGAAGCCCTGGACGGCGACGGCTTCCAGCTGCATTACCAGCCGGTACTGAACCTGCAGGGCGAGCCACTGGAGCTGTACGAAGCCTATCTGCGACTGGAGCACAACGGTGAACTGCTCAGTCCCACCGCTTTCCTTGGCATCGCCGAGGAACACGGGCTGCTGGCCGAGATCAACCGCTGGGTGGTGTCCAAGGCCATCACGGTGCTGGGGCAGCGCGCGCGCGAAGGCAGCGCCACCCAGATGCTGGTGAAGGTCACCCCCGAATCGTTCGACGACCCGCAGATGATTGCCACCCTGCGTGGTGAACTGAAAGCGCACGGGGTTCCGGGCGAGCGCCTGTGGCTGCATGCGCCGGAAGCGAAGGTGTTCACCCACCTGCGCAGCGCCCAGCAGTTCCTGGCCGCCGTGGCCCCGCTGGGCTGCCGCATTGGCCTGGAACAGTTCGGGTCCGGCCTGGATTCGTTCCAGCTGCTGGCCCACTTCCAGCCGCAGTTCCTCAAGCTGGACCGTGGATTCACCAGCGACCTGGCGGCGACCCGCGAGAACATCGACCGCATCAGCCAGATCACGGCGCGCGCGCAGGAGGCCGGTATCCGCACCATCGCCGAGTTCGTCAGCGATGCCAACTCCATGACGCTGCTGTTCAGTGCAGGCGTGGACTACGTGCAGGGCGACTTCGTCGGTCCGGCGCTGCCGACGATGAGTTTCGACTTCGGGTGATCCCGCATCGCCGGGCATGGCCCGGCGCTACCAAGGGGCGCCGGGGTAACGCCGGCCCATGCACGACGAGCCTGCTAGCGCCGGGCCATGCCCGGCGAGCACAGCGGCGCGCCCTATGTGAAAAGGCCGGCTTTCGCCGGCCTTTTCGATCAGGTCATATCGACCAGATTGTTGATCTTCACATCCGGATCGACGTCGGCCTCGTAGTCGACGCCTTCAACGCCGAAACCGAACAGGCGCAGGAAGTCCGCCTTGTAGCCGGCCAGGTCGCTGATCTCGTACAGGTTTTCGTTGGTCACCTGCGGCCACAGTGCAACCACCTTGCCCTGCACGTCTGCCGCCATTTCCTTGTAGTCGGCACGCAGGCGGCCTTCTTCATCGACCAGCGCGACGGTATGGCCATCGCCATCGACCAGATCGTGACGCAGGCGGTCGATCGCCACGCCGTCGGCCTTGCCGCCGTAGAGGATGTCGTAGAGCACGTCCAGCTGCTCGATGCAGCCTTCGTGGGTGCCCTTTTCCTTCATCACCTTGAACAGCAGCGACAGGTACAGCGGCATCGTCGGAATGGCCGAGCTCGCCTGGGTGACCACGGCCTTGAGCACCGACACGCGGGCATCACCGCCGATCTTCGCCAGCTTCTCGCGCAGGCCCAGCACCTTGGTGTCGAGATCCTTCTTGGCAGCGCCGATCGATCCATTCCAGTAGATGGCCTGGGTGATTTCTTCGCCAACGTAGGTGAAGGCGGTGGTGGTGCAGCCGTTGGCCAGCACGCCGGCATCGGCCAGCGCGTCGATCCACATCTGCCAGTCTTCACCGCCCATCACTGCGACGGTCCCTGCGATTTCCTCCGGCGTCGCCGGCTGCAAAGTGGTCTCGGTGATCACTTCCTTGTCGGTATCCAGGCCACGCAGCGTAATCGGCTCACCGATCGGCTTCAGCGTGGAACTGATCACTTCACCGGTCTTTGGGTGCTTGCGGCGCGGCGCAGCCAGGCTGTAGACGACCTGGTCGACCTGGCCGAGATCGGCCTTGATCATCTCGATGGTGCGCGCCTTCACTTCATCCGAGAACGCATCACCATTGATGCTCTTGGCATACAGGCCGGCCTCATCGGCATAGCGGTGGAACGCCGCCGAGTTGTACCAGCCCGCCGTGCCCGGCTTGGTCTCGCTGCCGGGACGCTCGAAGAACACGCCCAGGGTCGCCGCACCGCTGCCGAACGCGGCAGTGATGCGGGCGGCCAGGCCGTAGCCGGTCGAGGCGCCGATCACCAGCACGCGCTTGGGACCGTTCTGGATCGGCGGGCGGGCGCGGATGTAGTCGATCTGCTGCTTGACGGCGGCGTCGCAGCCGGTCGGATGGGTGGTGACGCAGATGAAGCCGCGGACGCGCGGTTTGATGACCATGGATACCTCGGGTTGGCAGATGCGGCGCGCAGGGCGCTCAGCAGGAATCGGAGGGCGCGCCTGCGCGCGCGAACCGCAGGATCGTAGTGCGCGAGAGCCGAATGCACAACCGACGCTGCCGTAGGGTGGTGTTTGTTTTGCAGGGTTGCACCCTGCACCTGCCGAATCAACGTCAACGTCAACGTCAACGTCAACGTCAACGTCAGAAGCGAGCTATCTGCGGGATGGCGGGGCAGGTCCGGTTGCGGGGGACGCCGCAAGTACGTCCATGTAGGCTCGGTCGCGCCATCCATGGCGCTCACGCCCCCGCAACCGGACCCACCCCGCCTTCGACAGTCTTCCGCGTTCTGTCGGAACCGCATGCTGCTCTGGTGGGTGTCGACCTTGGTCGACACGATTGAATTCATTCGAAATCTGACAGATGTGTCGACCAAGATCGACACCTACCGACAGCCGCGTGAACGTGTCGAAGGTGGGGCGGTGTCGGAGTGCGGGGTGTCAGCCGCATGGATGCGGCTGCCAAGCCCCCATGGACGGGTTTACGGCGTCCCCGCACTCCGACACCGACCCGCCATCCCGCAGAATGCCCGCTGTTGATGTTGCCTTTGCCTCGGCAGGTGCAGGGCTGCACGCCCTGCCAACAAAAAACCCCGCTTGCGCGGGGTTCTCTGTGCGTTGCGTGCAGCGCGAACGCTTACGGACGGCGGGCCAGAGCCTCGATGTCCTTGGCCTTCGGCAGCAGGTCCTGCTTGCTCACGCGCAGGAAGCCGATCGTGAGCATCGGCACCGCGACCAGGATCGACGACATGACCACGATCACCGCACCGATCATGTGCGTTTCGGCCAGGCCTTCCATCGAGCTGCCACCGTACAGGTACAGGGCCAGTGCGGACAGGAAGAACATCACCGCGGTGATCACCGTACGCGACAGCGTCTGGTTGATCGAACGGTTCAGCACTTCCATCGGCTCCACGCGCAGGCTGCGGAAGTTCTCGCGGACGCGGTCGAACACCACGATGATGTCGTTGATCGCAAAGCCCATCACCGACAGCAGGCCGGCCAGCACCGTCAGGTCGAACTCGCGGCCCAGCAGGGACACGTAAGCCACCGTCACGATCAGGTCGAACATGGCCACGATGCTGGCGGTGACCGCGAACTTCCATTCAAAGCGGACGGCGATGTAGATCAGGAAGCCGGCCAGCATGAAGATGGTGGCGTACAGGCCGTTCATCGCCAGATCCTTGCCGATCTGCGGGCCGACGAACTCATTGCGCAGCACCGTCGCCTGGTTGTCGGCCGAGGACAGCGCCTTGACCACGGCCGCCGCGGTGGCCTTGTCCTCGGCGGCGGAATCGCCGGTACCCGGGGCATGCTCACCGTGCGGCGCCAGGCGGATCAGCAGGTCGGTACTGCCACCGACGCTCTGCACCTGGGCGCCGTCGAAGCCGCTCTGCTCGAGCTTGGTGCGGACCTGCTCGACGTCCACCGGGCGCTCGAAGCGGGCCTCGATCAGGGTGCCACCGGTGAAGTCCAGGGCATAGTTGAAGCCCTTGAAGCCGATGATGGCGATCGATGCCAGGAACACGATGATCGTGACGACCATGGCGACATGGCGCCACCGCATGAAATCGATCTTGGTGTCGTTCGGGAGGATGTGCAGCGGAAACAGTTTCATGTGCGTGTCGTCCCGTCAGATGGCCACGTTCTGGAGCTTCTTGCGGCGGCCGTAGATCAGCGTCGCCAGCGCACGCGACACGGTGATCGCGGTGAACATGGAGGCGAAAATACCGATGATCATGGTCAGCGCGAAGCCCTTCAGCGGACCGGTACCGAATGCGAACAGTGCCACGCCGACGATCAGGCCGGTCAGGTTGGCGTCGAGGATGGTGCCGGAAGCGCGCTCGTAACCGGTCACGATCGCGGTCTTGCCCGGAACACCGGCCCGCAGCTCTTCACGGATACGCTCGTTGATCAGCACGTTGGCGTCGACCGACAGGCCGACCGACAGCGCCAGGCCGGCGAAGCCCGGCAGGGTCATGGTCGCGCCGAACAACGACATCACCGCCACCACGATCAGCAGGTTGAACAGCATCGCCACCGACGTGATGATGCCGAACATGCGGTAGTAGATGCTGAAGAACACCAGGGTGAACAGGAAGGCGAAGACCACGGCGCGCATGCCGTTCTTGACGTTCTCGGCACCCAGGCTCGGGCCGACCACGCGCTCTTCGACGAAGTCCATCGGCGCGGCCAGCGAGCCGGACTTCAGCAGCTTGGCCAGATCTTCGGCTTCCTTCTTCTGCAGGCCGGTGGTCTGGAAGTTCTTGCCGAACACGCCATTGATGTTGGCCACCGAGATCACTTCCTCGTTGACCTTGAAGCCGCGCACTTCCTGGCCGTCGACCACGGTCACGGTCGGCACGCGTTCGGTGTACACCACCGCCATCGGCTTGTTCACGTTGGCGCTGGTGAAGTCGAACATGCGCTGGCCACCGACGTTGTTCAGCGTCACGCTGACCGCCGGGGCACCGCTGTTGGCGTCGGTCACCGCCTGCGCAGCCACCATCTGGTCGCCGGTGACGATCACGCGCTTGTTCAGCAGGATCGGGCCGCGGCCGTCACGCTGCTGGTAGACCTTGGCTTCCGGCGGGATGCGGCCGGCGTTGATGGCGTCCTGGGCGTTGCCCTCGACCACCGCACGGTATTCCAGGGTGGCGGTCGCACCGATCATGCGCTTGGCTTCGGCCGTGTCCTGCACGCCGGGCAGCTGCACCACGACGCGGTCGGCGCCCTGGCGCTGGATGATCGGCTCGGCCACGCCCAGCTGGTTCACGCGGTTGCGCAGGGTATTGATGTTCTGCTCGATGGCGCCGTTGGCGATCTGCGAGATCTCGGCCTCCGGCACGGTCACCGTGATGCGGCTGCCGCTGACGTCGTAACCGAGGGTCGGCTGCGCCTTGAGCAGGGCCGTGCGGGCGCGCTGCGCGGCGTCGTCACCGGCGGACGGGCTCAGGTTGGCCACGATGCTGTTGTCGGCGCGACGCTCGACCGACTGGTACGGAATGCGTGCGTCGCGCAGGGTGCTGCGCACGTCTTCGGTATAGGCATCCAGGCGCTTGTCCAGCGCAGCCTTCTGGTCCACCTGCAGCACGAAGTGCACGCCGCCCTGCAGGTCCAGGCCGAGCGTCATCGGGCGACCGCCAAGATTGGCCAGCCAGTCCGGAACGGTGGATGCCAGGTTCAGCGCGACCGTGTAGTTCTCACCCACGCTGTCGCGCAGCAGGTCGCTTGCCGCGGCCTGGGTCTTGAGGTCCGGCAGGCGGACGATCAGGCTCTCGCCTTCCTTCTCCGCGCCGAGGCTGGCGATGCCGGCCTTCTTCAGGTCAGCCACCACGCGGTCGCGGAGGGCGTCGTCGACCTGTCCGCCACGGTTGGCGGTGATCTGGACGGCCGCGTCCTTCTGGTAGATGTTGGGCAGCGCATACAGCGTACTGAGCGCAAGTACGATCAGGATGACGACGTACTTCCAGCGTGGAAATTCGAGCATTGCTTGGGTCCCGCGCGGCGCCATCCCCGGCGCCGCGGTTGTGCATCGGAAAGGGAGTGGCTTACTGGGCCGACTTCAGGGTACCGGCCGGCAGCACGTTGCCGACAGCGCCCTTCTGCACGCGGATGCGCACGTTCTCGGCCACTTCCAGGGTGACGAAGTTGTCGCCGATGTCGGTGACCACGCCGGCGATGCCACCGTTGGTCAGCACTTCGTCGCCACGCTTGATCTTCTCCAGCATGGCCTTGTGCTCCTTCTGCCGCTTCATCTGCGGGCGGATCATCAGGAAGTACATGATGGCGATCAGGATGATCGGGAACAGCAGCGTGGTCAGGCCCATGCCCTGCGGTTGGCCACCGGCGGCCTGGGCGTGGGCGGCGGGAATCAGGAAGGCAAGCAGGTTCATCTTTGGTCCTTTGGTTGGGCGGCGCTCCGGCCCTTTCACGGGCGCGGGGTGTCGACCGCGGATCTGGGTCAGCCTTGAAGTATGCCATGGCCCCGGACGTTCGTCCCCGGGCCGTTCGGCAGGGGGGCGCCGGGTTACAGCGGCGGCGGAACCGCTCCGCGTGCCGCATAGAAGGACTCGCGGAAGGCCTGGAAGGTTCCCGCCTCGATCGCCGCCCGGATGTCGGCCATCAGCTTCTCGTAGTAGAACAGGTTGTGCAGGGTGCCCAGCATCGGCGCCAGCATCTCGTTGCAGCGGTCCAGGTGGCGCAGGTACGAGCGGGTGTAGCCGCCGGTACAGGCCACGCAGCCGCAGCCCGGTTCGATCGGGTCCATGTCCCGCGCATACTGCGAATTGCGGATGCGGACGGTACCGAACGAGGTGAAGTAATGCCCGTTGCGCGCGTTGCGGGTCGGCATCACGCAGTCGAACATATCGACGCCGCGTGCGACACCCTCGACCAGGTCTTCCGGCCGGCCCACGCCCATCAGGTAGCGCGGGCGGTCGCCCGGCAGCTCCGGATCCAGGTGGTCGAGCATGGCGTTGCGCTCGTGCTCCGGCTCGCCCACGGCCAGGCCACCGATGGCATAGCCATCGAAGCCGATCGCCTGCAGGGCCTCGGCCGAGCGGCTGCGCAGGTCGGTATGCACCCCCCCCTGGACGATCCCGAACAGGGCCGCATCGTTGCCGAGCTCGTCATGGGCGTTGCGGCTGCGCTGGGCCCAGCGCAGGCTCAGCTCCATCGACCGGCGGGCGACGTCCTCGGTGGCCGGGTACGGGGTGCACTCGTCGAAGATCATCACCACGTCCGAATCGAGCACCTTCTGGATCTTCATGCTCTCTTCCGGGCCGAGGAACACCCGGGCCCCGTCGGTCGGCGAAGCGAAGGTCACGCCTTGTTCGGTGATCTTGCGGCGGTGGGCCAGCGAGAACACCTGGAAACCGCCGGAATCGGTCAGGATCGGGCCGTCCCAGCGGCAGAAGCCATGCAGTCCGCCGTGGTCGGCGATGATGTCCAGGCCCGGACGCAGGTACAGATGGAAGGTGTTGCCAAGGATGATCTCGGCCCCCAGCGCGCGCACCTGGTCCGGCAGGATGCCCTTGACCGAGCCATAGGTTCCCACCGGCATGAAGGCCGGCGTTTCCACCGTGCCGCGCGGGAAGGTCAGGCGGCCGCGACGGGCACGGCCGTCGCGGGTCTTGAGCTGGAACTGCAGTCGGGACATGGAGCGGTCGTTCAGGCAAATAGTCGCCTATTGTCTCCCAAGAAGGCGTGCGCACCAAGGTGCGCACCCACAAGGGTCCCTGCCCTCCCGGCGCGCCCTACCCTGCCTGCGGGAACAGCAGCATCGCGTCGCCGTAACTGAAGAAGCGATAGCGCTGCTGGATCGCGTGCTGATAGGCCTCGAACACCCGCTCCTTGCCGGCAAAGGCCGAAATCATCATCAACAGGGTGCTTTCCGGCAGATGGAAATTGGTCACCATCGCGTCAACGCTGCGGATCCGATAGCCCGGAGTGATGAAGATCTGCGTCTCGCCGGCGAACGGCAACAGCTCGCCGTCACGCATCGCACTTTCCAGCGCGCGCACCACGGTGGTGCCGACACCGATCACGCGCCCGCCCGCAGCGCGGGTCCGACGCACCTGCTGCACCAGCTCGGCGCCCACGTTCAGCCACTCGCGGTGCATCACGTGGTCCTTCAGGTCATCGGCTCGCACCGGCTGGAAGGTGCCTGCCCCCACGTGCAGGGTGACGTGGCCGAACTCCACGCCCTTGTCCTTCAGCGCGGCCAACAGCGGTTCATCGAAATGCAGGCCGGCGGTCGGTGCCGCCACCGCTCCCACCTCCCGCGCGAACACGGTCTGGTAGCGCTCGCGGTCGTCCACGCCCGGCTCGCGCTGGATGTAGGGGGGCAGCGGCAGGCGTCCGGCGTGCAGCAGCCACTGCTCCAGTGACTCGGGCACATGGAACTGCAGCACATAGAACTCGCCGTCGCGGCCCAGCACTTCGGCTTCGCCACCGGCATCGAGCGCGATGCGGCTGCCGGCCTTGGGCGACTTGCTGGCGCCGACCTGGGCACGCGCCTGCTGGCCGCCGAGCAGGCGCTCGATCAGGATCTCGACCCGCCCACCGCTGGCCTTCTGACCGAACAGGCGCGCCGGGATCACGCGCGTATCGTTGAATACCAGCAGGTCGCCCGGCTGCAGCAGCGAGGGCAGATCACGCACCTGCAGGTCGGTGAAGGCGGCAGGGGCCGGAGGCACCAGCAGCAGGCGGCTGGCGGAACGTTCGGCCAGCGGCGCCTGCGCGATCAGTTCAGCCGGCAGGTCGTAGTGGAAATCGGACTTCTTCAATGCAGTGGGCGGCAACAGGTCGACAATGGCGCGCATTGTACGGCCAGCGTCTGCGAGCCGGCGTGGTCCGCGGCGAACGTCGCGCAAAATGCTGCTATGCAACAGGTTTCTGCGGGGTTATCGCGCAAAAAAACAAGTGCTAGCATCGAGATGGAAGTCCGCTGCACGAGCCGCCCAGCGCGCGTGATGACGCGCGTTTTGCTTTTTGATGGCCCGTGCGCCCCATTGTTTCAGGAGATCTGCAATGAGCTTCATCGAACGCCTCGCCCCCCTGCGCAGCCAGCCCGGCACCCGCCTCACCACCGGCCTGGACGACGCCACCCTGACCACCCTGTCCGTCCGCCATCCGCAGCTGGTGGCCGCGGTCGAGGCCGCCGCCGCGGAGTTCGCCCGTGTGCAGGGCGAACTGGGGCCGTTGCTGGGGCAGGACGAACAGGCGCAGATCGATGCCATGCAGGACGGGTTCGTCAATTTCTACGCCGACGACGCCGTTACGCCCTATGTGGCGCTGGCCGCGCGCGGCCCGTGGGTGGTCACCCTGAAGGGGGCGGTGCTGTATGACGCTGGCGGCTACGGCATGCTCGGCTTCGGTCATACCCCCGACACGGTGCTGGAGGCGATGGCCCGACCGCAGGTGATGGCCAACATCATGACCCCCAGCCTGTCACAGCAGCGCTTCATCACCGCCCTTCGCGCCGAGATCGGCCACCGTCGTGGCGGCTGCCCGTTCGCCCGTTTCATGTGCCTGAACTCCGGCTCGGAAGCGGTCGGGCTGGCCGCACGCATCGCCGACGTCAACGCCAAGCTGCAGACCGACCCGGGTGCGCGCCACGCCGGCGCCGCGATCAAGCGTGTGGTGGTCAAGGGCAGCTTCCATGGCCGCACCGACCGGCCGGCGCTGTACTCCGATTCCAGCCGCAAGAGCTACATGCAGCATCTGGCCAGCTACCGTGGCGAGGATTCGGTGATCACCGTGGCGCCGTACGACGAAGCCGGCCTGCGCGCGGTGTTCGAGGACGCCGCCCGCAACAAGTGGTTCATCGAGGCGGTGTTCCTGGAGCCGGTCATGGGCGAAGGCGATCCGGGCCGCTCGGTGCCGCCGTCGTTCTATGCCCTGGCCCGCGAATTGACGCGCGCGCACGGCAGCCTGCTGCTGCTCGATTCGATCCAGGCCGGCCTGCGCGCGCACGGCGTGCTGTCGGTGGTTGACTACCCGGGCTTCGAAGGCCTGGATCCGCCGGACATGGAAACCTACTCGAAGGCCCTGAACGCGGCCCAGTACCCGCTGTCGGTGCTGGCGGTGACCGAGCATGCCGCACAGCTGTACCGCAAGGGCATCTACGGCAACACCATGACCAGCAACCCGCGTGCGCTGGACGTGGCCTGCGCGACGCTGGCACAGCTGACCCCGCAGGTGCGCGCCAACATCGCCGAGCGCGGCGCCGAAGCCGTGCGCAAGCTGGAACAGCTCAAGGGCGAGCTTGGCGGGCTGATCACCAAGGTGCAGGGTACCGGCCTGCTGTTCTCGTGCGAGCTGGCGCCGCAGTTCAAGTGCTACGGCAGTGGTTCCACCGAAGAATGGCTGCGCCGGCATGGCATCAATGTGATCCATGGCGGCGAGAACTCGCTGCGCTTCACGCCCCACTTCGGCATGGACAGCGAAGAGCTGGATCTGCTGGTGGGCATGGTCGGCCGCGCCCTGCGTGAAGGCCCGCGACGCGAGCAGGCTGCGGCGGCGTAAGCCCCCGCTTTTTGTAGAGCCGAAGGCAGCGGCAGGAGCCGCTGCCAACGTCGCTGGCGACGGCCCGAAGGGTGCCGGTCAGGACGACCGGCATAGCCCATGCTCGGCTAGGGCATTGCCGCGATCTGAACGAAGAGCAGCCGAGCATGGCTCGGCTCTACAGAAGGCCTCTCAAGGCCTCATAATCCTTGGACACCCCGTCCCTGACCGCCCTGCGGTCGGCGACGGGGCGTTTTCGTTTCCGGCCAAGAGACAGGAAGATCCATGAAATCGATCTGTGTGTACTGTGGTTCCAACGCTGGCAGCAAGCCGGCCTATACCGAACGCGCCATTGCACTGGGCGACCGCATCGCCCGCGACGGCCTGCGCCTGGTGTATGGCGGCGGCAACGTCGGCCTGATGGGAACCGTGGCCAATGCGGTGCTCGCGGCCGGCGGCGAGGTCACCGGCGTGATCCCCCGCCAGCTGGCCGACTGGGAAGTGGCCCATCGTGGCCTGACCGAGCTGGAGATCGTCGGCTCGATGCACGAACGCAAGTCGCGCATGTTCGACCTGGCCGACGGCTTCGTCGCCCTGCCCGGCGGCTTCGGCACCATGGAGGAGATCTTCGAGATGCTGACCTGGCGCCAGCTGGGCATCGGCAACAAGCCCTGTGCATTCCTGGACGTGGACGGCTTCTATGCACCGCTGATCGGCATGATCGATCGCATGGTGGATGAGCGTTTCCTGCACCCGGACCAGCGCCAGGACCTGTGGTACGGCTCGGACATCGAGCAGATGCTGGAGTGGATGAAGAACTACCAGCCGGCACAGGCCTCCAAGTGGATCGACGAGAAGCGCCGCGCCGCCCTGCGTTGATCGTCCGCCGCGTGGCGTCTCAGGGCGCCACGTCGGCCCAGGGAGCCGGTCGCCCCAGCAGGTAGCCCTGGCCGTAATCGCAGCCCAGTTCGCGCAGTGTCTGCCGCTGGGCTTCGGTTTCGATGCCTTCGCCGATGGTTTCGATGCCCAGCGTGCGCGCCAGCGACAGCACGCCCTGTACCAGCGCGCGTGTGCTCTGCACTTCTGGTCCATGCAGGCCGGCAATGAAGCTCTGGTCGATCTTCAGCGTGCTGATCGGGAAGCGGTGCAGGTACGACAACGCCGAGAAGCCGGTGCCAAAGTCGTCCAGCTGCACCTGGATGCCGCGCTCGCGCAGTCCCTGCAGGATATGCAGCGTGTGCGGGCCGTCATCCAGCAGCGCGACCTCGGTGATCTCCAGGCGCAACCGGCGCGGATCGGCCCCGCAGGCGTCGAGCAGGCCGAACAGGCGCGCACTGAAACCGGCCGAACGGAAATGCCGCGGCGACACGTTCACCGACACATAGCCCTGCCCGCCCGCGGCCAGGCCGGCGATGACCTGTTCGTAGATCAGCCAGTCGACCTGTTCGATCAACCCGCTCTCCTCTCCCAGCTCCAGGAACGCGCCCGGCAACAGCAGGCCACGCCGTTCGTGCTGCCAGCGCAGCAGCGCTTCGTGGCCCACCACTTCCCCGTCGGACAGGCGCACGATCGGCTGGTAGAACGGCACGAAATCCCGATTGTTGATCGCCCGCCGCAGATCGGCTTCCAGATCGAGGCTGCGCATGGCCTGCTCGCGCATGTCCTCGTCGAAGATCGCACAGCGATCATGGCCCTGCGCCTTGGCCCGGTACATGGCGGCGTCGGCATCGCGCAGCAGCTCTTCTCCGGTCCGGTAACGCGGATTCCACAGTGCGATGCCGAGGCTGCCGGACGGGAACAGCTCGCGCCCGGCGATCCACATCGACTCCTGCAATGCCAACAGCAGGCGCTGACCGAAATCCAGGGCCTGCGCCAGGCCCAGCGGGCACTGCAGCAGCACCGCGAACTCATCACCGCCCAGGCGCGCCACCACGTCGTCGGGGCCCGCCATCGACACGATGCGCTTGGCCACTTCCACCAGCATGTGATCGCCGGCCGCGTGGCCGATGCTGTCGTTGACCAGCTTGAAACGGTCCAGATCCAGGAACAGCACCGCGAACACCGGGCCGTCCTCCTGCCTGGCCAGTACCAGCGCATCCTGCAGCCGGTCCAGCAGGTGCAGGCGGTTGGGCAACCCGGTCAGCGCGTCGTGCATGGCCTGGTGGGTCAGCCGCTGCTCGGCACGCAGGCGCTCGCCGATCTGGCCCAACAGCTTTTCATTGACCTCAGCCAGTTCGCGCGTGCGTTCGTCCACGCGCTTTTCCAGTTCGGCATGCGCCGAACGCAGGCGCTGCTGGTCGCGCTGGCGGGCCAGTCCGGTGCCGATGTTCTGCGCGACGAAGGTCAGCAAGCGCTGGTCGTGGATGCTGAAGGCACGCTGCTCGCTGTAACTCTGCACCACGATCGCGCCAACCACTTCGTCATCGCGCAGCAGCGGCACGCCCAGCCAGCACAGCGAGCGCGCGCCGGACTCGCGCACCTCGCCACTGGCGCGCAGCGAGTCGATCTGCGCGCGGGAGGCCAACAGCGGCTGGCGGTTGCGCACCACGTATTCGGTCAGGCCACGACTGAACGCACGGGAGGCGCGGCTGGCGTGGCGTTCATCCACCGAGTAGACGAAATCCAGCCCATCACCCGCCTCGTTGACCAGTGCGATGTAGAAATTGCGCGCGTCGAGCAGTCGGCCGACCACGCCATGCACCTGGCCGTAGAACTGCTCCAGGCTCTCGGCGGACATCGCCATCTCTGCAATGTCGTACAGCGCGATCTGCAGCTGCTCGGCACGACGACGCTCTGCCACTTCGTCCTGCAGGCTGTGGTTGGCGCGTTGCAGTTCCTGCGTGCGCAGTTCCACCTGCTGCTCGAGCCGCACCTGGGCCTGCCGCCGGTCCATCGCGGTCTGTACGTGCTGGGCAACGAAACCCAGCAGTGCACGCTCGGCCTCGCCATAGCGGTCTGCCTGCTCGTAGCTCTGCACCACGATGGCACCGCACACCCGGCCATCGCGCAGCATCGGCACACCCAGCCAGTCCAGGCTTTCAGGGCCGCGAAGCGGGTCATGCTCCTGCCCGACCTCGCGGGCCAGCAGTTCCCGCGAAGGTCCGCTCAGGGGCCTGCCATGATGCAGCAGCGCCACCGTCAGGCTGCGCGGCATTCCGCTGGCGTCGAAGCTCTGCGCCGGATCGGCAACGAAATCGTCCACCTGGTCTGCGAAGTACAGGAACCTGATCTGGTCGTGCAGGTCATCGTATTCGACGATGTAGCAGTTCTCTGCGTACATCAGCGTGCCCAGCACGTCGTGCACGCGGCGCAGCATCTGCCCCATCTCCAGGTCGGCACCGGCAAGATCGGCAATCTGGAACAGCGCCTGCTGCAGCCGCTCGGCCTCTTCCAGCGCCTTGATCTGTCCCGCCTGGCGGCCCCGCTGCAGGGCCAGTTCCATGGCCTGCCGCGCCAGACCCCACCACGCGGACGAAGGCGCCGCGCCCTCCACCGCCAGGTACAGGCGGGCACCGTCATGATCCCAACCGTGGCGGCCATCGCCGGCAGCCGGTGCCACGCTGTCGGCCGCGCCCGGGGGTATCGGCCAGATGGCGTCACTGCGCCCCAGCTGGGGATCGTCCCAGCCGACCCGGACCACCGCCGATTCCGGCAGCAGCGCATGCAGCGCGCGCACGAGTTCCGTACTCAGCACGGCCTCGTGTGATGGCGTTTGCGCAGGTTCAGCATGCGTGGACAAATGACAATCTCTCGGCGCCGTCTGTGCGTCGCCTCCCCTGAGCCGCCGAGCATAGCGCGCCACCGGGGGGGCAATGGAAGCCCGGCAACCCCGAATCGTGCGCCCGTTCGTTATTCCTGGCGTCCGCACCCCGTTCCGAGCCATGAACCTCGCCCTGTCCGCCCCCGCACCCCGCTATGCGCCATCGTCGGCAGGCCTTAACCTGTACCGCGTGGAAGCCAGCGCCCTGCCAACCGATGAAGCCTTGATGCTCGCCTGGGCCGGCGGCGACCTGCACGCGTTCGAGAGCCTGTATGCGCGCCATCGCAAGCGCCTGTTCGGCTTCCTGCTGCGCCAGCTGCGCGATACCGCCCTGGCCGAGGAGATCTTCCAGGACGTCTGGCAACGGGTCATCAGCGCACGGTCCGGCTGGCAGCCGGATGCCGCCTTCAGCACCTGGCTGTTCCGCATCGCGCACAACCGGCTCAACGATCACTGGCGCGCCGCACGCCACCGCCCGGCGGCGCCGGCCGATGCCGAGCTGCGTCTGGCCGCGCTGGAAGACGGGCAGACCCCGGAAGCAGAGCTTTCAGAATTCGAGCAACGTCGCCGCATCCAGCGCGCGATGGAAGAACTGCCGCTGGAGCAGCGCGAAGTGCTGCAGCTGCGGCTGGATCAGGAACTGAGCCTGGAGGAGATCGGCCAGATCACCGGCGTAGGCCGGGAAACCGTGAAATCGCGGCTGCGCTATGCGATGGACAAGCTGCGTGCGGGACTGAACGCATGAACCGAGACGAACCCCTGACGCCTGAAGAGCGCGAGCTGGCGCGCCTGCTCGGCCGTCGTGTCGAACAGGCGCCTCCGGCGGCGCTGGATGCCACGATCCTGGCGGCCGCCCGTGCGGCGGTGCAGGCGCCACCGGCCGACGCGGCCGACGCGGGCAGCGTGCGTGCACGGCGGCCGCGCCGGCACTGGCCTGCGGTGTTCGGCGTTGCTGCATCGATGGTATTCGCCATCGGCATCGCCTGGCAGCTGCGCCCGGAACCGCCCGCGGTCCCGGCGCACGATGCACAGATCACTGCGCCGCGCGTCGCCGGCGAGGTCGCTGCCGAAGTGGCCGCGCAGCCTGCCGAGGGCCCTACCCGGCCTTCCCCTGCCGAGCCGGCCATCGCAAGTGCGCCGCCGGCACCACCGGCGCCAGTCGCGGCACCCAGGCCCGCCGCACCGGCCCGATCCTCCGCACCGCAGACACCGGCACCGACGGTGGCGGCACGAGCGAAAGCGGCGGCTCAGGCCACCGAGCGCGCCGCCGCCGACACCGCAGCTCCGCCGCCGGCTGCGGAACCTCCGGCCGCTGTGGCCTATTCGGCACCGCTGCCTGCTGCGGCGCCTGCGCCGCCGTCGCTGGAAGCGCGCGACGCCGTTGCCCCCCTGTCCGGCGCGATGGAGGCCGCCCCGGCCAGCGCGGGACAGCGCGGTGACACCACGGCGCTCAAGCGGGCCGCACCGCTCCGCAGCGCACCGGGCGTGATGCGTCGCGGCAGCGATGCCGCGCTCAGCGCTACGGCCGTGCAGGCCGAAGTGGCCGCCGACGCCCAGCTGCCCCGCCGGCAGTGGCTGCAGAAGATCCGCGAACGTCGCGACGAAGGCCAGCGCGACATCGCCCGTGCCAGCCTCGAGCGCTACGTGCAGCAGTATCCGGAGTCGCGGCTGCCACGCGACCTGCGTCCTCTGCTGGACGACTGAAGCATGGGGGCGGCAACCCCGTAGAATGAAGGGAATGCCCGATACCCTCGCCCAGCCCGTCAGCCACACGCTGGAAGTCAAGCACAGCCGCTTCATCGCCCATGCCGCGCCCATCGATGGCGCGGCGGCGGCGATGTCGTTCCTGCAGCGGGTGATGGTGGCCGACGCCACGCACAACTGCTGGGCCTACCGGCATGGACAGGAGTATCGCTCCAGCGATGATGGCGAGCCGGCGGGGACTGCCGGCCGGCCGATCCTGGCCGCCATCGATGGCCAGGGCTTCGACCGGGTCATGGTGGTGGTGATCCGCTGGTACGGGGGTATCAAGCTCGGCGCCGGCGGTCTGGTCCGCGCCTACGGCGGTACCGCCGCCGAGTGTCTGCGCACGGCACCGCGGCTGCCACTGGTGGCGATGGCACGGCTGCAGCTGCTGGCCGGCTTCGAGGACCTGGGTACCCTGCATGCGGCCCTGCCCGCGTTCTTCGCCGAGAAGCAGGATGAACAGTTCGACGCTGAAGGCGTGCGCCTGCGGATCGAATTACCCGCCGACCAGGCCGACGCATTGAAAATCCGCCTGCGAGACGCCACCCGTGACCGTATCCGTATCCGAGATGACGACCAGGATGACTGACAAGGACGACGCGGCCGCCGCGACCCCGCCATTGCGCCGCCTCGGCAGCCTGCGAACGCTGTGGCCGTTCGTGCGCCGGCACAGTGGCCTGTTCGCCGCCTGGCTGCTGGCGCTGGCCGTCTCCTCGGCCGCCACCCTCAGCCTGCCTCCGGCCGTCAAGCAGATGATCGACCACGGCTTCAGCAGCGGCGGCCAGATCAACCGGGCGTTTGCCCTGCTGATGCTGGTGGCGGTAGTGCTGGCGATCGCCACCTCCGCACGCTTCTACTTCGTGTCGCTGCTCGGCGAGAAGGTAGTGGCCGACCTGCGCAGCCGTCTGTACGGGCACCTGATCCAGTTGGGTGCCGGTTTCCATGACCGCAGCCGCAGCGGCGAACTGGTCTCGCGCCTGACCGCCGACAGCGAGCTGCTGCGCAGCGTGGTGGGCTCGACCATGTCAGTCGCATTGCGCAGCAGCGTGACGGTGGTCGGCAGCCTGGCCATGCTGTTCGTGACCAGTCCGCGCCTGGCGGCGTGGTCGCTGCTCGGCATCCCGCTGGCGGTACTGCCCATCATCATCGGCGCACGCAAGCTGCGCACCGTCGCGCGCAGCAGCCAGGACCGCATCGCCGACGCCAACAGCCTGGCCAGCGAGACCCTCGGTGCCGTCCGCACGGTGCAGGCACATGCGCGCGAGCCTTACGAGCGCGGCCGCTTCGACCTGGCGCTGGGCGATGCGATCCGGGCCGCACGCCGACGCATCGGCGCACAGTCGCTGGTCACCGCCAGTGCCATCCTGCTGATCTTCGGTGCCATTGTCGGCGTGCTGTGGCTGGGCGCCCACGATGTCATCGAGGGCCGCCTCAGTGCCGGCACCCTGGGCCAGTTCGTGCTGTATGCGCTGATCGGCGGTGGTTCGGTGGGCGCTCTGGCCGAAGTCTGGAACGAACTCCAGCGCGCTGCCGGCGGCATGGGCCGGATCGGCGAACTGCTGCAGGAGGATGTCGAGATCCGCGCGCCCGCGCATCCACGCGCGCTGCCGCAGCCGCTGCAAGGCGAGATCCAGTTCGATGACGTGGTGTTCCACTACCCGCAGCGACCGGACCAGGCCGCGCTCGACCACTTCAGCCTGCATGTGCGCCCAGGCGAGACCGTGGCCCTGGTCGGCCCCTCGGGTGCCGGCAAGAGCACGGTGCTGTCGATGCTGCTGCGCTTCCATGACCCGGCCAACGGCCGCATCTGCGTGGACGGCATCGATGTGCGCGAGGTCGATCCCGCCGACCTGCGCGCCCAGCTGGCCCTGGTGCCGCAGCAACCGACGCTGTTCGCCGCCAGCGCCCGCGACAACATCCGCTACGGCCGCCTGCAGGCCAGCGATGCCGAAGTCGAGGAAGCGGCTCGTGCCGCTGAGGCCGATGGCTTCCTGCGTGCGTTGCCGCAGGGCTATGACAGTGAGCTGGGCGAGCGCGGCGCGCGCCTGTCCGGCGGGCAGCAGCAGCGCGTGGCGATCGCCCGCGCGCTGCTGAAGGATGCGCCGATCCTGCTGCTGGACGAAGCCACCAGCGCGCTCGACGCGCAGAGCGAGTACGGTGTGCAGCAGGCGCTGGAGCGCCTGATGGCGGGCCGCACCACGCTGGTCATCGCACACCGTCTGGCAACCGTGCTCAAGGCCGACCGCATCGTGGTCATGGACCAGGGGCGCATCGTCGCCGAAGGCACGCACGCACAGTTGTTGGCTGAAGGGGGTCTGTACGCGGAGCTGGCGCGACTGCAGTTCATCGATTGATGACGGTCGGCTAACACCTCTGGCGCCAAGCTGGCCGCGCAGAAGCAGCATCCGCTGAAGGAGGTGGACGATGTCGTTCCGTCAGTTTCCCGCAGTCGACAGCAATGGCGAGAGCCATATCATCATCGAGTTCAAGCCCGAGGCCAATGGCAGCGGGCATCATTCCGAAGCCACCCCGCGCTACGAGCTCGACGACGGGCGTCATCTGGTGCGCAATGGCCGCGAGTTCAGCACCAGCGGCGGCGAACTGCGGCTGACCATCTAGCGTCGCGCTAGCGTCGCGCGGGTCAATCGCAGGGCCGCCGGGCGTAGCCCGGCCCCACCGGCAGCACCCTGGTCAGTTTTTCGCCACAGATCTTGACAGCTTGTGCTGGCAAGGCATGAGCAGTGTTATCCACATGTTTGCGCAGAATTCATCCACATCCCCTGTGGATGAATGCACTACGCCAGTACCCGTCCGATTCCGCTGGCATCCACGGCGGCCGCTGCGTCGGCCAGGGCCCGGGGATCACTGCCGGCGACGAAGCCGATGCGGAAATGCACTTCCCCGCCCGGCGTGCGCGAGGAATGGATGGAAGCCAGGCTGATGCCGTGCTGCTCGAAGATGTTCAGCAGCTCACGCAGTGAGCCCGGGCGATCTTCCGGCAGGTGGACCGACACGGCGTTGCGCTCGGTCAGATCGGCCAGCAGGTAGCCCACCCGCTCGAAGGTATAGTTTCCAGAGGCCAGTGCAGGCGCGCCGAAGGCGGCCCGGTTCGCCACCAGCATCTGCTCGCGGAACGCACCGCGCGCCATGTCGTCGCCTTGGTCGACCTGGGCCTGCAGCACGCGCAGCTGGCCGACCAGGCGTTCCAGCATCGGCGCGACATGCGGATTGCCGAACTGGATGTCCTCATAGATCGCCGGATTCAGCGAGAGGATGCGCGAGATGATCGCGGTATCCAGTTCGAACGACGCCGAGCGATAGGGAAGCATCGCTTCCAGTGTCCCCAGTTGCGGCTGATATTCCCGCAGCACGCCGGCCTGGGCCAGATGCGTGGCATGCACCATCGCCTGCACCAGCGCCATCATCTGGTCATGGTGCTGTGGCGTGGCGCGCACGCACTCGGCCTGCAGCGCCACGCACAGCGCATCCAGCCAGGGCCGACAGTGCTGCAGTCGCGCTTCGCAGACCACCATGACCCTGCCCTTCAACGTGGGGGCCTTCGGCGGCGCGGTCATCGGGTGCAGGCCGACCACTTCGGCCTGTGAGGCAAGCATCGCCTGTACCGGCGCGTCCTTGACCGAGGTGACATCGAGCCACAGGCGCCCGCGTTCACGACCCGCCGAGCGGCGCACGTATTCGGCGATCAGTTCCGGCGTATGCCGGATCGGTGCGGAGAACACCAGTACATCGGCCTCGGCCAGCAACTGCTCCGGTGTATGCGAAGCAGCATCGGCCGGATCGTGGCCGATCACCTGCAGTCGCATCTGCTGCTCGAAGAAGCGGCCCAGCCAGCGCCCGTAGGCTCCGGCACTGCCGACGATGCCGATCGTGCGCGGCGCAAAGTGCTGCACTGCCGTCATGCCACGCGTTCAGCGCGGAAGCGCGTGCCTTCGGCCAGTGCGGCGGGCGCCGCGGCAATCACGTCGAACTCCTCGAAACCATTGGCCAGCGTGGCCTCCAGGGCGGCATGGGTACCTGCGATGGCACGCGAGATCGCCTGCTGCATCGACTCTCCCCGCAGCAGGAACGACACCACCAGCGACATCAGTACGTCGCCGGTCCCGGCCACGTCCACCGGCAGCAGCGGCGAGGTCCAACGCCAGGTCTCGTCGCGTCCCACCGCCAGCGTCACCAGCTCGCCCGGCGTGCCACCCACGCTGTGCGCGATCACCCAGTGCGGACCACGCGCCAGCAGCGTACGCGCGGCGGCGATGGCGTCGGCCTCGGCCAGTGCCGGCATGCCGGTCAGACGGGCCAGCTCGAATGCATTCGGGGTGACCAGCCAGGCATGCGGCAGCAGCCGTTCGGCGAAGATCGCCTCCAGGCCCGGCTCCACATAGGGGCCGGTATGGGTATCGCCGATCACCGGATCCAGGCAGTAGCGCAGCTGCGGGCACGCGGGCAGGACCTGATCGAGCCAGTCGGCGAACGCCGCACCATTGGCGGTGCTGCCGAAGTAGCCGGAGACCAGCATCCTGGCCCGCTGCGGCAAGCCACGCTCGTGGGTGCCCAGCAGCAGATCGGCGAACCAGTCACTGGGCAGTACGCGGCCGCGGGTTGTCTCGTAGAACGGCGCGTTGCTCAGCAGCGTGGTCGGGATGTCGGCCACGCGCACACCGAGCGCGCGCATCGGCGGCATGGCGGCACTGTTGCCGGCATGGCCGTAGACAAGTTGCGACTGGACCGAAATGACATCGACCGGCGACGGCCCATCCGGCCGCTGGCGGCGACCGTGGACCAGATGGGTATCAAGGGATTCGCTCATATCCGCATTCTACGCCCAAGGGGGTTTTCGGCAGGGCTTGCAGCCCTGCACCTGCTCAATGCAACGGCAACGGCCGAAGCCAAAGCCAAAGCGGCATTCCGTGGGGTGGCGGGGGGGGGGGGGGGGGGGGGGGGGGGGGGGGG
>NZ_JBWJPF010000019.1:0-85761 GCF_056393265.1 Stenotrophomonas sp. Steno-C15
GCCACGCGCTTTGGCACGGGTCTCGTCCAGCTCCTTGTCCGGGTCCGAATCGACCACGATGCCGGCGCCGGTGCGGAAACTGACCTCGTGGCCGTCCACCTCGGCGGTACGGATCAGGATGTTCAGGTCCAGGTCGCCATCACGGTTCAGCCAGCCGAACGCCCCGGTATAGGCACCGCGCGGCACCTGCTCCAGCTCGCTGATGATCTGCATGCAGCGCACCTTCGGGCAGCCGGTGATGGTGCCGCCGGGGAACGTTGCGGCGATCACTTCGCCGGGGGTGACCTCCGGGCGCAGATGGCCGCTGACGTTGCTGACGATGTGGTGCACATGGGCGTAGCTCTCCACCGTCATCAGTTCATCAACCACCACGGTGCCGGGCAGGCAGATGCGGCCCAGATCGTTGCGTTCGAGGTCGATCAGCATCACGTGCTCGGCGCGCTCCTTCGGGTGCCCGACCAGCTCCTGGATGCGCGCGGCATCATCGTCACCCTCGAAACGCGGGCGCGTGCCCGCGATCGGCCGGGTCTGCGCGTGGCCGGCATGCACCGATACCAGCCGCTCCGGCGAGGAGCTGACCACGTGCCGCCCAAACGCACTGAACAGGCCGGCAAACGGTGCGGGGTTGGCGCGGCGCAGCTGTGCGTACAGGGCCTGCGGGCTGACCGGCGTGGCGAACTGCGCGCTCCAGCGCCGCGACAGGTTCACCTGGAACACATCGCCGGCGCGCAGGTAGTCGATCACCCGGCGCACGCCGTCGGTGAAGCGCTGCGGCGCGTCTTCGCCGACCGACTGCGGCGGCTGCCAGCCCTGCCCCGCCTCCGGCAGCGCCTGCGCGGCCAGCGCCACCAGCGAGTCCAGCAGCGCCTGCTCGCCCGCTTCGGCGATGACGAAGCTGGCGTGGTTCTGGTGATCGTGCAGCACGGCCGCCGGGCAGCGCAGCGCCAGTGCCGTCGGCCGGCCATCATCGCGCGCACGCGCCTGCAGCACCGGCTCGATCTGGCTGGCCACTTCGTAGTCGAGCATCAAGGCCCAGCCGCCGCGGAACGGCAGGCTGTGACTGCCATCGTGCGGCAGCCGTGCCTGCTGCCAGGCGCGGTCCAGCGCCTGCAGGAAGCTGCCGGGCTGCACCGTATCCTGCTGGTCGCGCACGCAACCATCGGCATCCAGGCGCAGCGTGTCGCCCTGTGCGGCCAACAGCAGGCTCCAGCGCCCCTGCGCGGTGCCGGAAGCGGTGGACTCCATCAGCAGCGGGAAACGTTCCGGCGCCTGCTGCTGCAGGGCCAGCAGATCGATCGGATGCGGCAGCGGGTGGATCAGCGGGGCGTGGGTCATGGTGGCCTGCAGGGGAATTCAGATACACGGAAGCCGCCTTGCGGCGGCTTCCTTGTGCGTGGAGCACGTCCGGTCGAGCATGGCCCGACGCGACAACCCGGTCAGACGCGCTTGAAGATCAGCGTGCCGTTGGTGCCGCCGAAGCCGAAGCCATTGGACATCACCACGTCGACCTTGGCCTGGCGCGCTTCATTGGGGACGTAGTCCAGGTCACAGCCTTCGCCCGGCTCCTGCAGGTTGATGGTCGGCGGGATGACGTTGTCCTGCAGCGCCATCACCGAGAAGATCGCCTCCACACCGCCGGCCGCGCCGAGCAGGTGGCCGGTCATCGACTTGGTGGAGCTGACCATCATCTTGTAGGCGTGGTCGCCGAAGGCCGTCTTCATCGCCATGGTTTCGCCGAGGTCGCCCAGCGGCGTGGAGGTGCCATGTGCGTTGAGGTAACCCACCTGTTCCGGATTCAGGCCAGCGTCCTTCAACGCCATGGTCATGCAGCGGGCAGCGCCTTCGCCGTTCTCGCTCGGCGCGGTCATGTGGTACGCGTCGGAGCTGGCGCCGAAGCCGGCCAGCTCGCAATAGATCTTCGCGCCACGGGCCTTGGCGTGCTCGTACTCTTCCAGGATCAGGATGCCGGCACCGTCGCCCAGCACGAAGCCGTCGCGGTCCTTGTCCCAGGGGCGCGAGGCCTGTTCCGGTGCGTCGTTGCGGGTGGACATGGCCTTCATCGCGCAGAAGCCGCCCACGGCGGTCGGCGAGGAGCCGCGCTCGGCGCCGCCCACCACCATCACGTCCGCATCGCCGTACTGGATCATGCGCATGGCGGTGCCGATCGAGTGGTTCGAGGTGGCGCAGGCCGAAACCGCCGAGAACGACGGGCCCTTCAGGCCGGTGATGATGCTCAGCTGGCCCGGCAGCATGTTGATGATGGTCTTGGGCACGTAGAAGGGCGAGATCTTCTTGCCCTCGTGGAATTCGATGGTCTGCTCTTCGATGCCGAGCAGGCCGCCGATGCCGGCGCCGACGATGGCGCCGATGCGCTCGGCATTGGCGTCGGTGATCTCCAGGCCCGAATCATGCAGGGCCATGAACGAGGCACCGAGGCCGTAATGGATGAACGGGTCCATCTTCTTGGCATCCTTGCCGCTGACCCGATACTTGCCGAACAGTGCATTGTCGGCGGTGATGTCGAAGCCCTTGACCTCACCTGCAATCTTGGTGGTGAACCGTTCCAGGTAGGAATCGGCGACGTTGGTCAGCGGACCGATGCCCGAACGACCATGGGTGATACCTTCCCAGCTGCTGGCCAGATCATTGCCCAACGGCGAGACGATACCCAGGCCGGTTACGACGACGCGACGCTTCATTGCTGATTCTCCTGACCCGAAGATGCTTTCGGGCAACGCGGTTTGCTTCGGTGTGATGCGCAAACACACGGGGCCGCAACAGCGGCCCCATGGGGTGCGGTGCGCGCCGGGCGGATGCCCGCACGCGCACTGCCGTCTGACATCAGGCCTTGACGTGGGCCTTGATGTAGTCGATGGCGGCCTGCACGGTGCTGATCTTCTCGGCTTCTTCGTCCGGGATTTCGCACTCGAATTCTTCTTCCAGCGCCATCACCAGCTCGACGGTGTCCAGCGAGTCAGCGCCCAGGTCATCGACGAACGATGCGCTGGTGGTGACTTCTTCTTCCTTGACGCCAAGCTGTTCGACGACGATTTTCTTGACGCGTTCTTCGATGGTGCTCATGGGATCTCGCTCCAGATGGAGTTGTGGTTCAAAAGTGGTCGCCATCAAGGGCGATGGCCGTGGGATAGTGTAGTGGAAACCGGCGCGCCCTTGCATTGCAGCAAAAATCCACGCAGATCAACCACTTGCGGCGCAATCCGTGCGCCCCTTGCTTACGGCATGTACATGCCGCCGTTCACATGGAGGGTTTCGCCGGTGATGTAGCCGGCAGCCGGGCTGGCCAGGAAGGCCACCGCATGGGCGATGTCTTCCGGCGAACCCAGGCGTTCGAGGGCGATGTCGTTGATCAGCGCGGTGCGCGCTTCTTCCGGCAGTGCCTTGGTCATGTCGGTGTCGATGAAGCCCGGCGCGACCACGTTGACGGTGACGCCACGCGAGCCGATCTCCTTGGCCAGCGACTTGCTGAAGCCGATGATGCCGGCCTTGGCGGCCGCGTAGTTGGCCTGGCCGGCATTGCCGGTCACGCCCACCACCGAGGCGATGTTGATGATGCGGCCCTTGCGTGCCTTCATCATGCCGCGCATGACCGCCTTGCTGGTGCGGAACACGCTGGTCAGGTTGGTGTCGATGATCGAGGCCCAGTCATCGTCCTTCATGCGCATCAGCAGATTGTCGCGGGTGATGCCGGCGTTGTTGACCAGGATCGAGATCGGGCCGAATTCCTTGGCGATGCCATCCAGCACGCTGTCCAGTGCGGCGGCATCGGTGACGTTCAGCGCGCGGCCGTGACCACCGTGGGCCGCCAGGCGCTCGCCGATCGCAGCAGCGCCGGACTCGGTGGTGGCGGTGCCGATGACGGTGGCGCCCTGGGCGGCCAGCAGATCGGCAATGGCGGCACCGATGCCACGGCTGGCGCCGGTGACCAGTGCGATTTCACCCTGCAGGGGCTTGCTCATGATGGTTTCCTCAGACGGGGGCAGCCGCCCCACCCGCGCCGCGTGCAGCGGCCACTGGCAGGGTCGACAGGAACAGGGGCGATCAGGCCGACCATGCCTCGCGGGCGCTTTCAAAGTCGCCCGGGGTGGCCAGCGAACGGCCGTCGATGGCCTTGTCGATGCGCTTGACCAGGCCGGTCAGCACCTTGCCCGGGCCACATTCGGCAACCTGGGTGATGCCACGGGCGGCCAGGGCCTGCACGCAACCGGTCCACTGCACCGGCTGGTACAGCTGCTGGACCAGCGCGGTGCGGATGGCATCCACGCCGTCGTGCACCTGGGCATCGACGTTCTGTACCACCGGCAGCTGCGGAGCCTGCCAGGACAGCCCGGCCATCACTTCGGCCAGACGGTTGGCGGCCTCGCGCATCAACGGGGTATGCGAGGGCACGCTGACGGCCAGCTTCACTGCCTTGCGCACGCCCTTTTCGGCCAGCAACGCCAGCGCGCGGTCGACTGCTGCCGCATCGCCACCGATCACGATCTGGCCGGGCGAGTTGAAGTTGGCCGGTACCACCACCTGGCTGCCCGCTGCTTCGGCGCAGACGTCCAGCACCAGCTGGTCTTCGGCGCCGAGCACGGCGGCCATGGCGCCCACGCCGGCCGGAGCCGCGTCCTGCATCAGCTGGCCGCGCAGGCGCACCAGGTGCGCACCGTCATGCAGGCTCAGCGCGCCAGCGGCGACCAGCGCCGTGTACTCGCCCAGGCTGTGGCCGGCCAGCACCGACGGGCGCGGACCACCCACGGCGTTCCAGGCGCGCCACACGCCGATGCTCGCCGCCAACAGGGCCGGCTGCGTGTATTCGGTACGGTTGAGCATTTCCTCCGGGCCACCCTGGGACAGCGCCCACAGGTCGACGCCGGCACCATCGGATGCCTCGGTGAAGGCCTCACGCACCTGCGGGTGCAGCTCGGCCAGCTCGGCCACCATGCCCACAGACTGCGAGCCCTGGCCGGGGAAGACAAAAGCGAGGGTGGATACGGTCACGCGGTCATCCGCTTGTTGCAATCGAAGCGGGCCATGATAAGGGTGAATCCGCCGTGTCGTCTGTACGTGCGCGTATGCAGGGCGTATGGAGCGCGCCAGCAATGCCGGGCCGGCGAACGGTTGCGGCAGCGCCAAGCCATGCCCGGCGAACGATTCCGGTAGCGCCGGGCCATGCCCGGCGGATGCAATCAGCAGAACAACTGCAGAATGTCCAGTTCGCCATCGGCAAAGAAGTCCATGCACAGCCCGACCACCATCAGCACCCCCATGGTGGTGGCGCCGTGCGCGATGAAGATCGAATGGGCCAGCGTGCGCGCCGAGCGTCCGAGCTTCATGCAGACCCGGGCCAGGCGCTGCAGGCGGCCGCTCACAGCGTGCACGTGCTCGCGTACCGGCGCCTGCACGGTGCCGATCGCCTCGGCCATCATCGCCTGCAGGCAGTCAGGCCGGTCGGCGTAGTACTTGGCCACGCCATAGCCGAACATCAGCCAGTCGCGCGCCTGGGCTTCGGCCAGATCCATCACTTCCAGCGGATCTTCCTCGAAGTCGATGAAACCGACCCGCTCGCCATCCCAGGTGAGGTTGCGCGGCAGCGGCTGGCCGAAATAGGCGCCACGGCTGTGTGCTTCGGCAAGTGCCCGCATTGCGGCCATCACCAGCCGGTCCCGCCCGGCGTCGTCGGCCTCGCGCAGGCAGGTGTTGAACGAGCTGCCGTTGTCCCCGATCACCAGCGCGGCATGGCCGCTGCCGATCACGTCGGGCACGTTCACCCCTTGTGCCTGCAGTTCGCCCAGGCGGCGGGCCTCGACCTCGCGTGCGGCGTCTCCGCCCCGGTGCGGCGGCGGGCGCAGCGCGTCCAGCTGGAACCGGCGGGCGACGAAATTGAGCAGGCCCAGGGCCATGGCTCGGCTTCCCTTGCCGTACTGCTTCAGCCAGGCGCGCTGCCCGTCGATGACGATGGGCTCAACCATGACAGGACCTCCTTAAACGCGTTACGGCCCCGGAGGGCCGCAACGACAGACTTCACGTTGTCGTAACTTGCACTATCAATAGCGCAACAGGGCCGAACCCCACGTGAAGCCGCCACCAAAGGCTTCCAGCAGCAGCAGCTGACCGCGCTCGACGCGGCCCGAGCGGACCGCAGCGTCCAGCGCCAGCGGCACCGAGCCGGACGAGGTGTTGCCATGCTGGTCGACGGTGACCACGACCTGGTCCATCGACATTTCCAGCCGCTTGGCGGTGGCTTCGATGATGCGCAGGTTGGCCTGGTGCGGGATCAGCCAGTCCAGGTCCGACTTGTCCAGGCGATTGGCAGCCAGGGTCTCGTCCACGACCGAGTCCAGCGCCTTGACGGCGTACTTGAACACGTCGTTGCCCTTCATGTTGATGGTGCCGCCGCCATTGGCGCCGTCCTTGAAACCGGCCGAAACGCCAACCGGATTCCACAGCAGTTCCTTCTTGCTGCCATCAGAGTGCAGATGCGTGCTGAGGATGCCGGTTTCCTCGTCGGCCTTGAGCACGACGGCGCCAGCACCATCACCGAACAGCACGCAGGTGGTGCGGTCGTTCCAGTCGACGATGCGGGTCAGGGTTTCCGCGCCGATCACCAGCACGTGCCTGCAGTCGCCGGAACGGATGAACTTGTCGGCCACGCTCAGCGCGAACACGAAGCCCGAGCAGGCCGCGTTGACGTCGAAGGCGGGGCAACCGGCCACACCGAGCTTGGCCTGGATGAGGCACGCGGTGGACGGGAAAATCAGATCAGGCGTGGTCGTGCCGACCACGATCATGTCGAGCTGGGAAGCGTCGATGCCCGCCGCTTCAAGCGCACGCAGCGCAGCCTGGTAGCCGAGATCGCTGGTGGTCTCGCCTTCGGCCGCAATGTGCCGCTCACGAATACCGGTGCGCGTCTGGATCCACTCGTCCGAGGTTTCGACCATTTTTTCCAGGTCGGCGTTGGTCAGGACTTTTTCCGGCAAATAGCTGCCGGTGCCCGCGATCCTCGAGTAGATCCGCTTGCTCATCATGTTTCCTGTTGCGCGGGCCGCCGATCACCGGCACGCCCGGGGAAAGAAGGCAAAGGCCGCTGCCCGTCGGGCAGCGGCCTTCCCGGCACATCAATCTTCTTCGACGGCCGAGGTCTTGGTCTGGATGACCTTCTTGCCACGGTAGAAACCGTCGGCAGTGATGTGGTGACGCAGATGCACTTCACCGGTGGTCGGGTCGGTCGACAGCTGCTTGGCGCTCAGGGCGTCATGCGAACGACGCTGGCCGCGACGGGACGGGGTAACACGGGATTTCTGGACAGCCATGGGATTGCTCCAAACTCGGTTCGTTTTGCTTCGTCGTTTCGTCGCACAGGACGCCAGCGCCCAGCACACTTTTCGCTTTCGCCGCAGCCGCCGACGACAACCGGCTGCTATTGTTTCTTCAACGCCGCCAACGCCGCGAACGGGTTGGCCTTCTTCGTTTCTTCTTCGCTCGGTGCCCAGTCCTTGTCGACTGCTTCACCGTCGGGTGACAGCGGCACCACCGGCACCGCCAGCACCAGCTCGTCCTCGACCAGGTCCAGCGGACGCAGCTGGCCATCTTCCGGCACCAGCAACGCCTCGTATTCCTCCGGCAGGGACGATTCCTCGTCCTCGTCGCGGATCAGGCCAAGCCTCTGGGTCACCTTCACCGGCAACAGGAATCGCTGCATGCTGCGCTGACAGGTCAGCGGCAGCGCGGTGTCGATGGTCAGTTCCACATAGGATACCCGCAAGACGTCGTCGCGACCGAACTCAAGCGAGTACACGCACTCGCCGTCGGTATCTGCGACCAACCCCTGCAGGCGGGTCAATTCAGCCAGGGACACCTGACCGTCGAAGCGCCTTCGCGCTACAACCATCCGCCAGGCATCCAGCGTTTCGGGCACGTTCGCGGACATAAGCCGCTGAATACTAAGGATCCGGGCGGCGGCTGTCAAATGCCCGCCACATGAGGCTTGCCGCTGGCAGTCAGGCCGGGCCAGACTGCCGCACCCTGCCCCGGTATTGTTGCATGACCCTGGTCCTGGCCTCCACCTCCCGTTACCGCCGCGAACTGCTGCAGCGGCTGGCCCTGCCGTTCGAGTGCGCGCGCCCGGAGGTGGATGAAACGCCGTTGAGCGGTGAAGCCCCGCTGGATCTGGCGGTACGCCTGGCCGCGGCCAAGGCGGCCGATGTGGCCGCCCGCCACCCGGGCGCCTGGGTGATCGGCTCGGACCAGGTCGCCGATCTGGAAGGCCGGCCGCTGGGCAAGCCAGGCACGGTCGATGCCGCCTGTGCGCAGTTGGCGGCCATGGCCGGACGCACCGTACGCTTCCACACCGCCCTCAATCTCACACGGGACGGAGAATCTTTCGCAGCGCTGGATCTGACCGAAGTGCGCTTCCGTCATCTTGATGCCGCGGAAATCGCCCGTTATGTCGCTGCCGAGCAGCCCCTTGACTGTGCCGGCAGCTTCAAATGCGAAGGACTGGGCATCAGCCTGTTCGAAGCCATCGACAGCCGCGATCCCACTGCGCTGGTCGGCCTGCCCCTGATCGCCCTGTGCGGCGTGCTGCGCAGGGCCGGATTCCGGGTGCCCTGAGCCCCGCGGTAGCGCCTTCAGCGCTTCTCCAACACGAACGGCTGCTCCTGCCATGCTTCCACGCTGCCGTCGTGGCCGTACAGGCGCAGGCCCAGCCAGTGCTTGCCCGGTGCCAGCACGGAGGTATCGAGGCTGGCATCGAAGCCCACGGCCGGATGCTGCGGATCGGTGCTGTCCGGCCAGGCCGGGCGCAGGTCGAACTCGCGACCGTAGCGTGCATCGCCGATCGAACGGCCATCGACCAGCACCTCCACGCGCGCCAGGCCGACGCCGTCCTTGAAGGCCCAGCCCCGGATCGCCAGCGTGCCGGACACCTTCTCGCCATTGGACGGCGCATCCAGCCACGCCATCGCCGGCGTCACGCAGGGCCCCGGCGCGCGCTGCGCCGGCAGGCGGAACAGCAGGAAGCGCTGGAAGCCGTGGTCACTGCTAACAATCCGTGGTGCCGGCAGCGGCCCCACCTGTTCGCAGACCGCGTGATAGCGGTCCAGCAGCTCGCGGTACCGCTGGTCGCTGGGTGACAGCACCAGCAGCATGGGCGCGGTGCGCTCACCGGCATGCACCAGGTTCCACTGCGCCAGCTGCGCCGTGCGGCCATGCTTGTCGTTGAGCGGGTGCGGCAACACTTCGATATCGCCATCGCCCAGCTGGAAGCCCAGCTCGGCCCCCACCTTGAAGTTGCCGGCCAGGACACGCGTGCCTTCCGGCATCTGCTGCAGTTCCTCGCGGACCGCCGCGGCCAACGGCTCCCAGCCGGCGAAATTGCGCGGGTAGTACTTGCTGCCGGCCATCTGCTCGCGCAGTGCCGGCGTGGATGCCATCAGGTAGTAGCCGAACGCCAGCACCATGCCCAGCCCTGCCAGCCACCACCCTGTCCTGCGCAGCCAGCGCGGCCATCCATTGAGCACCACCGGTACCGCGACCAGCAGCGCCAGGTAGCCCGGCAGCGGCCAGTGGAAACTGATGCGCTCGACATCGGTGAAGAACCCCAGCAGGAAGATGCCCAGCGTCGATACGCCGCCCACCAGCCCGAAGTAGCGCCACTGCACGCGCGCACCACCACCGCTGCGCGTGCCGGCCAGCGCCACCTTCCACATCGCGATGCACAGGATAGGGGTGACCAGCATCGGCTGGATCACCAGGAACCACAGCCCACCCCACTCGAACGCCCAGGGATGGCGCTCGACCACCTGGAACTTCAGCCCGGCATCGTGGTTGTCCGCATTCCACGCCAGCAACGGCAACCAGGCCAGTACACCGATGGCCAGCGCGACCCAGACCCGCGGATCGGCCAGCATGCGCCGGCCCTGCGGCAACGCCAGCAACGCGATGAAGCCGACGCCGATCACGCCGATGAAGCGATAGTGGCTGAGCGCACCGATCAGCAGGCCCAACGCCAGCTTCATCGCCGATGATGCGTCCACGTTGTGCAGCAGGCGCGCACCCGCGTGCAGGCACAGCACGGCCGCCAGCGCCATGGGTACGTCCGGCACCGCCAGCAGCCCCAGCGTGGCCGACAGTGGCATCAGCAGAGTAAGGCTGCCTGCCTGCCAACCGGCCACGGCACCGAACCAGCGCGTGGCGATGCGCGAAACCAGCCAGGGCAGCAACGCACCTATCGCCAGGAACGGCAGGCGCAGGGCCAGCACGTGATGACCGCCGATCTCCACGCCCAGCCGGGCCATCCACGCGGTCAGGCCCGGCAGATCGGAATAGGCCGCCGCCAGGTGCTGGCCTTCCTGCCAGTAGAACGCTTCATCGACGAACAGTGGCAGGCGCGCGGCCACCACCAGCTTGGCCGCTGTGACCAGCGTCCATAACCAGAGAAAAATCGTCCGTGCGCGCTGTTCGCCCTGCATTGCTCTATGGATAATCGAGGAGATTCCAGATCAGAGACGATCATGCCAGCTTCGTCCCCCAGTCCCAGCATGCTAACCGATCAACTGCGCCAGTCCCTGCGGGAGGCCCAGGATCAGGTCAACGCGCTGGTGCTGGGCAAGGTTCCGGAAGTGCGGCTCGCCTTCGTCGCTCTGCTGTCCGGTGGACATCTGCTGATCGAGGACCTGCCCGGCCTCGGCAAGACCACGCTGGCCCACGCGCTGGCCAGCAGTCTGGGCCTGGGCTTCCAGCGCGTGCAGTTCACCTCGGACCTGTTGCCGGCCGATGTGCTTGGCGTATCGGTGTATGAGGCAGGCAGTCGCCAGTTCCAGTTCCATCCCGGCCCGGTGTTCACCCATGTGCTGCTGGCCGATGAAATCAACCGCGCGCCACCACGCACGCAGAGCGCGCTGCTGGAGGCCATGGCCGAACAGCAGGTGACACTGGATGGACAGACGCATGCGCTGCCGGCCCCCTTCTTCGTGATCGCCACCCAGAATCCGGTGGACCTGTCGGGCACGTTCCCCTTGCCCGACTCGCAGCTGGACCGTTTCCTGCTGCGGCTGGCGATGGGCTATCCCAGCCCGCAGGCCGAGCGCGAGCTGCTGCGCGGCACCGATCGCCGCGACCTGATCGCACGTGCGATGCCAAAACTGGACGAAGTGCAGGTGCGGGCATTGCGTGAGGCCGTAGGCCAGGTCCACGCCAGCGACGCGCTGGTCGACTACGTGCAGGCCCTGCTGACACGCAGCCGCCAGCATGCAGGCGTGCGCGTAGGGCTGTCGCCTCGTGCCGGACTGGCGCTGCTGCGTGCAGCCCGGGCGCATGCGCTGCTGCTCGGCCGCAGCCATGTCATTCCCGAAGACGTGCAGACGCTGTTCGTGGCGGTGGCGGGGCATCGACTGGTGGCCGAAGCCGAGTCCAGCTCCGGGCCTGCGCTGGCACGCGCGATCCTGCAGACCGTCACGGTGGACTGAGCGTGGCCTCGCGCTGGGCGCGGCTGCAGCTGCTGGCACGCCCGCGTGCGCCGGAAGCACTGCCGCAGCGGTTGAACCGCCACCGCATCTACGTGCTGCCGACACGCTTCGGCCTGTTCGTCGCCACGCTGCTGTCGGCGATGCTGCTGGGTGCGCTGAACTACAACAACAACCCCGCGTTGCTGCTGGCGTTGCTGCTGGCGGCGGCGGCAATCGCCAGCGCCATTGCCGCGCACCTGCAGTTGTCGGGCGTGCAGATCGATGCGATCTCCGCCGAGCCGGTGCCTGCCGGCCAGCCGCTGCGGCTGCGCGTGGACCTGTCGCTGCGTGATCCGCGGCCACGACAGGGGCTGCACCTGCAACTGGGCGACAGCCAGGCCTGGACCTCGCTGCCGGCACAGGGGCGCGGCGAAGTGGAGCTGGACGTCCCCAGCGAACGTCGCGGCTGGCGGGAGCTGTCGCGCATCCGCCTGTCCACCACGCAACCGTTGGGCCTGGTCCGTGCGTGGTCGTGGGTGTGGCCGGAACAGCCATTGCTGGTGTATCCCCTGGCCGAAGCGTTGGCCCCCGCGCTGCAGGAGCGCGGCAACGATCCATTGCACACCCGCGCCCACGCCAGCGGCGAAGAGCTGCACCAGCTGCGCCCCTACCGCGCCGGAGACGCGCCACGCAGCATTGCCTGGAAGCACTCCGCGCGCCGCGACAGCCTGCTGGTCCGTGAGTACGAAAAGCCGGTCGGCATCGAGGTCGTGCTGGACTGGCACACGCTGGCGCCACTGCCAACCGAAGCGCGCATCGCACGCCTGGCGCGCTGGATCGACATGGCCGAACGCGGCGGTCGCCGCTACACCCTGCTGCTGCCCTCGCATCCGCCACTGGGGCCAGGACAGGGCGCCAGCCATCACCATCTCTGCCTGCGCGCGCTGGCGCTGATGCCGCATGACTGACGCCGCGCCCACGCTCGACCGCAACGCCCGCACCTGGACCCTGGCCAGCGCTGCGCTTGCGCTGCTGCCACTGCTGCTGCAGTTGCCGCCGATGCTGGCCACGGTGATCGCGCTGGCTGCGCTGCTGACGGCTGCGCTGTCGTGGCGACGCGTGTTGCCGATGCCGGTGCGCCTGCTGCTCGTGCTGGGCATGCTGGCCGCCATCGTCTGGCAGATGGGCCTGGTCCGCCCCGGACGCGATACCGGCTGTGCACTGCTCGCCGCGATGCTTGCAATCAAGTCCAGCGAGCTGCGCAGCCTGCGCGATGCACGCAGCCTGCTGGGCTTTGCGCTGTTCTCGCCATTCGCCGCCTTCCTGCTGGACCAGGGCCCGCTGACCACGCTGCTGGCGGCGCTGGCCGGCCTTTGTGCACTGCTGGCCCTGCAGCGCCTGGCACAGGGCGAGGGCCACGCCGATGCCTTGCCGTTGCGCGGCCAGCTGAAGGGCGTCGGCCGGCTGCTGGCGCTGGGCCTGCCACTGGCGCTGGCGTCGTTCTGGCTGTTTCCGCGTCTGTCCACGCCGCTGTGGGGCGTACCCGAACGCGCGGTCAGTACGCCGGGCCTGTCCGACAGCATGGAGCCGGGGCAGTGGCTGGACCTGATGGCCGACGACACACCTGCGCTGCGGGTGCAGTTCTTCGGCACCGTACCCGAGCCGGACCAGCGCTACTGGCGAGGACCGGTGTTGACCGACTTCGATGGCCGACGCTGGACCCGTGACCCTGCCCGCACGCAGCGCCCACCCGCGATCGTCGATGCCGGTGCGCGCGGCTGGGACTACCAGATCGACTACGAACCGACCGACCACCGCCAGCTGGTGGCACTGGATCTGCCCACCCGTGCGCCGGAAGGCAGCACGCTGGATGCGGACATGAGCCTGCTCAGCGACCGCACGCTGTCGGCGCTGAGCCGGTGGCGCCTGCAGTCGGCGCCGCCGCAGCACTTCGACAGCGCGCTCCCCCCCTACCTGCGACACGCAGCGCTGCAGTTGCCGGCCGGCTTCAATCCACGCACCGCCACCCTCGCCCGGCAGTGGCGGCAGGAGGCGGGCAGCAATGATGAGGCCGTGGTACGTCGCGCACTGCAGTGGATCACCACCGATTTCTCCTACACGCTGGACACGCCCGTGGCCGGCCGCGACCCCATCGATGAATTCCTGTTCGGCTACAAGGCAGGCTTCTGCGAGCACTTCAGCTCGGCCTTCGTGGTGCTGATGCGCAACGCAGGCATTCCGGCCCGCGTGGTGACCGGCTTCGCCGGCGGCACGCGCAACCGGGTGGGCGACTACTGGGTTGTGCGGCGGATGGATGCCCACGCCTGGGCCGAGGTCTGGCTGCCGCAACGGGGCTGGGTGCGGGTCGATCCCACGGCCGCCGTCGCCCCCGAACGCATCCTGGACACCCTCGACGATCGCCTGCTGGCAGACGCCGTCAATCCGCTGCAGCAGCGCTGGCTGCAGCTGGGTCAGATGGGCGACTGGCTGCGAAGTGGCTGGAACGACCTGGTGCTGTCCTTCGATGCGCGCCGCCAGCAGCAGCTGTTCAAGCCCCTGGGCCTGGACGACATCAAGCCGGGACAGTTGCTGTCAGGCTTCGTGATGGCCGCGTTGGCAGCCGTGCTGTGGATGGCATGGCTGCTGGCCCGGGGCGAGCGCGAACGCGACCCGCTGCTGCGCGCCTGGCACCGCCTGGGCCGGCGCTACGCCCGGCTCGGCCTGGCCCGCGAACCTCACGAGCCGGCACTGCTCTGGGCCCGTCGCGTCCATGCGTGCCGGCCCGATCCGGCCCTGCTGGCACTCAGCCAGCGTTTCGCCGACGCGCGCTACGCTGGAACTTGCACCGACCTCGCTTCATTATTGCGGGACCTGCGCAGGCATCGCCCGACTTCCGGAGCCTCCCCATGAACACCAAGTTCCTTCTCACCGCTGTGGCCACGCTGGCCCTGTCGGCCTGCGCCACGGCCCCAAAGCCGCTGCAGGGACAGTTCAGCCTGGTCTCCCCGCGCGACTCGGTCGCTACCCAGCAGGTCGGCACGCCCGTGCGCTGGGGTGGCCGCATCATCGAAACCAAGCCCGGCCAGGGCGAGACCTGCTTCCAGATGATCTCGCGCCCGCTCAACGCCTCCGGCCGGCCGAACACCACCTCGTCCGATGCCAGCGACGGCCGCTTCATCGCCTGCCGCTCCGGCTTCTACGATCCGGCGGTGTTTGAACCCGGCCGTGACGTGACCTTCATCGGCAAGATCGATGGCTACCAGAACACCCGCATCGGCGAGTACGACTATCGCCTGCCGAAGCTGTCGGCCGATGTGATCTACCTGTGGCCGGAGCAGCGACAGGTCGACGTCGTGCCCTACCCCTATGGCCCCTGGGGCCCGGGCCCGTATGGCCCGTACTGGGGCTACGGCCGCTGGGGCTGGTGGTAACCCCCCTCCGGTACGCATGACGCAGAAGGCCGCCCACCGGGCGGCCTTCTGCTTGCACGGCATCGCGCCGGCCGGCGCTTACTTCCCGGGCGCGCCGAAATGGCCCAGCGGCGCGCCGGCCAGCAGATGCATGTGGATGTGGAACACGGTCTGCCCTGCATCCTCGCGGCAGTTCATCACGATGCGGTAGCCCTGCTCGGCAAATCCCTCGCGGCGCGCATACTCGGCCGCCGCCAGGGCCAGCTTGCCGATCAGGTGCGCCTGCGAAGGCTGCAGGTCGTCCAGGGTCGGAATGATTTCATTCTTCGGAATGAACAGCACGTGCACCGGCGCCTGCGGCGCGATGTCCTTGAAGCCCAGCACGTCCTCGTCTTCATAGACGATGGTGGCCGGAATCTCGCGACGGATGATCCTGCTGAAAAGGGTTTCGTTGCTCATGGTCGGCCTCGGTGAAATGTCGCCTGCATTGTAGGCAACCCCCGCCCTTCAAAGGGCCAGGCCGTCAATCGCGGAATTCGCTGCGGGTGCCGAACGCGTGCGACAGCGTGCCGCGATCCACGTATTCCAGTTCGCCCCCCAGCGGCAGCCCCTGCGCCAACCGGCTCGGCCGGACCTGGCGGGCCCGCGCCAGCTGCGCCAGATAATGCGCGGTGGCCTCTCCCTCGACGGTGGCGCTGGTGGCGATGATCAGCTCCTGCACTTCGCCTTCGCCAAGGCGCTGCTCCAGCTGCTCCAGGCCCAGGTCGCGCGGACCGATGCCGTCGAGCGGCGACAGACGCCCCTGCAGCACGAAGTAGACACCCCGGAAGCCGGTGGCATTCTCGATGGCAAGGCGGTCGGCGGGCGATTCCACCACGCACAGCTGGCTGCGCTCGCGGCTACCGTTGGCGCAGGTCGGGCACAGTTCGGTTTCACTGAAATCGCGGCACTGCGCGCAGTGGCCGATGCGCTCTACGGCCAGCGCCAACACCTCGGCCAGGCGCTGGCCGCCGTCGCGTTCGCGTTCCAGCAGGTGGTAGGCCATGCGCTGCGCGGTCTTCTGGCCCACGCCAGGCAGCACCCGCAGCGCATCGATCAATTGTTCAAGCAGGGGTGCGGACACGGCAGCTTCTGGCTTTATGGGTGTGCGCGGCACCCGGCAACGCGGGCACCGCGCTGACGATCAGAACGGCAGCTTCATGCCCGGCGGAAGCTGCATGCCGGCGGTAGCCGAGCCCATCTTCGACTTCGATTCGGCATCGATCTTGTTGGAGGCATCGTTGAACGCCGCGGCGATCAGGTCTTCCAGCATCTCCGGGTCACTGGCCAGCGACGGGTCGATGCGCACCTTGCGGCACTCCTTGGCACCGGTCAGCGTCACGCTGACCATGCCACCGCCGGCACTGCCGGTCACTTCGATCCTGGCGATTTCTTCCTGGGCCTTCTGCAGGTTCTCCTGCATCTTCTGGGCCTGCTGCATCAGTTGGGCGATGTTGCCGCGCATAGTGTCTTACTCGTCAAAAGAACGGATGGAATCGGAAACGACCCGGGCGCCGTGTTGCTGGATCAGCACCTGCACTTCCGGATCGTCCATGAAAACAGCCTCTGCCACCTGTTGCCGCTCGCCGCGCTGGCGATCGGCGCGCTGGTGCAGGGTCTCGGCCGGAACGTGTTCGGTTTCCACGGTCTCGACCACGATCTTCAGCGCGTGCCCCAAGGCCTTTTCCAGCATTTCGCCAAGAGCGGCCAGCGCGCGTTCCGAGCGCAGGTACTCAAATCCGGGCGAAAGCCCCAGTTTCAAGGTCCCCTGCCGGCAGGAGATGAAGGCGGCATTGGCCGCAAGCTGCCGTGAAGGCCCGCTCAGGCCGCTGTTGGCGACCAGGTCCAGCCAGTCTTCCGCCGTCGCCAGCTCGCCGATGTCAGCCCGCGCGCCCGTCTCCGCCGACGCGACGGGCGCAGGTGGAGCGATGACGATGCCCTCGGAACGGAACGGACGCTCGGGCGCGGCTGATGCAGCGACAGGAGGCGACGGCTCATGCCAGGGCGCGACCATGGCCGCGTCCGGCGTGGCGACATCCGCAGCCAGTGCCTGGTCGCGGGCCTCGGCCTCGTCCGTGGCCCACGGCGGAAGATCATCGACGGCCACCGGCACCGGGATGCCGTCGGCCTTGACCGGCGGCGGCGACACCGGTTCTTCGACCGGAACCGGCTTCGGCTCAGGCGCCGGATCAGGTTCGGGTTCGGGCGCCGGCTCTGGCTCCGGGTCGGGTTCGCGTGGGGCGGCCTGCGCAGGCACGCGGGCCGGGATCGCGGCAGCGGCGGCCACCGGGGCCGTTTCCTGGCTGCCAGCACCCGCCCCACCACCGGGCATCGCCCCCCCGGCGGCACCGCCGGCGGCATCCACCGAACGCGGCACCGGCGGCACCGACGCTGCCGGGCGGAACGCCAGCATGCGCAGCACGGCCATTTCAAAGCCCGCGCGCGGGCTCGGCGCCAGCGACAGGTCGCGACGGCCGTTCAGGGCCATCTGATACCAGAGCTGCACCACCTCCGGACGCAGCCGCCCGGCGAACGCTGCCGCGTCCAGGCCTTCACCTGCGGCGGCAACACCCGGTACCAGCTGCTGCACCTGGATGCGATGCAGGCCTTCGGCCAAGGCCTCCAGCACGCCACTCCAGTCCGGCGAGAATTCCGCCAGTGCCGCCACCACCTGCAACAGGCGCGACCCGTCACCTTCGGCGAGGGCATCGAGCATCGCTGCCACCTGGGTGCGATCGACGGTCCCCAGCATGGTGCGCACCACATCGTCGCGCAGCGCACCACCGGCGTAGGCGATGGCCTGGTCCAGCAGCGACAGACCGTCGCGCAGACTGCCGTCGGCGGCCTTGGCCAGCTGCACGATGGCACTGCCGTCGGCTTCGATTTCCTCGGCCGCCAGGATGCGGGTCATCTGGCCCTGGATCTGGTCCTCATCCAGGCGCTTGAGGTTGAACTGCAGGCAGCGGCTGAGCACGGTGACCGGCAGCTTCTGCGGATCGGTGGTGGCCAGCAGGAACTTGACGTGCTCCGGCGGCTCTTCCAGCGTCTTCAGCAGCGCGTTGAACGCCGCCTTCGAGAGCATGTGCACTTCGTCGATCAGGTAGACCTTGTACTTGCCGCGCGAGGGCATGTACTGCGCGTTCTCGATCACCTCACGGACGTCATCCACGCCGGTGTTGGACGCGGCGTCGATCTCCAGCAGGTCGATGTAGCGACCGGCATCGATGTCCAGGCAGGCCGGGCACTGGCCGCACGGATCGGCACTGGTGCCCTGCTCGCAGTTCAGCGACTTGGCGAAGATGCGCGCGATGGTGGTCTTGCCCACACCGCGGGTACCGGTGAACAGGAACGCGTGGTGGACCCGGCCACTGTCCAGCGCATTGCTGAGCGCACGGACCACGTGTTCCTGGCCCACCAGCTCGGCAAAACGCTTCGGACGCCACTTGCGGGCAAGGACGAGATAGGACATCAGGCCACCGTCTTCCATCGGAAGCTCCATTGTGCCACGCCTGTCCATCCCCCTCCGCCTGCGAGGCGCCCTGAATGGGTGCTTGTGTCCTGCCGCGCCGCCCGCTAGAATCTGCGCCCCTGCTGAGGCGTTTGCCGATGGCAGGGATCCGGAGAGGTGTCCGAGTGGTTGAAGGAGCACGCCTGGAAAGTGTGTAAGCGTCTAAACCGCGCTTCGGGGGTTCGAATCCCCCTCTCTCCGCCAGACAAATAAAAAAGCCGCCCATCGGGCGGCTTTTTTATTTGGTGGGCAGTCGGTTGTCCAGGAAACTGCCCCCAGCCTCAACTGCTGGACAGCTTCATCAGCACCAGCCCCGACACGATCAACACCGCCGCGCCGATCCGCATCGGGCTGACCTGTTCACCCAGGAACACGATGCCGACCACGAAGGCACCGACCGCGCCGATGCCTGTCCAGATCGTGTAAGCCGTTCCCAGCGGCAGGCTGCGCATGGCCACGGCCAGCAGCCAGAAACTGGCGATCATGCCGGCGAGAGTGACCAGGGTGGGAGTGAGCCTGGTGAAGCCTTCCGATTGCTTCATCGACACGGCCCAGACGATTTCCAGCAGGCCAGCGAACAACAGATAGATCCAGGCCATGACGGCCCTCCTCTTGGCAGGGCCAGGCCGTCCTGGTCATTGATTCCCGATGCGGGGGAGGTCGTTCCTCCTGGCCCGGGATTCTAGCAACGCCCGCGCCGCCCGGCCGCGAATACGCGCCGCGGGTTACAGCAGATTCAGCGCATGGCGCTGGCGTCGATACGCATGCCTGCGCTAGAATGCGCGCCTGCCATCGGCCAGCCGATGTGCAGTCCGGCTGTGGTCTCCGGCGCACCCTGCGCTGCTTCCCCTGATCCGTGAACAGGCCGCCTCCGGGCGGCCAACGTCTCTATGGTGGCCCCGTCGGCCCCTCGCGACGCTAGGTCGAAAACCCCGCCAGGGCCGGAAGGCAGCAACGGTATCGATCGACGCGGGCGCCGAGGTCAGCCGGCGGGGCCATCGCCTTTCTGGCAGTGCCGCGCTCTGGTAAGAGGTCAACCCTGGTTGGCCCCCTCGCCGGCGCTACCGTGCTTCGGGCGTCCCTTGATGGAATACCACCCGCCATCCCTGCCCATGCCTGCGCCACAACGAACTGCGCAGCACCCAGCGCTGCGGCTGGCCATCCAGGTGGTAGCGGCTGCGATAACGCACCTGGGCCAGGTCTGGTGCCAGCAACGAGACCGCGTACTGCTCCGATTCGATCTGCACCTGCGCCCGCTCCAGCGGAATCTCCGCCAGCGCAGCCGCACGGCCATAGCACTGGCCGGAGCTGCCGATCTCGCTGAAATCCTCATCCAGCAGTTCCGACAGCCGCGCGCGATCACCGCGCACCTGCGGGGTGTGCAGCGCGCGTTCCAGATGTTCCAGCTCGGCCGCCAGCGCCGCGTCGGCAGGCTGGCCAGAGGTATTCACGGCGGATCCTGCGCCAGCACGTGCGGCGCGGTCGGGGTCGCCAGCGGCACGCACTGGCCCGGCTGTGCCACGCGGTGTCCGCGCGCGGCCAGCGCAGCACCATCGGCCACGCTGGCGTAGTGGTACAGCATCATCCGCGCCTGCAGCTCAGCGCTGTACTCGCGCTCCAGATCATCGACCCCGGTATGCGATGGATTGCCGTGCAGGCCGCAGTCGTGGGCGATCAGCTCGTTGTCACTGGCGTACCGCGCCAGCATCTCCGGGATCGGCCGGGTATCACCGCTCCAGGTCAGCGCGCCCTGCAGGCGCAACCCATAGGCGGTCTCCGGCCAGTGGTGGCGTGCCGGGAATACTTCCAGGCGCACGCCTTCATGCCAGAACGCGTCGCCGACCACGACCAACTGGAACGCATCCCAGAAATTGGCACCGCCCTCGGCCAGCACATTGGGGTAATCGCCGATGCGCCTGTGCAGCAGCGGCACCACGGTGGCCGGCACATACAGGCGCACCTTCCCACGCCGCTGCGCGTTGAAGTAGGTATCCACGAACAGCCGCTCGAAACCGGCCACATGGTCCAGGTGGACATGCGTGATGAACAGCGCCTGCGGCATGTGGCCGTAGTGCGCCTTGAAGGCGGTCAGGCCTTCCCCGCCACAGTCGATCGTCAACCACGGCCGACCTTCGCGCTCGATCACCGACATCGGTGATCCCAACTCGACCGCCGACGCATTGCCGACGCCGAGGAAACGCAACGACCAGTCCATCAGGTGCCCCGGTTCCAGGCCATGTCATAGGCGCGGCGCAGCCGCGCGTAGTCCTTCTGCACGTCCTCTACGCTGCGCTCGCCGCGCAGCTTGATCAACGAGCGCAGCAGGCGCTTGAGGTTGCGCTCCCGCCAGGCGGTGGCCGGAATGCGGATGACGCCACGATCGAAGTCGATCAGCCAGCCATGGCCGTTGCTGTCGAACAGGATGTTGTGCGCGTTGAGGTCGGCATGGTCCAGGCCGGCACGGTGGAAGCGGGCGATCAGCCGACCGGTCTCTTCCCACGGCGCGCCACGTCCGGCAACCAGCGCGCGGTCGGCCAGCGAACGCACCCCTTCGATCCGTTCCATCAGGATCGCCGCCCGGTAGCGCATGCCCTGCCGCATGTAGAAAGCCGCCACCGGCCGGGGAACCGGCAGCTTCAGCGCGCGCAGGGCCCGCATCAGCCGGAACTCGGCAAAACTGCGGGTCCGGTCGGCGCCCCGCCACAGGTACTGGTCGTGGCTGATCCTGGCCACCAGGCCACCGCGCAGATAGTGGCGCAGCACGCTGGGGCCGAACGGCGCGTCGACGAACCAGGCGCTGCCACGTCCCCCTTCGCCCACCGGCCGGGCCCGGCTGCCCCAGTGTTGGGGAGCGAACAGGCCGATGTCGGCTTGCCGCAGGCGCTCGCGGTCGAACAGAATGGCCCCGATGCCGCGACCCTCGCGGCATGGCGTCAGCGCTTCATTGGCGTCGAATGCGACCATTTCTTTGAGTCTAACAACACATGGCATCAGCGTCCTCATCCTTGTGCCTTCTGCGCCTGTCCGCACTTGGCGATGTCACCCACGTGGTGCCCCTGGTGCGTACGCTGCAGGCCGCACGCCCGGACACGCCGATCCACTGGATCATCGACAAGGCCGGGCAGAAGCTGCTCGAGGGTCTGCCGGGCGTGACCTTCCATGCCTACGACAAGAAGAGCGGCATGGCCGGCGTCAAGGAGCTGCGCAAGCAGCTGCCACCGGGGCGCTTCGAGGCGCTGCTGCAGATGCAGGTGGCCTTCCGCGCGAACCTGCTGTCAGCGTTCATCCCGGCCGAACGCCGCATCGGATACGACCGCAGCCGCTCGAAGGACCTGCATGGGTTGTTCATCAACGAACGCATTCCGGACCGCCCCGGTATCCATGTGCTGGACGCGATCGGCAGCTTCTGCGAGCCGCTGGGCCTGTGCCAGACCGACGTGAGCTGGGACCTGGCCGTGCCGCAGTCGGCCTTCGAGTGGGCCGCGGCGCAGTGGCAGGATGATGGCCGGCCGGTACTGATGATTTCGCCCTGCTCCAGCCACGTCCGCCGCAACTGGTACGCCGACCGCTACGCGGCCGTCGCCAACCATGCCACGCAGCGCGGCTGGCGGGTGGTGCTGTGCGGTGGGCGCAGTGAACTGGAACGCAGCATGGCCGACGCGATCCAGGCCCAGCTGCACATGCCGGCACTGGACCTGGTCGGCAAGGACACGCTCAAGCAGCTGCCTGCGCTGCTGGCACGCGCCAATCTGGTGATGACACCCGATTCGGGACCGATGCATATCGCCAATGCCATGGGAGCGAAGGTGCTGGGCCTGCACGCGGCCAGCAACCCGCACCGCAGCGGCCCGTATTCGGATCGCCGCTATTGCGTGGACCGCTATGACGACGCCGCACGCAAGTATCTCGGCAAGCAGGCCGCCGACCTCAAGTGGGGCACCAAGATCGAGTTCGATGATGTGATGGAACTGATCACGGTCGAGGACGGCATCGCCGCCTTCGAACGTTACGTGACCGACCACCTCACCTGAGTCGATGGATCATCGGTAGCGCCGGGCCACGCCCGGCGGATCCATCTCACCCGCGCTGTGCGTAATCCTGGTACGACTTCTCTTCCACGTAGGCAGAGCCCAGTGCCAGATTGATCGCCTTCTTGATGCGAGCGCGCTCGTCGTTGCGCAGATACACACTGCGTGCAAGGTCGATGAAGCCCTGGTCGAACGCCTGCGCCTTCTCCTTCAGGCGGATGTCGTCCTCGATGTCCCACAACTGCTCGTTGACGGCCTTGAGTTCACCGCGCAGCTTGGCGATGTCCTTGACCGCGGCCGGGTGCGCCATCCAGGTCTGCTCCAGCGCCGACAGCTCCTTGCGCACGTTGGCCAGCTTGCCCTCGTCGCTGATCCGCTCGGACTTGATCTGCAGGATCGAAATCTTGTCGAGCAGTTCGCCAAAGGACACGGGAACGAGGATTTCAGCAGTCATGGGGGAGCTCCAGCAGGTGATGCGTACATGTTAACCCGCAGCACCCCGAGGGGAGATCCATTGCCGCCCCGCAACGCGCGCGGCCAGCCGGACAACGAAAAAAGCCGCCCGGGGGGCGGCTTTCTTCTTCATCTGGCGGAGAGGGGGGGATTCGAACCCCCGAGGCGCTATAAACGCCTGCCTGATTTCGAGTCAGGTACATTCAACCACTCTGCCACCTCTCCGGGTGGTCCCCGGCGAACCGGGGACGCGCATCATACGAGGAAGTGAGGCTGCCGACAAGTCTCCTGGGGCCTGCGGCGCAATTTTCCTGCCGCCATGCCTTGCCGGATGCCGGTCACGCCGTGATGATGCCCTCTCCCCCGCGCTACTCCGCCCCGCACACCATGATCGAATTCGGACATCTCACCCATCCCGGCCTGCGCCGCGAGCTCAACGAGGACACCTATTACGGTGACAGCGAGCTGGGCGTGTGGCTGGTGGCCGATGGCATGGGCGGGCACGCCTGCGGCGAGGTCGCCAGCGCGCTGGCGCGCGAAGCCATCGTCCGCGAGATCCGCCGCGGCGCGTCGCTGGAGCAGGCCATCCGCACGGCCGACGAAGAGATCATCCGCGCTTCGCGGCGACGCAACGATACGCTGCCGATGGGCACCACCGTGGTCGCCGCGCGCGTGCAGGGCAATCGCTACGAAGTGGCCTGGGTCGGTGACAGCCGGGCCTACCTGTGGCGCGACGGCCAGCTGGCCCAGCTCAGCCAGGATCACAGCGTGGTGCAGGAACTGGTCACGCAGGGCAACCTGACCGCGGAGCAGGCGCGCGCGCATCCGCACCGCAATGTGGTCACCCAGGCGCTGGGCGTGACCGATCCGGCGCACCTGAACGTGGCCACCACCCGTGGCGAACTTCGTCCCGGCATGCAGCTGCTGCTGTGCAGCGATGGCCTGACCGAGGAAGTCGATGATCGTGGCATCGCCCGCACGCTGGCCTTCGACGACGCCAGCGCACAGGAATGCGTGGATACGCTCGTCGCCGCCGCGCTTGATGGCGGCGGCCGCGACAACATCAGCGTGATCCTGGTCCGCTGCCACTGAGCCAGCGGGCCGCACGCGGACCCTGCGCCGAGGGTCTACGCGCTGGCGGGCTCTTCCACCTTCGGGCCGTCCCACAGCGCATGACCGGCCTTCTTGCGCAGGCGTTCCAGTCGCGCGGCGTGCGCTTCACGTTCCGATGCGGTGGCGACCACGCGCGGACGCGGCAGCAGCTTGGCAGCATCGAACGCCTGCAGCACCGCGCCACCCGCGCCGGCCTCGTCCTCGCCCAGACCGAAGCCGATCTCTTCCTGCCCTGACGTCAGCGCGATGTAGACATCGCCCAGGATCTGCGCATCGAGCAGGCCGCCGTGCAGTGCACGGTGCGAATTGTCCACGCCCAGCCGCTTGCACAGCGCATCGAGCGAGTTGCGCTGGCCCGGGAAACGCTCGCGCGCCATCGCCAGGGTGTCGATCACGGTGCAGCGATCGGTGATCTTCCCGTACTGCGGCCCCAGCAGGGACAACTCGTTGTCGAGGAAGCCCAGGTCGAATGCCGCGTTGTGGATGATCAGCTCGGCGCCGTCGATGAACGCCAGGAACTCGTCGGCGATCTGCGCGAACTCGGGCTTGTCGGCCAGGAAGTCCAGGGTCAGGCCGGTGACTTCCTGGGCGCCCTGTTCGAACTCACAGTCCGGCTTGATGTACTGGTGATAGTTGTTGCCGGTGGGGCGACGCTTGAACAGCTCCACGCAGCCGATTTCGACGATGCGGTTGCCCTTCTTCCACTCCAGGCCGGTGGTTTCGGTATCGAGAATGATCTGACGCATGGGCTCAGTTTACCGGGCTGGCATCGCGGATCTGGATGGCGGCATTGCGCGCCAGCGTATCGACGCGTTCGTTGTCCGGATCGCCGGAATGCCCCTTCACCCAGCGCCAGTCGATCTGGTGCCGCAGCGTCGCCGCATGCAGCCGCTCCCACAGCTCGCGGTTCTTCACCGGATCACCGCCGGCGGTCTTCCAGTTCTTGCGGATCCAGCCCGGCATCCATTGGGTCAGGCCCTGCCGCACATACTGGGAGTCGGTGAACAGCACGATGTTGCAGGGCTCGGTCAACGCCTCCAGGCCGGAAATGGCCGCCATCAGTTCCATCCGGTTGTTGGTGGTATGCGCTTCGCCGCCGCTCAGTTCACGCTCGTGGTCCTTGTAACGCAGCAACGCGGCCCAGCCGCCGGGACCGGGATTGCCGAGGCAGGATCCGTCGGTATGGATTTCGATGGTTTTCAATACAGCTCCAGAATCAGGTAGCAACGGTGCCATGCCAGCGCACCGGCAGCGGTGTCGGCCCGGGCAGGGCCAACGTACGTTTTTCGGCATGGAACAGGCAGGCCGCGCGCAGCGGGGCCCAACCCCCGCGGCCACGACTGCCGGCGCCCTGCCAGAGCGGGCCCAGGTAGCGCATGTCGTCGCAGTCCAGCCCGTGACGACCCAGCAGCTGGCGGATCCGCTGCGGCGTACGCACCGTCAGGCCATGCTGGCGCCAGTGGGTGCGGAACGGACTGAACGGATTAAGGCTGCTCAACCACAGATGGCCGCCGGGCATCAGCACCCGCTCGCACTCGTCAAGCAGCTGGTCGGCATCAGCGGCCGTCACGTGCTGCAGCACGATGGCATTGACGCTTTCGGTGGCCAGCGGCAGCGGCAGACCGCAGCACGCATCGCCGGCGTAGCGGCCGCCATTGCGGTACAGGCGCAGGCCGCGCCCGCCCGGCTGCGCATCATCCAGCCAGGCAGCGCTCGGCGCGATCCACATCCAGGGCTGTGCGGGCAGCACCGACAGCTGTGGCAACAGCAGTTGCCGCTCCAGCACGCGCAGGGCCGCCGCCGGCTCGCTGTCGAACCACGGGGCCAGGCTCGCTTGACGGGTGCTCTGCAGCGCGGGCATGGTCCAATTCTATGCGACTGACTGCCCTGCCCGCATTTGCGGACAACTACATCTGGGTGCTGATCGATGATGAAGGCGCTGCCATCGTCGTCGATCCCGGTGATGCCGCGCCGGTGCTCGCGCTGGCCGAACAGGGCCTGCGCGTGGATACCATCCTGCTGACCCACCATCACGACGACCACATCGGTGGCGTGCCGGCCCTGCGTGCCCGTTTTCCCGGCGCGCGGGTGGTCGCACCGGTGGAGGAACGCATCACCACCGCCACCGAACGCGTCGGCGAAGGTGAACGCGTTCAGGCACTGGGCCGGACGTTCCACGTACTATCCGTGCCCGGGCATACCCGCAGCCACATCGCGTTTCACACTGCTGAACATCTTTTCAGCGGAGATTCGTTGTTCAGCCTGGGCTGTGGACGCCTGTTCGAAGGTACGCCGTCCCAGCTGCTGGCATCGATGCGCACGCTGGGTACCTTGCCTGCACGACTGCTGCTTTGTTGTGCCCATGAGTACACCGTGTCAAATGCCGTCTTCGCGCGGCATGTCGACCCCGCCAACGCTGCCCTGCGGCAGCGCCAAGAGGAGGCTTTGGCCATGCGCCGCGATGACCGTTCCACCCTGCCGGTAACCCTGGCCAACGAACTGGACTGCAATCCGTTCCTGCGTGTGCACACCGCGCCGATCCGCGCGGCGGTGTCGGCGCACCTGGGGCGCGACGTCGTTGACGATGTCGATGTCATGGCCGGTCTCCGGCATTGGAAAGACGGCTTCCGCGCATGATGCGCCGAAGTCTGCCGCTGGCCCTGGGCATCGCTCTGGGGCTGGCCGGAACCGCAGGCGCGCAGTCGCTGGGCGCTGGCATCGGCCAGAATCTCACCGCCGCTGCTGCGTTGCCCCTGGACGCCTCTTCGCTGCCACCTGCATCGGTGCGCAATGGCCAGGAGATCTTCTCCAGCTTCCGCGATGGCCTGGCTGAACCCACCTGCGACGCCGAGGCCACCAGCCCGCGCTGGCAGAAGCAGTTCGCGCACGCCCCTTCGCGCCTGGCCAACCAGGATGACGATGCACTGGTCCTGTTCGGCTATGTGGTCGAAGAACTGCGCAAGGCCAACCTGCCGACCGAATTCGCGCTGATTCCCTTCGTGGAAAGCGGCTACCGGCCCAATGCCCGCAATGGCAGCGGACCGACCGGGCTGTGGCAGTTCATCGCCACCACCGCCCGCAACCATCGCGTGCCGATGGCCAACGGCTACGACGGCCGCCTGTCGGCGGTGGATTCGACCCAGGCCGCGGTGCGCTACCTGAAAACCCTGCACGGCATGTTCGGCGGCGACTGGCGGCTGGCCACCATGGCCTACAACGCTGGCGAATATCGCGTGCTGCAGGCGCTGCGCAAGGCAGGCATGAATGCGCAGAACGCCACGCCCTCAGCCCTGCCCGGACTGTCGCCGGTCACCTATGCCTACGTCGAGAAGCTTCACGCCCTGGCCTGCGTGCTGGAAGACGTGGAAGAACAGCCGGGCGTCATGGCCTCGCTGGACCGCACCGTGCCGGTGCTGAAGGATCATGCCCTGCCGGCCGGCACCAGCGTCCAGCAGTGGGCCGCCCAGCGCTCACTGGACCCGGCACGCATCGCCCGCCTGAATCCCGCCCTGGCCGCCGGTGGCCGCCCCACGGGCACCACCCGGGTGCTGGCCCCTGTCGCAGCGGCGACCGCCGACGTGGTGGACAGCACGACGGCGCTGGCGGCCTCGGTTTCGCCCACCTCTGCCCCCGCTGCCTCGCCAGCGCCGCAGGTTGCCCGCACCGTCGCCGCCGCCGTCGACCGTCCGCGCAGCCGTCGGCATACGGTGCGCAACGGCGAGTCGGCCTGGACCATTGCCCGTCGCTACGGCATGCCGGTCAAGGCGCTGCTGTCGATGAATGGCCTGAGTGGCAGCAGCGTGCTCAAGCCGGGCGCGGTGCTTCGCCTGGAAGACTGACCGGCGCACAGCAGCACCGCGCGATCCTCCTGCTACCGGGCACCCGCCCACGAAAAAGGCCCGGCAATGCCGGGCCTTTCCGTTCTGCCCGCCGTGGGCTTACAGATTCGCTTCGGTGGTCTGCACCACGAACTTCTTGCGCATCGCGTCGATGTAGGCCTTGGCTGCGGCCATGCCGTCGATCTGGCTCAGCTGTTCCTTCAGCTGCTTCTGCTGCTCGGCGGTCACGTCCTTGATGTCGCCCGGATTGACCTTGTTCACCGCGAACACCAGCGCACGGCCGTTGACGTCGACCTTGCCGTAGGTCGGCTTGCCTGCGGTGGGTACCGGCGCGCTGAAGATCGCGCTGTTGATTTCCGGGGTCGGCACCGGCTGGCCACGCGGCAGGCCCGGCATCGGGCTCAGCTGCAGCTTTTCGCTGGCAGCCAGCGACTGCAGGGTGGCACCGCCCTTCAACTTGGCCAGCAGCGCTTCGGCCGCCTTGTCGCTGGCCTGGCGCTGGCGGTCGGCACGGATCGCGGCGATCACCTGCTCGCGGGCCTTCTCCAGCGGCAGCGCCTGCTCCGGCGTGTGGGCCGCGACGCGGATCACGACGCTGTGGTTGGTGGCGCCTCCCAGGGCGATCGGATCGCTGGCGGTCCCGTCCTGCACCAGCACGTCCGAGAACGCGGCGCGCAGCACGGCCGGGTCGCTGGCGATGCCGCTGGCGGTAGCGCGGGTGATCGGTCCCAGGGTCTGCAGCGGCAGCCCCACTTCCTTGGCTGCGGCAGCCAGGTCGCTCGGGCTCTTGTTGATGGCATCGACCAGACGGCCGGCCAGCTCGTTGAAACCGCGCTCACCGTCGGCCTTGAGCTGTTCGGCGGCCAGCGTATCGCGCACGTCCTCGAACGACTTGCCTTCGCCGCCGCGTACCGCGGCCACCTTGATGATGTGGTATCCGAAGTCGGTCTTGACCGGACCGATCACGTCGCCGGCCTTGGCCGCGAACAGGGCGTCTTCAAACGGCTTGACCATCGCGCCACGCTCCACCCAGCCCAGGTCACCGCCCTGGTCCTTGGAGCCCGGATCCTCGGAGTTGGCCTTGGCCAGGGCTGCGAAGTCGGCACCGGCCGCCTTTGCCTCGGCCGCCAGCTTGTTCGCCTTGGCCTCAGCACCGTCGCCGGTAATCAGGATGTGGGCGGCCTGGCGCTGCTCCGGAGAGGTGAACTTGGCCTTTTCTTCCTCGTAGCGCTTGCGCAGGGTGGCTTCGTCGGCCGGCGTCGGCGCCGGCAGGTTGGCACCGTTGACCTCGACATACTCCAGCGAAACGGTTTCGGCCTGGCGGAAATCCTTGCCATGGCTGTCGTACCACTGCTTGATCTGCGCATCGGTCACCGGGGCCGTGTCAGCCGGCACCGGCGGCAGCGCAGCCAGCTCGACATCACGGGTTTCGCCCAGCAGCTTCAACAGGCGTTCGGTCTCGGCCTGGGTGACAAAACCGGAGTTCTGCAGTCCGGCCGGAATCACCGACTGCTGCAGGCTCTCGCGCACCAGTTCCTGGAACTGGGTCGGGGTACGCGGAGGATTGCCGCCGGCCAGCGCCAGGCGGTAGCTGTTTTCGTTGAACTTGCCATCCGGCCCCTGGAACGCCGGCATGGACGTGATGTACTCGCGCACGGCGCCATCGCCAATCACCACACCCGCCTGCTCGCCGACCAGGCGCACGACCTGCTCGTCGATCAGCTGATCCAGGACCGCCAGCTTGTTCTCGGTGCTTTCGAACGCGCGCGGGTCGAAGTTCTCGCCCTGCTGCTGGCGCTCACGCATGCGCTCCTGCTCGAAACGGGTGCGGAAATCCTGCGCGCTGATCTCATGGTGCTGCCACAGCATGCGTACCGGCCACCACGACGGCGCGGAACGCCACCAGGTCGGCGGTGCGGAAACCTTGGCCACGTTCTGTGCGCCAACGCCACCCAGGTAGCTGTTGTCGATCACGAACAGGAACGGAATCATCAGCAGCCCCAGGATCACGGTGACGATCCAGCCTGAGGTCTTGTCGCGGAGTTTCTGCAGCATGGTGAGGAATCACAAGGCCTGATTGGCGAGCCCGGCAGTGTAACCCGCTTCGTCGCAGGGACCAAAAACGCCAAGGGCGACATGCGCGCAAAGAAAAAGCCCCCGGCATTCGCCGAGGGCTTTTGAAAGTTGGCGGAGCGGACGGGACTCGAACCCGCGACCTCCGGCGTGACAGGCCAGCATTCTAACCAGCTGAACTACCGCTCCGCGCTTGAAACTTTGCAGGCGCCCAGTATATCCGAAGACACCCTGGAAACCCAGCCCGATGAACACTTTTTTCAAAGTTTTTTCACAGGGACTTAAGAACTGCGCAATGGCGGAGCGGACGGGACTCGAACCCGCGACCTCCGGCGTGACAGGCCAGCATTCTAACCAGCTGAACTACCGCTCCGTGTTTGCGACAACCCTTCTGCCTTCGTCCCGGACAGGCCGGGGAGAAGACAAGGCCCCCAGCTTTGGGCCGGGGGCCTCGATGTAATGGCGGAGCGGACGGGACTCGAACCCGCGACCTCCGGCGTGACAGGCCAGCATTCTAACCAGCTGAACTACCGCTCCGCGTTGTACTGCTTGTGTTCTCTTCCCGATCAGGATCAGGGAGAAAACAAAGCCTCCAGCTTTTGGCCGGAGGCCTCGTTGAAGTGGCGGAGCGGACGGGACTCGAACCCGCGACCTCCGGCGTGACAGGCCAGCATTCTAACCAGCTGAACTACCGCTCCACACTCAAACTTTTACCGCGGTGCTGTGGTGGGTGCTGAGGGTTTCGAACCCCCGACCCTCTCCGTGTAAAGGAGACGCTCTACCGCTGAGCTAAGCACCCCAGCGAGCCGCTTAGTTTACAGCATCCTTAAGGGCCTTGCCAGCCTTGAAGGACGGATTCTTCGAAGCAGCGATCTTGATGGTGTCGCCGGTCTTCGGGTTGCGGCCGGTGCGGGCTGCACGGTCGCGGACCTGGAAGGTACCGAAGCCGACCAGGGTGACCGCATCGCCGTCCTTCAGCGCCTTGGTGATGGCAGCAACGACGGCATCGACAGCGCGGCTGGACTCGGCCTTGGTCAGGTCGGCAGCTTCAGCAACGGCGTCGATCAATTCGGTCTTGTTCATTCTCTACAACTCCTTTGGCGGTGGGTTCCGCGGATTCGACAGGGAAGCAACCGCACGCCATCTGCGCGCGATCGCCATGTGGAAACGGTTCGCCGATTCAGAGATCGCCAACAGCGATCACTCATTTGCGAGTGCTGCTTTTATACCAGTGGCCCTACCCCCACGCAAGCTGGAAAGCCAGCAACGACGCGGGTTTCGGGCCATTCGGCAACGCGCGTCAGTGCTTGACGCGCGCGTTTCCACTCGGTTTCGCCTTGCTACGTACCGTGACGCGCTGCGCACTCTTGCGCGCCTTCTTCGGTGCCAGCGGACGCTCCAATGCCAGATCAAGCACTTCTTCGATGTACTTCACCGGCACGATCTTCAGATCACGGGTGACGTTGGCCGGGATGTCGGCCAGATCCTTGCGGTTCTCTTCGGGAATGATGACCGTGCGGATACCGCCACGCAGGGCAGCCAGCAGCTTCTCCTTCAGTCCACCGATGGCGGTGACCCGCCCACGCAGCGTGATTTCGCCGGTCATCGCCACATCGGCACGCACCGGCACCCTGGTCAGCATCGAGACCAGGGAGGTCACCATCGCCGCGCCGGCGCTCGGGCCGTCCTTCGGCGTGGCACCGTCGGGAACGTGCAGGTGCACGTCGTGCTTCTGCAGGAAGTCGCTGTCGATGCCGAAACGATCGGCGCGCGAACGCACGACCGACAGCGCCGCCGAAGCCGATTCCTTCATCACGTTGCCGAGCTGGCCGGTCAGGATCAACTGGCCCTTGCCCGGCACCAGCGTCGATTCGATCTGCAGCAGGTCGCCACCGACTTCGGTCCAGGCCAGGCCGGTGACCAGGCCGATCTCGTTTTCTTCCTCGGCGCGACCAAAATCGAAGCGGCGCACGCCCAGGTACTTGTCCAGGTTCTTGCCGGTCACCGTGACCAGCGCCTTGGCCTTCTTCGCGCCCTTCCTGGCCTTCACCGGCTGCGGGCCTGCCAGCGCGATCTCCTTCACCACCTTGCGGCAGATCTTGGCGATCTCGCGCTCCAGATTGCGCACGCCCGACTCGCGGGTGTAGTAGCGCACGATGTCCTGGATCGCATCGCTGCCGATTTCCAGTTCCTCCGGCTTCAGGCCATTGGCCTTGATCTGCTTGGGCACCAGGTAGCGGGTCGCGATGTTGAGCTTCTCATCCTCGGTGTAACCGGGGATGCGGATCACTTCCATGCGGTCCAGCAGCGGGCCCGGAATGTTGAGCGAGTTCGAGGTGGCCACGAACATCACTTCCGACAGATCCAGGTCCACTTCCAGGTAGTGATCGTTGAATGCGTTGTTCTGCTCCGGATCGAGCACTTCCAGCAGCGCCGAGGAGGGATCACCACGGAAGTCCATCGACATCTTGTCGATCTCGTCGAGCACGAACAGCGGATTCTTGCTGCCGACCTTGTTGAGGTTCTGCACGATGCGGCCCGGCATGGAGCCGACGTAGGTGCGACGGTGGCCACGGATCTCGGCCTCATCACGCACGCCGCCCAGCGACATGCGCACGAACTTGCGGTTGGTGGCCTTGGCGATGGACTGGCCGAGCGAGGTCTTGCCCACGCCCGGGGGCCCGACCAGGCACAGGATCGGGCCCTTCATCTGCTTCACCCGCGACTGCACCGCCAGGTATTCAAGGATGCGCTCCTTGACCTTCTCCAGGCCGTAATGGTCGGCATCGAGCGTGTCCTGCGCAGCCTTCAGGTCCTTGCGCACCTTCGTGCGCTTCTTCCACGGCACGCCCAGCAGCCACTCCAGGTAATTGCGCACGACCGCCGCCTCAGCGGACATCGGCGACATCTGCTTGAGCTTGTTCAGTTCGTTGCGCGCCTTGGCTTCCACCGCCTTCGGCATGCCCGCTTCGGCGATCTTGCGGGCCAGCTCTTCCAGCTCGCCCGGCGCGTCGTCGAGGTCACCCAGTTCCTTCTGGATGGCCTTCATCTGTTCGTTGAGGTAGTACTCGCGCTGGCTCTTCTCCATCTGCGACTTCACGCGGCCGCGGATGCGCTTTTCCATCTGCTGCACGTCGATCTCGCCGTCGACCAGGCCGACCAGCATCTCCAGGCGCTCGCCGACGGCCAGCGTTTCCAGCAGGCGCTGCTTGTCGGCCAGGCGCACGCTGATGTGGGCGGCGATGGTGTCAGCCAGGCGCGCAGGCTCGTCGATCCCGGCCAGGGTCTGCAGCAGCTCCGGCGGAAGCTTGCGGTTGGTTTTCACGTACTGCTCGAACAGCGACATCAGCGAGCGGGCGATCGCCTCGATCTCGCGCGGCTCGCGCTCGTCCGCAGCGTCGATCTCCACGGCCTGGCCGTGCAGCGAACCGTTGCGTTCGTCGACATGGGTCACCTGCACGCGCGAGAGGCCTTCGACCAGCACCTTGATCGTGCCATCGGGGAGCTTCAGCAGCTGCAGCACCTGCGCCAGCGTACCGACCTGGTAGAGATCGGCCGCATGCGGGTCGTCGGTCTCGGCGGACTTCTGCGCGAGCAGCAGGATGCGCTTGTCTGCCTCCATTGCCTGTTCGAGCGCGTGCATGGACTTGTCACGGCCGACGAACAGCGGGATGACCATGTGCGGGAACACCACTACGTCGCGCAGCGGCAGGACCGGCAGGTCGAGGGTTTCACTTGGGGAACGGGCCATGGGGGCTCCAGGGAAGGGGAAAACCGCCTCCGGGAGGACATCTTCCGGAGACAAAAAAAGCCGATGGCCCCGTTATGGGGCCATCGGCTTTCAGATGCAAGGCATTCCTTTAAAATTCTTTCCAATCAACAACTTGGAAGAATCACTCGGCGCCTGCGGCCTTCTGTTCAGGGGCCGCCGGGGTCTGGTAGATCAGGTACGGCTCGGACTTGTGCTCGATCACCGATTCGTCCACCACCACCTTGCTGACGTTTTCCTGCGAAGGCAGGTCGTACATGGTGTCCAGCAGCACCGATTCGACGATGGTGCGCAGGCCACGGGCGCCGGTCTTGCGCTTGAGCGCCTTGCGGGCGATGGCCGACAGGGCGTCCGGACGGAACTCCAGTTCGACGTTCTCCATCTCGAACAGCTTCTTGAACTGCTTGGTGATGGCGTTCTTCGGTTCGGTCAGGATCTTGATCAGGGCCGGCTCGTCCAGCTCCTCCAGGGTCGCCACCACCGGCAGGCGGCCGACGAACTCGGGAATCAGGCCGAACTTGATCAGATCTTCCGGCTCGACTTCCGCCAGCAGCTTGCCCACTTCCTGCTTGCGCTCGGCGCTCTTCACCTTGGCGCCGAAGCCGATGCTGCCCACGTCGGTGGAACGGGCCTGGATCACCTTGTCCAGGCCGGCGAACGCGCCGCCGCAGATGAACAGGATGTTCTTGGTGTCCACCTGCAGGAACTCCTGCTGCGGATGCTTGCGACCGCCCTGCGGCGGCACGCTGGCCACGGTACCTTCGATCAGCTTCAGCAGGGCCTGCTGTACGCCTTCGCCGGACACGTCGCGGGTGATCGACGGGTTCTCGCTCTTGCGCGAGATCTTGTCGATCTCATCGATGTAGACGATGCCCTGCTGCGCCTTCTCGACGTCGTAGTCGCACTTCTGCAGCAGCTTCTGGATGATGTTCTCCACGTCCTCGCCCACGTAACCGGCTTCGGTCAGCGTGGTGGCGTCGGCCATGGTGAACGGCACGTTGAGCAGGCGGGCCAGGGTTTCGGCCAGCAGGGTCTTGCCCGAACCGGTCGGACCGACCAGCAGGATGTTCGACTTCGCCAGCTCGACGTCGTCGTTCTTCTGCCGGCTCTCGATGCGCTTGTAGTGGTTGTACACGGCCACGGCCAGGGTGCGCTTGGCGCGGTTCTGGCCGATCACGTACTGGTCGAGGACCTCGAGGATCTCGCGCGGCTTCGGCAGCGAGCTGCGCGCCGACTGCGCCTTCTCCTCAAGTTCTTCGCGGATGATGTCGTTGCACAGCTCCACGCATTCATCGCAGATGAACACGCTCGGACCCGCAATCAGCTTGCGCACTTCATGCTGGCTCTTGCCGCAGAAAGAGCAGTAGAGGATCTTGCCGGTGTCCGTGGAACGACCTTGGCGGTCTTCGCTCATGCTTCGCTTACCCAGTTACCCCACCCGCTGAACGGGGGTTCGATTCGAGAATAGCACAGGGCCGGAGGGACACCAGTCCCGCCCGACCCTGCAGGAACGAGGCCTGCCTGGCCCCGTGAAGGCGGCTCAACCCGCCTGGACCGACTCATCCGGGCGACGCTCCAGGACCTGGTCGACCAGGCCGTAGGCCTGCGCTTCGACCGCACTCTTGAAGTTGTCGCGCTCGGTATCGCGAGCGATCGTTTCCAGCGACTGGCCGGTGTGGCGGGCCAGGATCTCATTCAGGCGCGAACGCAGCGTCAGGATCTCGCGCGCGTGGATGTCGATGTCCGTCGCCTGGCCCTGGTAACCCCCCAGCGGCTGGTGGATCATCACGCGCGAATTCGGCAGCGCATAGCGCTTGCCGGCTTCACCTGCAGCCAGCAGGAGGGCACCCATCGAGGCCGCCTGGCCGATGCAGGTGGTGCTCACATTCGGCTTGATGTACTGCATGGTGTCGTAGATCGCCATACCGGCGGTGACCACGCCACCCGGCGAGTTGATGTAGATGTTGATGTCCTTTTCCGGGTTCTCCGATTCCAGGAACAGCAACTGCGCCACCACCACGTTGGCCATGTGATCGTCGATCGGGCCCACGAGGAAGATCAGGCGCTCCTTCAACAGGCGCGAATAGATGTCGTAGGCACGCTCGCCGCGGCTGGTCTGCTCGACCACCATCGGAACCAGGTTCAGGGCTTTGGTTCGGTTGTCCATTACGTGAGGTACCTATCTTGGGGGGAAACAACCCCGCGCCGGCAGGGGCGCGGGGCATACGGTGATCCGCCCGGACTTACTGGCGGATCGCGTCCTGGAACGACAGCTTCTCTTCGGTGTGCTGGGCGCGCTCGGCGATCCAGTCGATCACCTGCTCTTCCATCACACGGTTCTGCAGACCAGACATCAGCTGGGGGTCGTTGCGGTACATCTCAATGACCTGCTCCGGCTCTTCGTAGGTCGAGGCGATCAGACGCAGCGTTTCGTTCAGGCGCTTGGGCTCCAGGCGCAGATCGTTGGTGCGCGCCACTTCGCCGACCAGCAGGCCGACCAGCACGCGCTTGGCGGCGGCGTCCTTGAAACCTTCGTGGGCATCGGCCGGGATCTCGCCCGGGTTGCGGCCGCTGCGGCGGATCTGCTCAACCTGCTGGGCCAGCATCGCGCGGGCTTCGTTCTCGACCAGGCGCGGCGGCATTTCCACCGAGGAATAGGCGGCGATCAGCTGCTCGCCCACTTCACGGCGCAGGCGGTTCATCAGCGCGCCCTTGAGCTCGCGCTCCAGGTTGGCGCGGATGTCGCTGCGGAACTGCTCGACATCACCGCCCTTCACGCCGAAGCTCTTGATGAAGGCCTCATCGACCGCCGGCACCACCGGCTCGGACACTTCGGCAACCTTGACGGTGACCTGCACGGTCTTGCCGGCCAGCACCGGCACGCGCCAGTCGGCCGGGAAATCGACGTCCAGCGTCTTTTCCTCGCCCTTGGCCAGGCCGACCAGGCCCTTTTCGATGGTCTCGAACATCATGCCCTGGCCGAGCACGATCGAACCCTTCTCGGTGCCTTCGGCCGGCAGGCGCTCTTCGCCGGCCTGGGACCAGGTTTCGACCGCAACCAGGTCGCCATCCTGCGCACCACGCGCAACCGGTGCCCAGGTGCGGCGCTGGTTCTGCAGGTTCTCGATCATCTGGTCGATGTCGGCGTCGGTGATCTCGGCGGTGTGGCGCACCACGGTCAGCTTGCTGACGTCGATGTCACCGAAGTCCGGCACCACCTCCACGGTGGCCACGAAGGAGAACTCACCCTCGTCGCCCTTGTCGATGCGCGGGCTGCCGACGATGCGCAGGTCGTGCTCGCGCACGGCCGCGTCGAAGGTTTCGCGCAGCAGGCCGTCCAGCGCCTCGCCACGGACCTGCGCGCCGAAGCGCTGCTCGATCACCTTGGCCGGCACCTTGCCCGGACGGAAACCCTTGATGCGGGTGGTACGGGCGATTTCGCCCAGGCGGCCGTTGATGTGGCTCTGCAGACGGTCTTCCGGCAGCGAGAAGCTCAGGCGGCGTTCCAGGTTGCCGATGGATTCGATCGAAGCTTGCATGTTGACTCCTGCCACCGGTGGCGCTCTGGCCTCCGGCTCGATGATGGATGAAACGGTTGTAAGGTGACGGCGTCCGGGACGCGCCTGCTTGCCGCAGCCCTTTAGTTTCGCCCAATTCGGCGTGCACTGCCAGCGCAGGCCGGGCAAGCGCCTCGGGAACGCCCGGCGGGGGCGGAGGCAGGCCGGCACTGGTGCGAAAGGGGGGACTCGAACCCCCACGCCTTGCGGCACTGGAACCTAAATCCAGGGCGTCTACCAATTCCGCCACTTTCGCGTGGCCGGCACAGGCCGTCATTGTCGCAGGCGGGTGCACAAAGCGGAAGGCGTGACAAACCTGAATACGCAGTCCAGGCGCCCACGCGCAGGCGCCGGCACGTGCGCGTAGACTCGTGCCGTTGCCGCCACCCGGTCTGCCCCGATGGAACGCACCCCACTCCGCACGCCCCTGCAGGCCCGGATGCCCGGCTGGTCCACACTCGTCTGGCTGCTCGGTCTTGCAGTCGCGCTGCACTTCCTGTGGGTCACCGCACAGCGCTACGGGCAGGTCAGCGCCGAGGCCTATGGCATGTTCTGGGAGCGTCGCAACTGGCTGTGGCTGCATGTCGCCGGCGGCAGCCTGGCCATGCTGGCCGGCGCCACGCAGTTCATCGGTCCCCTGCGGCGACACCGTCCCCGGCTGCATCGCTGGCTGGGACGGATCTACCTGGCCGGCATCCTGCTCGGGAGTGCCGCTGTCGCCGGCCTGATCGCCACCACCCAGGGCTGGCTGGCACTGAAAATGGCGTTCGCTGCGACCGGCCTGGCGTGGTTGGTCACATCATTCTGCGGCTATCGCAGCATCCGGCGTGGCGACGTCGAGCAGCACCGGCGATGGATGCTGCGCAGCTACCTGGTGACGCTGTCACCCGCGGTGTTCCGCCTGTCGCTGCTGGTGCCTGCGCTCATGCAGCTGGCATCGCCCCTGGTGATGGTGCCGAGCCTGCTGGTGCTGAGCCGGGCCCTGCCGTTGCTGGTGCATGAAGCAGGAAGGCGCCTGGTGTCCATCGGCACACTCGCAGAGCCGTCCGGCAGCCGCTGAACACCCAAGAAAAAAGCCACCTGGAGGACCAAGTGGCTTTCGTCTGGTGGGCTGTCAAGGATTCGAACCTTGGACCTATTGATTAAGAGTCAACTGCTCTACCAACTGAGCTAACAGCCCGAAATCGGGGCGCGAATTATGACCTGATGCGCACACGGGGTGCAAGCTTTTTTTCAACATCGTTGATCGATGCATGCGTGCCACGACCCAAGGTGCTTCGCATGCCCTTTGCGCGGCCTGCAGGCAAGAAAAAAGCCACCTGGGGTACCAGGTGGCTTCTGTCTTGGTGGGCCGTCAAGGATTCGAACCTTGGACCTATTGATTAAGAGTCAACTGCTCTACCAACTGAGCTAACGGCCCGTGAAACTCAGACGCACATTATAGCGTGCATTCTGTTTATTGCAACACCATGTCGGCTGTGCCGATGCGGTTGAATCAGTGGGGTGGCTGAGGGGATTCGAACCCCCGACCACCGGAATCACAATCCGGTACTCTAACCAACTGAGCTACAGCCACCACTGAAACATTCGCTTCATCGCCAATGCTGCTGGCGCTGGAGCTTTGAAGCCTTGCCTGGAGACCGTCACCGAAGTTCGGGCCGCCGAAGCGAGTCCGATATTCTGGTGGAGTCCTCACGCTTTTGCAAGCCTTTCTTCACATCCGCCGACGCGGTCCCGGTGCCTCGCCAATGGCGCGCCCGACAGGAATCGAACCTGTAACCGCCGGCTTAGAAGGCCGGTGCTCTATCCAGTTGAGCTACGGGCGCCCGAACCGGAACGGCGTCCAATCCGACGTGGCGTGGGATTGGTCGGGGTAGAGGGATTCGAACCCCCGACATCCTGCTCCCAAAGCAGGCGCGCTACCAGACTGCGCTATACCCCGGTCTTGCAATCCCCTCGAGCCGGGCCCGGGGAGTTGGTCATTGTCGCCAAGCACGCGGCGAACTGTCAACGCAGCGATCTGTCCCGGGCGCGCGGTCACGGCAGTGGCAGTGGCCATCGGCTATGCTCGACATCGTCGGCCGGATGGCCTTCCTGATCCCTCATTCGCACGGAGAACGCGCATGCGCAGCGGCAACCCGGCTCTTTCCGAGTCGACTTTCCTCGACCTCGCCAACGGCTCGGTGGTGACCCGCCCCGACCAGGCGATGACCCTCAACGGCACCGTCAACAAGACCGGTATCCTGTTGCTGCTGACCGTGCTGACCGCAGCCTTCGCCTGGAACCAGACCGTGGCCTTCGGCCAGGTGCTGCCGGCCGCCAAGCTGTATGCCATGGGCGGCGCGATCGGCGGCCTGGTGCTGGCGCTGGTCACCGTGTTCAAGAAGCAATGGTCGCCGGTCACCGCACCGCTGTACGCGCTGGTGGAAGGCCTGTTCCTCGGCGCCATTTCCGCCGTGTTCGAGCTGCGGTTCCCGGGCATCGTATTCCAGGCCGTGCTGCTGACCTTCGGCACGCTGGCTGCCCTGCTGGTGGCCTACCGCACCGGCGTCATCAAGGCCACCGAGAATTTCAAGCTCGGCGTGGTCGCCGCCACCGGTGGCATCGCCCTGCTCTACCTGGCGTCGTTCGTGCTGTCGTTCTTCAACATCGAAGTCCCGCTGATCCACTCCTCCAGCGGCTGGGGCATCGCCTTCAGCCTGTTCGTGGTCGTGGTCGCCGCGCTGAACCTGGTGCTGGATTTCGATTTCATTGAGAGCGGTGTGGCCCAGCGCGCGCCCAAGTACATGGAGTGGTATGGCGCATTCGGCCTGATGGTGACCCTGGTCTGGCTGTACGTCGAGTTCCTCCGCCTGCTGTCAAAGATCCAGCAGCGCTGATTCCGGTCAAGCTGAAAACGACAAAGGGCGCCTCCGTGGCGCCCTTTCTGTTCCCCTCCCCCTTTCGACCTCGCCATGCCTGCCCTCTTCCACAGCTATCGCCCCGCTGACGGCCATCGCCTGCCGCATGACCCGTTCAACGCCATCATCGGCCCCCGCCCGATCGGCTGGATTTCCAGCTGCGCTGCCGACGGCGCGTTGAACCTGGCGCCCTACAGCTTCTTCAACGCCTTCAACTACACGCCGCCGATCATTGGTTTCTCCAGCCAGGGCCGCAAGGACTCGCTGCACAACATCGAAGCGACGGGCGAGTTCGTCTGGAACCTGGCCACTTTCGACCTGGCCGAAGCCATGAACGAGAGCTGCCGGGCGGTCGCGCCGGACGTCGACGAGTTCACGCTGGCCGGCTTGACGCCGTTGGCGTCCGGGCAGGTCAAGCCGCCGCGTGTTGCAGAAAGCCCGGTCAGCATGGAATGCCGCTGCACCCAGATCGTCCGCCTGCGCGACGCCGCCGGACAGGACACCAACGGCTGGCTGGTGCTCGGCGAGGTGGTCGCCGTCCATATCGAGGCACGACTGCTGGTCGATGGCATCTACGACACTGCAGCCGCCGACCCGATCCTGCGCGGCGGTGGACCGGCCGACTATTTCCGCGTCAGTGCCGAGCAGCGTTTCCGCATGTTTCGGCCGGCCTGAATCTCAGCCGGTAACCGGGCGCGCCAACAGGGCCGGCAGCGAGGACGTGAGCAGTGCGATGCCCGACAGCGTCAGCAGGCTCAATACGATCTGGCGGAACCGCGCCTCGCTGATGCCGATGTAGACCCGCGCGCCCAGCAGCGCCGGAAGCAGCATGGCCGGGGCGACGACAGCGAAGTACGGCAACATCTGCCGGGTGACCAGGCCACTGCCGACGTAGGTGGCCATGGTGACCGACAGCATCGCCAGGTTGAAGTTCTGGATGACCGAGAGCTGCTCCTCCTTGCCGAAACCACGCAGCGTGCTCCACAGCGTGGGCACGGGACCTGCGAAGCCGCCGATGCCGCTGAGCACGCCACCGGCCATGCCCGCCACGGTGTCGCCGATGCGCCCGCCCGTGGTGATCGGCGGCAGCGAACGGGCCATCAGCATCACCGGGCACCACAGTGCCAGGAAGCCGCCCAGCAGGGCCTTGAACCAGTCCATGTCCAGCTGCGGCAATACCATCACGCCCAGCGGAATGCCCGCCAGGCCACCGAAGACGAAGGGCAGCAGCAGACGCAGATTGAATCCGCGCCGCACGGTGAACACGGCCACCAGCTGACCCACCAGCGCGCCGAACACCGACAGCGTAGCCGCCAGGCGTGGCTCCAGCCCCCACGCCCAGAACGACATGGCGACCATTCCGAACGCAAAGCCGGACAGTCCCTGCACGAATCCCGCCACGATCGCTCCAAGTGCGACCAGCAGATACACCGAATCCATCATCACCTCGCTGCGACCCCGTGGCTACGCTGCCACGCCGGCCTGGGCAGCGTAGTGCGTGGCAAGGTGCTCGACCAGCGTGCGCACTTTCGGTGCCGCCACACCACATGAGCTGCGCAGAGCATGCGCAGGCCCCCAAACGCAACGGGGCGCCCAAAGGCGCCCCGCTGGAAATCCAGACAAGGTCCCGCCACCGCTTACAGGCGCGTGGCGATGGCCTTGGCGAAGCTCATGGTGGTGCCGGTGCCGCCCAGGTCGCCGGTCAGCGAGTCCTTGGCTTCCATGGTCGCCACGATGGCCTTGCGCAGGCGCTCGGCATTCTGCGGCTGGCCGATATGATCCAGCATCTGTGCCGCCGCCAGCAGCAGCGCGCAGGGATTGGCCTTGCCCTGGCCCGCGATGTCCGGCGCGGTGCCGTGCACCGCTTCGAAGATCGCCGCGTCCTTGCCGATGTTGGCACCCGGGGCCAGGCCCAGGCCGCCGACCAGGCCGGCGCAGAGATCGGAAATGATGTCGCCGAACAGGTTGGTGGTGACGATCACATCGAACTGTTCCGGGCGCATCACCAGCTGCATGCAGGTGTTGTCGACGATCATTTCCTGGAACTCGATGTCCGGATACTGCGCGGCCACTTCACGGGCGACGTTCAGGAACAGGCCCGAGGTCGACTTGATGATGTTGGCCTTGTGCACGGCGGTGACCTTCTTGCGGCCGACGCTGCGGGCCAGTTCGAAGGCGTAGCGCACGATGCGCTCCGAGCCCTTGCGGGTGATGCGGGTGCCGGAGAAGGCAGTCTCGCCGTCGGCCGACACTTCCTGGCCTTCAGCCAGGTAGGCGCCTTCGGTGTTCTCACGCACGGTGATCAGGTCGACGTTGTCGAAACGCGACTTGGTGTTCGGGAAGGTGTGGGCCGGACGCACGTTGGCGTACAGGTCGAAATGGCGGCGCAGGCTGACATTGATCGAGGTGAAGCCACCGCCGACCGGCGTGGTCAGCGGGCTCTTCAGGGCAACCTTGTTGCGCGCGATCGAGTCCAGGGTGACCGCCGGCATCAGGTCGCCGTGCTTCTCCAGCGCCGCCAGGCCGGCGTCGGCCTCTTCATACTCCAGGCCGGCATTGAGCTGGTCGAGCACGTACAGGGTGGCGTCCATGATCTCCGGGCCGATGCCGTCGCCGCGGATGACCGTAATTTTCTGCGTCATTGATCGATGTTCCGAACAGGGGGAAAAAACGCCGTCCGGACGTGCCCGGAAACGCCGGCGCAAAGGAAGTTTCACCGGCAATTATGCCTGAGCCGGGGCCGAGGTCCCAAATAGACCATGGTCCCAGTCCCCGGCTCAGGCAGAATTGCCCGCGTATTCCGGTGGCGCCGGGCCATGCCCGGCGGGTGGGCGTCCGGTCATTCGCCGGGCATGGCCCGGCGTTACCCTCAGTGCTCGTGGGCTTCCGGGGCGGCGGCACCGCCTTCGAGCTGGTCGAGGAAATCGACCGCGCGGCGCAGGTGCGGGATCACGATCGAGCCGCCGACCACCAGGCCGACCGAGAAGGTCTCGAAGAACTCCTCGCGGGTCACCCCGGCCTCCTTGCACTGGGCCACGTGGTAGCTGATGCAGTCGTCGCAGCGCAGCACCATCGAGGCCACCAGCCCCAGCAGCTCCTTGGTTTTCACATCCAGCGCGCCGGCCTGGTAGGTCTGCGTATCCAGCGCGAAGAACCGGCGCACCACCTGGTTCGGCTCGCCCAGGATGCGCTCGTTCATGCGCTTGCGGAACGCGGTGAACTCGGCGATGCGGTCCTTGCTGCCGTCGTCGGCCGCGCTCATGCCTGGCCCTGCCCGGCCAGCAGCGGCTCAAGCTTGCCTTCACGGTGCAGCGCCATCATGTCGTCATAGCCACCGACATGGACGTCGCCGACGAAGATCTGCGGCACGCTGGTGCGGCGGGTCAGCGCCATCATCTTCTCGCGTTCGGCCGGGTCCAGGTCGATGCGGACCTCGGTCCACTGCTGGCCCTTGCTCTTGAGGAAGTTCTTGGCGGCCACGCAGTACGGGCAGACGGCAGTGGAATAGATGGTGATGGCGGGGGCACCGCCGGCGGTCTGGGCTGTCACGGGAAACTCCACGATGGATCGACGGTCTACATATGGTACCGGTGCGCTGGAATTTCCACGCTACCACCGCAACACTGTGGATTAACGAATGGTTGCCCCCTGCCCTGCCACGCTTGGCGCGCCCCGCCCGAGGACCTCCCGCTTGCGAGCCCTGCTGCTTTCGACCGCCGTCACCTTCGCCCTGGCCATGCCGCTGGCCCAGGCCCAGGAGAAGCTGCCCGACATCGGCTCCTCGGCCGGCGAGCTGCTGACCCCGGCCCGCCAGGCCGAGTACGGCGCGATGATGCTGCGCGAGCTGCGCAACTATGGCTACCTGCTGGACGATCCGCTGGTCAATGACTGGCTGCAGACCATGGGCACCCGCCTGGGGTCCAACAGCGACCAGCCGCGCCAGCCCTACACCTTCTTCGTGATGAAGGACCGCCAGATCAACGCCTTCGCGACCCTGGGCGGCTACATCGGGGTCAACGCCGGGCTGGTGCTGACGGCCGAACGCGAAGACGAGGTTGCCGCGGTGCTGTCACACGAAATCGCCCACGTCACCCAGCAGCACGTGCTGCGCGGGGTCGAGCGCGCCCAGCGCGACCAGATCCCGATCCTGCTGGGCATGCTGGCGGCGGTGGTGGCGGCACAGGCCAGCAACAGCACCTCTTCAGGCAATGCGACCATGGCCGCGATCAGCTCGGGCATGGGCCTGATGCAGCAGCGGCAGATCAACTACACCCGCTCCAACGAATCGGAAGCCGATCGGCTGGGCATACGCACCCTGTCACGCAGCGGTTACGACGTGGACGCGATGGCCGGCTTCTTCGAGCGGATGTCGACGGCCATGCGCGGCAACGAGGGCGGCTACAGCGTGCCGGAGTTCCTGCGCACGCACCCGGTCAACATCACCCGCATCAGCGAAGCGAAGGCCCGCGCCGAGCAGATGAAGAAGGACACGGTGCTGCTGACCACCACCACGCCCAGCGGCGAGCGCAGGGAACGGGTGGACCCGGCCGACCCGACCCTGTCCGAACCACTGCTGCGCGGCAGCAACCCGCTGCTGCCAAGCAGTGTGCTGCGGGTGCCGGTTGGCCAGCTCAGCCGGGGCCCCAGCGGCGACTTCGACTGGGCACGTGAACGGTTGCGGGTGCTCAGTGCCGACTCCACCGGCGAGGTGGAGCGCGAGTACGCCGACCTGGGCAAACGCCAGAAGAGTGGATTGAACGATGCCCAGCGCTACGGCCAGGCCCTGGCGGTGATGCGGGGGGGACGCAGCGGTGCCGGCGAGGCGCGGCAGACCCTGAACGGCCTGCTGCAGGCCCACCCGGACAGCCTGTGGGTGGCGCTGGCCCTGGCCGAGGCAGAATCGCGCTCGGGCCAGGCCACGCAGGCCAATGCCCGTTTCGAGCAGCTGCTGCGTGAGCATCCCAACAGTCGGCCCGTCGCGCTGACCTACGCCGAGATCCTCAACGAACAGGGCAACCGCGAGGCGGGGCAGCGCGCGCAGGCCATGCTGCGGCCGCTGCTGTCGCAAAGTGGTAACGATCCGGTGTTCCAGCAGCGCTACGCCCGTGCCAGCGAACTGGCCGGGGACAGCGTCCGTGCCAGCGAGGCCTACGCCGAGGCCGCCTTCCTCAGCGGCCGGCCGGAGCAGGCGCTGATGCAGCTGCAGGCACTCAAGCGCAATCCCGCACTGGACTACGTAGGACGGGCCCGGGTCGACGCGCGCATCGAATCGATCACCCCGACCGTGCTGGAACTGCGCCGGCAGGGCGTGCAGGACCCCGATCTGGACCGCCGCTGAGCGCTGCATGACCGGTCCGTGGCAATCGGGAGCGGTTCCGGCCCGATGGTCACAAACATGTCATCAAACCGTAGTCTACTGGCACCCGTCCAGTAACCGAGCCCTACGGTGCCCTCGTGCAGAAACGTATCCTGATCGTCGACGACGAGCCCGCGATCCGCGAAATGGTCGCCTTCGCCCTGCGCAAGGGTGACTACGAGCCGGTCCACGCCGGTGATGCCCGCGAAGCCCAGACCGCGATCGCCGACCGTGTTCCCGACCTGATCCTGCTGGACTGGATGCTGCCCGGCACCAGCGGCCTGGACCTGGCGCGCCGCTGGCGCAAGGAGACGCTGACCCGCGAGGTGCCCATCATCATGCTGACCGCGCGTGGCGAGGAGAACGACCGTGTCGGCGGCCTGGAAGCCGGCGTCGACGATTACGTGGTCAAGCCGTTCTCGGCCCGGGAGCTGCTGGCCCGCATCCGTGCGGTCATGCGCCGCGCCCGCGAAGACGACGAGGACGGCAGCGTGGCGGTCGGTCCGATCCGCATCGACGGTGCCGCGCATCGCGTGTTCGCCAACGAACAGCCGGTGCCGATCGGCCCGACCGAGTACCGCCTGCTGCACTTCTTCATGACCCACCCCGAGCGCGTGTACACCCGCGCCCAGCTGCTGGACCACGTGTGGGGCGGCAGCGTGTACGTGGAGGAGCGCACCATCGACGTGCACATCCGCCGCCTGCGCAAGACGCTGGAACCGTTCAATGCCGAGAACATGGTGCAGACCGTGCGCGGCGCGGGTTATCGCTTCTCGACCGCCACCTGAGTCCCGTCGTGCCGGCATCGCGCACCCGCGGGTGCCGATGCCGGCAACTCTGCTATAACCCTTGGTTCATTCCAGTGAACCACCGCACCTCATCGACGAGACCGCAATGCCCCGCCACATCCGCTCTGCCTGGTTGAAGACGCTGGCTACCGTCGCCGCGGTACTGCTGTTCGCCGGACTGGTGGGATGGTTCACGGGCCATCTGTGGTTGTGCGTCGCACTGGGCGCGCTGGCGACGCTGGCCTGGCATTACTGGCGCTTGCGCAGCGTGCTGCGCCGGCTGACCGCGCGCCAGCGCTGGGATACCGCCGAAGGCACGGGCGTGTGGAATGAACTGGATCGCCTGCTGTACCGCAACCAGGTCGAAATGCGCGTGCGCAAGCGGCGCCTGCTGGACATGCTGCGCAGCTACCGCGCCGCGGCCGCCGCGCTGCCCGACGCAGTGGTGGTGCTCGACCGCAACAGCCAGCGCGTGCAGTGGTTCAACGAAGCGGCCACGGCCCTGCTTGGCCTGCACCATCCGGGCGACCTGGGCGAGGCCCTTGTCGAGCGGTTGCAGCCGATGCCGCTGGCCCACTGGCTGGCCGGCGGTCGCAACGCCGAGCCGATCCTGGACGTGCCCTCGCCGGTCGATCCAGCGATCCGCCTCAACCTCCGTCTGATTCCGTATTCGTCGGACTACTGGCTGCTGATCGCCCGTGATGTCAGCAAGCTGCTGCGCCTGGAACAGGTCCGCCGCGATTTCGTCGCCAATGTTTCACATGAGCTGCGCACCCCTCTCACCGTGGTGCACGGCTACCTGGACATGATGGATCCGGAGGATTTCCCCGGCACCGGCCCGATGCTTGAAGAGATGCGCAAGCAGAGCCAGCGCATGGCCCAGTTGGTGGAAGACCTGCTGACCCTGTCGCGGCTGGAGTCGCAGGAGCACACCGAAGAGGAAGTCGTGGCCATGCAGCCGATGCTGGCCACGCTGCGTCGCGAAGCCGAGGCCCACAGCCAGGGTCGCCACCAGATCAGCATCGAGGACCTTGCCGGCGTCGACCTGCAGGGCTCGACCAAGGAGCTGCACAGCGCCTTCTCCAATCTGGTCACCAATGCAGTGCGCTACACGCCGGCCGACGGCCGCATCACCGTCGAGTTCCGTCGCGAAGGCGATGGCGCGGTGCTGGCCGTGCGCGATACCGGCTATGGTATCCCGGCAACCCACCTGCCGCGGCTGACCGAGCGCTTCTACCGCGTTTCCAGCAGCCGCTCGCGCGAGAGCGGCGGCACCGGCCTCGGCCTTTCCATCGTCAAGCACATCCTCGGCCTGCACCATGCGCGGCTGGAGATCGAAAGCGAGGTCGGCAAAGGATCGGTGTTCTCCTGTCATTTCGATGCCGACCACGTGCGCCCGCGCGAGTCCGCCCCCCTGACCTCCGTCGAAGAATGAAGCCATGAGCAGCCTCGGATCCCTCCCTCTCCCCGTGAGCCCGGACAACGATCCGCTGCGCGATCCGGCGCTGTACATCAACCGCGAACTGTCGCAGCTGGATTTCAACTTCCGCGTGCTGGCCCAGGCCATGGACCCGCAGGTGCCCCTGCTGGAGCGCCTGCGCTTCATGTGCATCTCCTGCACCAACCTCGACGAGTTCTTCGAGATCCGGGCCGCCGCTGTCCGCCACGCGCAGGAATACGGCCTGCCGCCGGCTCCGGACGGGATGAGCCCGCAGGCCATCCTAAACGCCATCCATGAACGCGCCGCCGAACTGGTGGACCAGCAGTACCGCTGCTGGAACGAGACACTGCGCCCGGCCCTGATGGATGCCGGCATCGGCGTGCTCGGCCGCCATTCGTGGAACCATCGGCAGAAGCGCTGGCTGCGGGCCTACTTCCGCAACGAGATCATGCCGGTGCTGTCGCCGCTGGGCCTGGATCCGGTGCATCCGTTCCCGAAGATCCTCAATAAGTCGCTGAACATCGTCGTCGTGCTGAAGGGCACCGATGCATTCGGCCGCGCCGGCCACCTGGCCATCGTGCGCGCACCGCGCTCGCTGCCGCGCATCATCCAGCTGCCGGAAAAACTCGGTGGCTCGCAGAACTTCGTGTTCCTGTCCTCGGTGCTGTCCACCTTCGTGGATGAACTGTTCCCGGGCATGGAGGTCCAGGGCGCCTACCAGTTCCGCGTGACCCGCAATTCCGAGCTGGTGGTGGACGAGGAGGAAGTGGAGAACCTGGCGCTGGCACTGCGCGATGAACTGGTCGACCGCGGCTACCGGCCGGCGGTGCGGCTGGAAATCGCCCATGACATGCCGCGCGAGATCGTGCGTACCCTGCTGCAGAACTTCGGCCTGACCGAGAACGCGGTGTATCGCATCGACGGCCCGGTCAACCTCAACCGCATCATCCAGCTGTACGACCTCATCGCGCAGCCAGACCTGAAATATCCGCCGATGACGCCGCGCACGCTGCGCGACACCGATGGCATCTTCGAGACCGTGGCGCGCCAGGACCTGCTGCTGCACCATCCCTTCGATGCGTTCGCCGCGGTCCTCGACCTGATCCGCCAGGCGGCGCTGGATCCGAACGTGCTGGCGATCAAGCAGACCCTGTACCGCACGGGCAAGGATTCGCTGATCGTCGATGCGCTGATCCAGGCTGCACGTGCCGGCAAGGATGTGACCGTGGTGGTCGAGCTGCGCGCACGCTTCGATGAAGAGGCCAACCTCGGGCTGGCCGATCGCCTGCAGGAAGCCGGCGTACAGGTGGTGTATGGCGTGGTCGGCTACAAGACCCATGCCAAGATGCTGCTGATCGTGCGTCGCGAAGGCCGCAAGCTGCGCCGTTACGTGCACCTGGGCACCGGCAACTACCACAGCGGTACGGCGCGCGCGTACACCGACATCAGCCTGATCACCGCTGATGCGGACATCGGCAATGATGTGCACCTGCTGTTCCAGCAGCTGTCCGGGCTGGCCTCGAAGATGAAGCTCAAGCGCCTGCTGCAGTCGCCCTTCACCCTGCATACCGGCATCCTGGCGCGGATCGAGCGCGAGACGCGCATCGCGGCCGCGGGCCGCCCGGCACGCATCATCGCCAAGATGAACGCCCTCAACGAGGCCCAGGTAATCCGCGCGCTGTACGCCGCCTCGCAGGCCGGAGTGCAGATCGACCTGATCATCCGTGGCGCCTGCACGCTGCGTCCCGGCGTCCCGGGCGTGTCCGACAACATCCGTGTCCGCTCCATCGTCGGCCGCTTCCTGGAACACAGCCGGGTCTACTGGTTCGGCAACGATGGTGCGCCCGAACTGTACTGCGCGAGCGCCGACTGGCTGGAGCGCAACCTGCTGCGGCGGGTCGAGACCTGCTTCCCGATCCTGGATCCGACGCTGGCCAAGCGGGTCTACCGCGAAGTCCTGCAGAACTATCTGGACGACAACCTCAACGCCTGGGAACTGGATGCCGATGGCATCTATCACAAGCGTGCCCCGGCCCACGACGAGGCCCCGCATTCGGCGCAGATGGCATTGATGCAGGGTCTCTGACCCGGTAGGTGCCGGCCTTGGTCGGCACAATGCGTCCAATGTAGAACACCGGGGTCAGAGCCCGTTGCGCAGCAACGGGATCCGACCCCGTGTCGTTCCGGCAGACCGCGGCCAACTGTCGAAGGCAGGGTGGGTCCGGTTGAGGGGGTGTGAGCGGCATGGATGCCGCGACCAAGCCCCCATGGATGGGTTTACGGCGTCCCCCTCAACCGGACCCACCCCGCCATCCCTCAGAAAACCCGCTTTTGACGTTGACGTTGACGTTGACCTTGCCGGCCAGCGGCCGGCACTACCGAACGCCCCCCCGACAAAATGTGAAGGCCATGCGGTGACGAGCACACCGCCCCTTCGGCTAACATTCGCCCATGCCGCATACCACCACGACTCCGCCCGCATTGCAGGATGGCGACCTGCTGGCCGCCATCGACCTTGGCTCCAACAGTTTCCACATGGTCATCGCGCGCTACACGCTCGGCCAGCTGCGGGTGATCGACCGCCTGCGCGAAACCGTGCGCATGGCCGACGGTCTGGATGGCAAGGGGGGCCTGTCGGCTGCGGCACGGCAACGCGCACTGGAATGCCTGGCCCGCTTCGGCCAGCGCATCCGCAATGTCCCGTCGCACCGCGTGCGTGCACTGGCCACCAATACCGTGCGCCAGCTGCGTTCACCGCAGTCTTTCCTGGTTCCCGCCGAAACCGCGCTTGGACATGCCATTGAAGTGGTGAGCGGCCGCGAGGAGGCGCGCCTGATCTACCTGGGCGTCGCCCATGCCCAGCCGCCCAAACCGGGCGAGCGCCGGCTGGTGATCGACATCGGCGGTGGCTCGACCGAGTTCATCATCGGCATGGGCATGCAGACCCTCGAGCGCGAGAGCCTGCAGGCCGGCTGCATTGCCAGCACCCGCCGCTTCTTTCCGGGCGGCAAGCTCAGCAAGAAGCGCTGGAAGGATGCGCTGGCCGAGATCGGTCGCGAGTTCCAGCCCTTCGCCAGCAAGTATCGTGCGCTGGGCTGGCAGGAGGCACTGGGTTCTTCGGGCACCCACAAGGCGATCAGCGAGATCTGCGCGACGATGAAGCTGAGCAAGGGGGCGATCACCGCCGAAGCCCTGCCACAGCTGCGCGACGAGCTGCTCAAGGCCAAGAAGATCGACGACATCGTGCTGCCGGGCCTGTCCAGCGATCGCCGCCCGATCATCGCGGGCGGCATCCTGGTGCTGGAGGCGGCCTTCCAGGCATTGGGCCTGCAGAAGCTGCTGGTCAGCAAGGCCGCGATGCGCGAAGGCATCCTTTACGACATCGTCGGCCGTGCCGGCGAGAACGACCTGCGCGACGAATCGGTCGCTGCGCTCACCCACCGTTACGGCATCGACACCGTCCAGGCCGACCGCGTGCAGGACACCGCCCTGTCGCTGCTGGAGCAGGTGCAGGAACGCTGGAAGCTCGACGCTGACGATGCCCGCATGCTCGGCTGGGCGGCACGCCTGCATGAGCTGGGGCTGATGATCGCCCACAGCGGCTATCACGTGCATGGCAGCTACGTGCTGGAACACTCGGACATCGCCGGCTTCTCGCGGCAGGAGCAGCAGATGCTGGCGGCCCTGGTCCGCAGCCATCGCCGCAGCGTGGGCAAGACCGCGTTCGACGCCCTGCCCGAGCGCCTGCTGCTGACCGCGCGGCGGCTGGCCGCGCTGCTGCGCCTGGCGGTGCTGCTCAACCGTGCCCATGAGGACGCTCCGCTGCCGCCGCTGGAACTGACCGCCGATGACAACCGGTTGTCGCTGATCGTGCCGCAGGCGTTCATCGACGCCCGGCCGCTGCTGCGCGCCGACCTGATCGGCGAGACCGACGGCATCGCCGGCCTCGGCATCCAGTTCCGTCCCTTCGTTGCCTGAATACGCGCGCCTCGGCGTTACATTCGGTGACACTTTGCGCAATCTGGCGGCTTTTCCTGCTGCATCGCGTCAGCCGGTCGTTGGCGGTCCATCCGCGACGGCACCGTAAGCGATTGCTTTTGTTCTTTTTTTGTGAGGATTTGTGACAAAGCGTTAATTTGTTCGACACACCCTCTTTACACAGCATTAACCAACGAGACTACTATCGGGTTGCTGGTCCGGTCGCACGACCTTCCGGCTTCTTCGACGCCCTTTTTGGCGTCCGTTGCACGACCTGAGAGAGAGAGCTCGTATGACTTCACGCACCACCGCCCTGGGGCAGGCGATCCGCTATGCCCTGGCTACCACTGCAACGCTGGCGGCACTGCCCGCGTTCGCCCAGAGCGAAAGCACTGCTTCGCCGACCAACCTGGACCGTATCGAGATCACCGGTTCGCGTATCCGTCAGGTCGACGTGGAAACCGCCCAGCCGGTGTTCGCGATCAGCCGCAACGATATCGAGCGCCAGGGCTTCAGCTCGGTTGCCGACATCCTGCAGAACGTCACCGCGATGGGCAGCCCGGCAATCAGCCGCGCCAACGCGCTGACCGCGGGCGAGAACGCGGGCGGCACCTACATCGACATGCGCAACCTGGGCACGCAGCGCACGCTGGTGCTGGTCAACGGCAAGCGCCTGGGCATCAGCACGTCCGGCTACCAGGACGTTTCCTCCCTGCCGGTGTCGGCAGTGGAGCGCATCGAGGTGCTGAAGGACGGCGCTTCTGCGATCTATGGTTCGGATGCCATGGCCGGCGTGGTCAACATCATCACCCGCTCCAACGTCACCGGCGTGACCGCCAACGTCTACCACGGCCAGTACAGCGAGGGCGACGGCGCGCGCGACCGCTTCGACGTGGTCGCCGGCTGGAACAACGACCGCATCTCGCTGACCCTGTCGGCCGAGCATGCCGAAGAGAAGGGCGTGTGGGCACGTGACCGCGGCTTCAGCCAGTACGGCATGACCGATCGCCACCCGAACGACAGCAGCAACTGGACCACCATCAGCCAGTACGGCCAGTTCACCGGCGTGCGCGGTCCTGGCTGCAATGCGACGCCTCCGGCAGGCTGTGGCTACTCGCTCAACCGTGGCACGGACCCGACCAATCCGGCCAATTACCACCTCACCAACTCCACGCCCTTCACCGGTGACGTGAGCAACGCCAACGACCAGATGCACGTGATGTACCCGGTCAAGCGCGACTCGATCTACTTCGACGGCCGGTTCAAGATCACCGACAACGTCAACTTCCGCACCGAGCTGGGCTACAACCAGCGCGAGTCCACCCGCCAGATCGCGGGCTATCCGCTGCAGTCGAGCACCGCCGGTGTCGGCTCCATGTCGATCGACAGCTACTTCAACCCGTTCGGCAACCAGCACGGCTTCGCCACCCCGACTGCGGTGGCCTGGAACCGCCGCACCTGGGAAGTGCCGCGCGTGACCACCAGCGAGCTGAAGACCTACCGCGCGGTGGCGTCGTTCGACGGCTCGTTCGATATCGGCGAGCGTTACTTCGACTGGGAAGTGGGCTACCAGTACAACCGCAACGAGCTGGAATCGGTGGCGACCGGCAACCTGCACAAGGGTCGCGTCGCGGCCGGCGTAGGTCCGTCCTTCTTCAACGCCGCCACCGGCAAGGTACAGTGCGGCACGGCCGCTGCTCCGATCTCCTACGACGTCTGCAAGCCGTGGAACCCGCTGGTTCCGTACGGCACCACCGCTGCCGATGGCATCTATGGCAACGAAGAACTGCAGGCGTGGCTGTTCCCGGATGAGATCACCAAGGGCCGCACCACCTCCAAGAACTTCTTCGCCAGCATCGCGGGCAGCATCGTGACCCTGCCGGCCGGTGACCTCGGCTTCGCCTTCGGCGTGGAAAGCCGCAAGGAAGAAGGCAAGTACACCCCGGATGCCCTGGCCCAGACCGGCGCCACCACCAACCTCGCGGCTGGCCCGACCGGTGGCGACTACACCGTCAATGAAGCCTACCTGGAAGTGAACGTTCCGGTGCTGGCCGATCTGCCGGGCGCGAAGGAACTGAGCTTCAACGGTGCTACCCGTTTCTCGGACTACAACACCTTCGGCAACACCCTCAACAGCAAGTTCGGCTTCAAGTGGAAGCCGATCGACTCGCTGATGGTGCGTGGCACCTGGGCGGAGGGCTTCCGCGCCCCGACCATCAACGATCTGTTCGGTGGTGGCTCCGAGACCTTCGCGCAGTTCAGCGATCCGTGCGACACCCGCTTCGGTTCCTCGGCCTCCAGCGCCGAAGTCCGTTCGCGTTGCGCCCGCGACATCGCCAATGCCGATACCTTCCGCCAGCTGCGCCAGGGCGGCACTCCGGTGAACACCTCCACCGATGCCACGCCGGTGCCGTTCACTTCCGGCTCGAATCCGCTGCTGACTCCGGAAACCTCGACCAGCAAGACGCTGGGCCTGGTCTGGAGCCCGAGCTTCATCCAGGGCTTCAACGCCTCGCTGGACTGGTGGAAGATCCGCATCGACAACACGATCATTGCCGATACGCCGACCCAGATCCTGCAGGACTGCTACGAAGCAGGCATCGATTCGCGCTGCACGCGCTTCCAGCGTGACCCGGTGACGGGCATCGTGACCAACCTGAAGTTCGGCAACCGCAATGCGGGCTTCATGGAAACCGAAGGTTACGACCTGGATGTGAGCTACCGTCTGGACACCCGGTTCGGCAAGTTCAACGTGAATTCGGCCACCACCTACGTGTCCAGTGCGACCTACCGCACCTCGAACGACAGCTCGATCGTTCCGATCGTCACCAACGGCATCGGCAGCGCCTTCCGCGTCCGCTCGAACCTGGCGCTGGGCTACGATCTGGGTGACTTCGGGGTGACCTGGACCGCGCGCTACTACTCGGGCGTGAAGGAGACCTGCTCCAACATCGGTCTGTATCCGGACGAGTGCTCCGATCCGGGCGTGTATGCACCGTGGTACAAGGGCTCGCGCAACTACAACGAGCGTGGTTCGGTGACCTTCCACGACGTGCAGTTCCGCTACAACCTGCCGTGGGATGCGACCGTCGCCGTCGGCGCCAACAACGTGTTCGAGAAGTCCGGCCCGATCATGTACAGCAAGCCGAACTCCGCGTTCTCGTACTACGGTGGCTACGACATCGGTCGTTTCATCTACATGAAGTACCAGCAGCGCTTCTGATCGATCGCACTGCGACGCTCCACGACCACGGCCCTTCGGGGCCGTGGTTTTTTCTGGCCCCGGCCCCGCCGCCGGCACTCCTGCGCGTCTGTCATGCCTGTGTCGCCAAGCCGTCATGTCGGCTACATCGCCAGGCCCGAGCATGCCGGGAAACCGGAGGCCCGCCATGCGCTATGCCATCGTCACCGAGACGTATCCGCCGGAAGTCAACGGCGTCGCACTGACCGTGCAGGGACTGGAACAGGGCCTGCGGACGGCCGGGCACGAGATCGACCTGATCCGGCCACGCCAGGCCAGTGAAGCGCTGGATTCCGCTCCCGGTACCCTGCTGGTGCCCGGCGCCGCCCTGCCCCGCTATCCCGGGTTGCGGTTCGGCCTGCCGGCCCCGATCCGGCTCGGTCGCCACTGGCAGCAGCAGCGCCCGGATGCGATCTATGTCGCTACCGAAGGCCCGCTGGGCTGGTCGGCGCTGCGTACCGCGCGGCGCCTCGGCATCCCGGTAGCCAGTGGCTTCCACACCCGCTTCGACGAGTATCTGCCCGACTACGGGGTCGCCTGGCTGCAGGCCGCTGCGATGCGCTGGATGCGCCGCTTCCACAACCAGGCCGACGCCACCCTCGTGCCCACCCGCGAGCTCCAACAGTTACTTGCCGAACAGGGCTTCGAGCGCGTCCGGCTGCTGGCCCGCGCGGTCGACAGCCAGCAGTTCGACCCGGGCCGGCGTGACCCCACCCTGCGCGAGGAATGGGGCATCGACGGCAACGGCCTGGCAGCGATCTACGTTGGCCGCATCGCCGCCGAGAAGAACCTCGGACTGGCCGTGAAGGCGTTCCGCCGCCTGCAGCAGATACGGCCGAAGGCACGCTTCGTCTGGGTCGGCGACGGGCCCGCACGGGAGAAGCTGGCGCATGAGAACCCCGACTTCATCTTCTGCGGCATCCAGCGCGGCGAAGCGCTGGCCCGCCATTTCGCCAGCGGCGATCTGTTCCTGTTCCCCAGCCGCAGCGAGACCTTCGGCAACGTGACCCTGGAAAGCATGGCCAGCGGCCTGGCCACGGTGGCCTTCGATTACGGCGCGGCGCGTGAGTACCTGCGCAACGGCGAGAACGGTGCCGCCGTGGACAACGACGAGCAGTTCGTCGAAGCGGCCGTGCAGCTGGCCAGCGATGACACGCTGCGCCGCGAACTGGGCAGCCAGGCCGCACGGGCGATGAAGCGGCTGCATCCGCAGCAGGTGGTGGCCGAGTTCGATGCGCTGCTGGCCGAGCTGGCGAACACCCGGAGGACTGGCCATGCGCACCACGCCGCTTGAACTGCTGCGCGGCAGCGAAACACGCCTGTGCCGGCGGGCGAACCACTATTGCCGGCGCCGCCGCGTGCGCCGTCTGTTCTCGATCATCAGCCGGCTCGGCGACGGCGTGTTCTGGTACGTGCTGATGGGTGTGCTGGTGGCGATCGATGGCTTCGACGGGCTGCGCGCATCGGTGCACATGGCCGCCACCGGCCTGGCCGCGCTGCTGCTGTACAAGGGCCTCAAGCGCTGGACCCGGCGCCTCCGCCCGTATGCCGCGGATCTGCGCATCCGGGCCTGGGTGGCCCCGCTGGACGAGTTCAGTTTCCCGTCCGGGCATACCCTGCACGCGGTGTCGTTCACCATCGTGGCGTTGGCCTATTACCCCTGGCTGGCGCCGCTGCTGGTGCCGTTCACCCTCGGCGTGGGCCTGTCGCGGGTCGTGCTGGGCCTGCATTACCCCAGCGATGTGCTGGCCGCCACCGGCATCGCCGCACTGCTGGCGTCGGCCAGCCTGGCCTGGCTACCGCTGCCGGTGTGATGCGCTCGCCGGCCATGGCCCGGCGCTACCGGTATCCGCGATGACCTAGAATGCAGGCATGACCACGCTGTTCATTTCCGACCTGCACCTGGACCCGAGCCGTCCGGAAATCACCGACCTGTTCCTGCGTTTCCTGCGCGAACAGGCGCCCGGCGCGGACGCGCTGTACATCCTGGGCGATCTGTTCGAGGCCTGGATCGGCGACGACACGCCCTCACCCGCCGCCGATGCGGTGGCGGACGCGTTGAGGACGCTCGCCGACAGCGGCGTGCCGGTGTACTTCATCCGCGGCAACCGCGATTTCCTGCTTGGCGAAGACTACGCACGCCGTGCCGGTCTGCGCATCCTGCCCGACCCGTGCGTGATCGAGCTGTACGGCCGTGCGGTGCTGCTGCAGCACGGCGATCTGCTGTGCACCGACGACATTCCCTACCAGCAGTTCCGCGCGCAGACGCGCGATCCGGCATTCCAGGCGCAGTTCCTCTCGCAACCGCTGGCCGCACGCATTGCCTTCGCACAGAAGGCCCGTGAAGCGAGCCAGGCACGGCAGTCGGAAATGAAACAGGGCGATCGCGCGCAGTTCGAGACAGTGACCGACGTGGCCCCGGCCGAAGTGGAGGCCACCTTCATCCGTCACGGCGTGGACACCATGATCCACGGCCACACCCACCGCCCTGCAATCCATGCGCTGCAGGCCGGCGGACGCAGCTGCACCCGCATCGTTCTGGGTGACTGGTACGAGCAGGGCTCGGTACTACGCGTGACCCCACAGGGCTGGACGCTGGATTCGCTGACCTGAGGCCCGCCCATCCACGGCAGCGCACGACCCCGGGTCGTGCGCCCCGAGTACCGGTTACCGGAAGCCGGCGATGGTGTGCTTGGTATTGACCAGCACGCGCTGGTTGTCGGCGGTGCTGGCAGTGCCCATCGGGATGCCGTTGTAGCTGATGTTCGGATTGGACCAGTAATTCAGGCGCGGGCAGCTGCGGGTGCAGTTGTACGCCATGATGGTGCGCCAGCCGGTACCGCTGGACGGCTCATATCGATAGCCATGGCCATAGGCGTACGGCGACGTGCTCGGATCGTTGGCGAGATCGTGCCGCGCGCTCTGCAGGTGGCCGATCTCGTGGGCGAACGAGTAGTAGCCGGTCGCGCAATCCCAGTACACCGCCGCGAACGCGGTGGATGCGCTTGAGCCGATGCCCGAGGCCAGGCCGCAGTACGACGCGTTGTTGATCAGCAGCACGCCGACATCGGCCGTGTAGGTATTGCGGCTGCTGTGGATGCTGTCCATGTAGCCGTCGCTGGTGCCGCGGAAACGTGCCAGATCGGTATTGAAGTCGCCGGATTCGCTGTAACTGGTGGTCTCGTAGCGGGCCAGCTGCAGCGTCAGGCCGACATTGCTGTTGGTGTAGCCCTGGTTCGACTCGGCGACCGCCAGCTGCACCAGCGACTGCATGTTGCCGCCATAGGCGGCGACGGCGGCATTGGTGGCCACCACCAGTACGCGGATGGTCGCCGGCGTTCCCGAAGACGCCTGGGCAATGCCGATGCGGTCATCGGCCGGCAGCGGAATCTTCGGCAACTGGTTGTAGTCGGCCGGGTGGTCGGCCGGCATCCGCGATTCATCCACTTCCACCAGGACGTGGCGGTTGCCGAGCGGACGCAACCGGTAGAGTTTGCCGTCCTTGCGGATCGAGCCGGTCAGCGTGTCGCCGGAGCGGACCAGGATCACCGAATTGCCAGGGTCATCCTGTCCATTGGAGGTGGCCGCCTGCAGCCTGCCCGACGCGGAGCGGAGCTGGCCGTACCAGACAGAGCCGCCGTCGGGCAGCGTTTCGATCTTGCTGCGTACCGCCTGCACCCGCTGGCCAAGCAGCTCGAACTCCAGCTGCGGCTGCGCGGTGGCAGCGGCATCGACCCGCACCTCCTGCACAGCGGCCGTGGACGGCGTCGCCAACAACCGGCCCAGCGCAGGTTCACTGCTTGCCGATGCACGACTGAGTACCGTCACCGGCTCGAACAATGGTGCAGCACCGGCGGCCGCAACCACCGACATTCCCAGCAACAGGCCACCCGCCGTCTTGCCAATCGATCTGGACATCATTTCGTCGCTCCTTGAATGAAGTGAACAGCAGTGATGCAGCACGACCCGTTGTGTCGGGTCCGGCCATCTGGCCTGCGCAGGTCGTGTGAATTCAATAGGCGGTGGGAATGAGAATCTGGATCTGTGATCGATCGCATCTGCGTTCAGTCAGGTCAAGAGCGTCGCTACACTTCGCCAACACGCCGCTTTCGCGCTACCGTGACGTAGCCACGACGGGGAATGCACATGGCACCAGCGCAGGACACCCATGACGATGCCGCCGTGCTGCGGATTGGTCTGTTCTTCGATGGCACCCGCAACAACGCGCACAACCTGGCGCGCGGACACGTCCAGGTGCCGCAACCCCGCCCTGCCGTGCTGCGCGCCGACGATGATTCGACCTATCAGAGCCGGCTGACCAGCAGCTACGACAATGGCCTGACCAACGTCGCACGGCTGCACCGGTTGTATCCGGACAGCCGCAAGGAGACGCTGCCGTTCCCCTCGCTGGCCATCTACGTGGAAGGGGTGGGCACCCGCGATGATGCCGAAGACGATCTGCTGGGACTGGCCTTCGGCATCGGCGCCAGCGGTGTGCGTGCCAAGGTCGAGCGCGCGCTCAACGAGCTGTTGCCGGCAGCATTGACCAGCATGTCCGCGCGCTGGCACAGGCCCGTGCAGGCCGTGCAGCTGGATCTGTTCGGATACTCGCGCGGGGCGGCGGCGGCGCGCGATGCCGCCAACCGCTTGCAGGCCTGGGATACGGCCCGCTGGCAGCAACTGCTGCAGGACGCGGGGCTGGCGTGCGCCGCCGGCTTCGCGCCGGCACGGCCGCTGCTGCGCTTCATCGGCCTGTTCGACACGGTCGTCGCCGTAAGCGGGGGAAGAGCCGATGAGCGACCACGCGTCGCCCTCGCCGCCGACATCGCCGGACGTGTCGTGCAGCTGGTCGCGCGCGACGAACATCGCCAGCACTACCCGCTCACGCGGGTGGCCGCAGCGCACGTGGAGATCGCACTGCCCGGCGTGCACGCCAACATCGGCGGTGGCTACAACCAGACAGAGGAAGGACCGAAGCTGCTCAGTCGCCCACGCCGGCAGCAGCTGCGCCGGCCAGGCGTGGCCGACTACCAGGTCCCCCCGCTGGCACAGCTTCAGGCCACGACGGTGTACGCCGAGGCGCAGGCGGATGCCGAACGCTGGCGGCAGCAGCTCGGGCTGGGGGAAAAGGAAGTGTGGGTCGATGTCTGGCACCAGTGGCAGCAGCAACGCCGCGCCGGCAGCCGCAGCGTGCTGCTGTCGCCGGTGTTGTACGTCACCGCGGCAGTGGTGCTGCGTCGGCGCATCGACTGGCGTTACCAGCTGGTGGCCCTGCAGGTGATGCAGCAGCAGGCCATCGCCGCCGGCGTACGCTGGCGCGCAGATGCCAACGCGGTTGCCGGCTGGGAACTGCCCGAAGCACTGCTGCCGATCGCGCGCCGGCTGATGGCCGGCCAGGCCCTCACCCCGGCCCAGGAAGCACTGCTGCGCAGGCGCTACCTGATGCAGTCGGCACACTGGAATTTCGACGCTCTGGGCGATACCGCGCTGACCTATGCGGCCGATGCCGGCGTGAGCGAGCTGCCGTATCGACCCGGTCCCGGCCTGTTCTACATCAACCGCCCCACCGTGGATGGCAAGCGGGTGGTGCTGCCGAACACATGAGACGCACCCGCGCAGGGCGGGACTGGGCTCCCGCGTTGCCGGTCAGCCGGCCTGTTCGACCAGGTTGGCCAGTTCGTCGGCATCGAAGCCCGCCAGCAGGCGGGCTTCCAGGTTGAACGGACCATGCAGGTAACCGCCTGCGAACTCGACCAGCAGTGACTTGAAGCGTGCGCGCGGTTCAACGCCGGCACGTTCGCAGTACCAGCGGTACCAGCGCGAACCTGCGGCGACGTGCGCCACTTCCTCGCGCAGGATGATCTCCAGCACATCCGCGGTCTCGCCATCGCCGACGTTGCGCAGCTTGTCGATCATGCCCGGTGTCACGTCCAGGCCACGCGCTTCCAGTACGCGGGGCACCAGCGCCATGCGTGCCAGGCCGTCATGTGCGGTCTTCTCGCACATCTCCCACAGGCCGTTATGCGCAGGGAAGTCGGCGTAGTCGTGGCCATGTGCCAGCAGGCGCTCACGCAACAGCATGAAATGCCGCGACTCGTCATCGGCACAACTGACCCAGTCGGCATGGAAGGCTGCGGGCAGGCCTCGGAAGCGATACACGGCATCCCAGGCCAGATCGATCGCATTGAGTTCGATGTGGGCGATGGCATGGATGAACGCGGCGCGCCCTTCCACCCCACCGAGGCCACGCCGCGGCACCTCGCGCGGATGGACCAGTACCAGGCGGTCCGGCCTGCCCGGCATCCGGATCGGCTCCGGTGGCGGCGCATCCACCGCCACCTTCAGCCGCCCCGCGCGGAATGCCGCGGCATGAGCCTGGGTCAGGGCCACCTTGCGCAGCGGATCGGCTTCTGCAAGGCACTGCTGCGCGGCACGCAGCAGGTCGCCACCGACGTCGGCCAGCTCGACCACGCCCTTGGCCTCAGGCGCGGCGCTTGTGCTTGGCGTCGTCCGAACGCAGTTGCTGGATGCGCTCGAAATAGCCCGGTTCGATGCCGGTGGGATAGTGGCCGTTGAAGCAGGACGAGTCGAAGTTGCGCAGTGCGGGGTTGCCCTCGCTCACGGCCGCTTCCATGTCTTCCAGATCCTGGTAGATCAGCCAGTCGCAGCCCAGGTGGGCCTCGATTTCTTCCACGCTGCGGTTGTGCGCGACCAGTTCTTCGGCGGCCGGCATGTCGATGCCGTAGATGTTCGGGAAACGCACCGGCGGCGCGGCACTGGCCAGGTAGACCTTGCGTGCGCCCGCATCACGGGCCATCTGCACGATCTGCTGGCTGGTGGTGCCACGCACGATCGAGTCGTCCACCAGCAGCACCACCCGGTTGCGGAACTCCAGGTGGATCGGGTTGAGCTTGCGCCGCACCGACTTCACCCGCTCACCCTGCCCCGGCATGATGAAGGTGCGGCCGATATAGCGGTTCTTGATGAAGCCTTCGCGGTACTTCACCCCGAGCACGTTGGAGATTTCCAGCGCGGCATCGCGCGAGGTGTCCGGAATCGGGATGATGGTGTCGATGTCGTGGTCCGGGCGCAGGCGCAGGATCTTCTCGCCCAGCTTGATGCCCATGCGCATGCGCGCCTTGTGCACCGAGACATTGTCGATCATCGAATCCGGGCGGGCGAAGTACACGTACTCGAAGATGCACGGCGTATGCTCGGCCGGTTCGGCGCAGATTTCCGAGAACAGCTCGCCACGCGCGGTGATGACCAGCGCTTCGCCCGGCTGCACGTCGCGTACGCGCTGGAAGCCGAGCACGTCCAGTGCGGCCGATTCGGAAGCGACGATGTACTCGTCGCCCTCGGCATGGCTGCGCTTGCCCAGCACCAGCGGACGGATGCCATGCGGATCGCGGAAGGCAACCAGTCCCAGGCCCAGCACCACGCTGACCACCGCGTAGCCGCCCTTGCAGCGACGATGCACCCCGGCCACCGCGCGGATGGCGGCTTCCGGACTGAGCTGGCGCTGCTGTTCCAGTTCGTAGGCGAACACGTTCAGCAGCACTTCGCTGTCCGAATCGGTGTTGACGTTGCGGCGGTCCTGCTCGAACACCTGCTGGCGCAGAGCCTCGGTGTTGATGAGGTTGCCGTTGTGCGCCAGGGCGATGCCATACGGCGAATTGACGTAGAACGGCTGCGCCTCGTCCATGCCTTCCGAACCGGCCGTGGGATACCGCACGTGGGCGATACCGACGCTGCCCTCCAGGGTGGACATGGTGCGTGCGTCGAACACGTCGCGGACCAGGCCGTTGGCCTTCTGCACCCGCAGGCGGCTGCCGTTGGCGGTGGCGATGCCTGCCGCGTCCTGGCCGCGATGCTGGAGGACGGTCAAGCCGTCATACAACTGCCCGGCGACGTTCTGGTTGCCGACGATTCCGACGATGCCACACATGGTGCGAGGTCTCCGCTGGGCTGTGCCCAGTTACAAGGAAGGTGGCCGTGCCTGGCCTGGGGTCCCGCCCGCGGCAGGCGCGGGCCGGGCCGGACGCGCGGGCGCCGGCTCGATGTTGCTGGGCAGTGTGGGGGCCGGCCGGGGCTCCCGCTCCACGTCCACGGGCCGCGGCCATCCGCCGCCCGCCACTACCTCGTTGAGAACGCCATTATCGCCTGTCGGCGCCGGCTTGCCCAATACCTGCGAGGAGGTGGGGGCATTCTCGAGCAGGGGCAAGGGCAGTGCCCCCGGCAGCAGGCCGTCCAGTGGCAGCGCCTGTGGCAGCATGCCGTCCAGCTGCGGCAGCTGGGCCTGCATCCAGGCCACCGCCGGCTGCAGCAACGGCCGCACCTGCGACTGCTGCCATGCCGGCTCAGCCGGCAACGCGGTGAAACCGGCCAGCAGCAACAGCACGCTGGCGAAGAACAGGCCGCGGACCAGGCCCAGGGCACCGCCCAGCAGGCGATCCACGCCGCCCAACAGGGTCAGTTTGATCGCTGCCTTCAGCAACAGCCCGACCAGCCCGACCGCCACCACGGTGAGCACGAACACCCCCAGATAGCCGGCCAGATAGTGACCCGTGCCGGGTGGCTGGGGCGCCGCCCACCAGTGCGATGCCTCGTTGCCGAAGGTGAACGCCATCCAGCCGGCCAGCAGCCAGGACACCAGCGCGACCACGGTGCCGACGAAACCGCGGATGAAGCCGAACAGCACCGACGCACCAATCAGCACGCCCAGCACGATGTCGATCACGCTGCCCGCTCCTGCCGACGACAGCGGCGGACAGCGCGCGTGATCACGGGTGCGGTCGGACCATGCCGGCCACGCCGACCTTGGCCGCCACCTGGGCCTTCAGCTGCTCGGCATCGGCGCGGTTGGCCACCGGCCCAACGCGCACGCGATGCAGGGTGCCCTTTTCGGTGCGGACCTGCTCGACAAAGGCACTGAATCCGGCAGCGCGCACCTTGTCGCGCAGCGCGTTGGCGTCGTTGGCCTGGCCGAACGCCCCCAGCTGGACCGCGAAACCAACACCGCCCGCCGCCGGCGCGGCCGGGGTTTGCGGTTGCGGCTTTGGCTCGGGCTTGGCGACCGGCTTCGTCGCCTCCGGCGTCGCCGTTGCCTTCGGTGCTTCAGGCTTGGCGACCGGCGTGCTGGGCGGCAGGCTCTCGCTGCGCACCGGGTTGCCCGTGGCCGACGGCGTGGACGCCGCCGCCGGGGTGCTGGCCGACGGTGCCGCCGGCGCCGGAGCAGCGGCGGCCGGTGCAGCCGCAGCTGCGGGCGCATCCAGCGTGATCACCTCGGCATGGACGTCGGAGCGGATCTTCACCGCCTGCAGGCGGGCCGCCTCGGCCTGGGCGCGATCGGCATACGGTCCGACGCGCACGCGCCACGCCTGCCGGCCGTTGATGGTCGCCGCCTCGGCAAAGCCCGGCAGCTGCGAACGCTTCAGATAGGCGATCACCGCATCGGCGTCGGCCTTGCTGCCATAGGCGCCGAATGTCACCGCATAGTTGCCGGCAGCCACCGCCGGCGAGGTGTCCACGGTCGGCGGCGTGGCGGGCGTGGCTGCGTCCTGCAGCGGTGCGGCCTGCCCACTCTGCAGGCCGGTGGCCCCCCCGGCCGGGGCGACCAGCGGCAGCTCACGGGTCTCGAACTGGCCGTCGGCGGGCGCATTGGGCGCTGCGATCGGCACACTGGCGACGCCACTGTCCGGCGCCGGCCCCTTCACCAGCATCGGCAGGAAGATCACGGCGAGTGCCACCAGCACGATGGCACCAATCAATCGCTGTTTCAGAGGCGTATCCACGTGAGGCAGGCAACTGTCCGGGGGTTGCGGTCGATTATACGGGTGCCGGACCGGACGGCGTCGGCGTTGGCTGAACGTGGATCAGGGCGCGGGCTGCAACCACTGCAGGGCCGCAGCGGCCGTGTGGAACGAACCGAATACCAGCACGCGGTCGCCTGGCTGGGCCTGCGCCAGCACCTGCGTCAGCGCCTGCTCGACAGTGCCGGCCAGCCGTGCGGTGACCGCAGCGGTGCCGTGCAGGCGTGCCTGCAGCTGCTGCCCGCTCTGTCCGCGCGGACCCTCCAGGCCGGCCAGCGTCCACTCGTCCACCACATCCTGCAGCGCCTGCACCACGCCTTCCGCATCCTTGTCCTGCAACGCGGCATAGACCGCCAGGGTCCGGCCCGGGACAGCTTCGGCCTTCAGCGCGCGTGCCAGCTGGCCAGCCGCCTGCGGGTTGTGACCCACATCGACCCGCACCTGCACGCCATCACGATCGAATGCCTGCAGGCGGCCGTTGATGCGGGCAGCGGCGATGCCAGCCGCCCACGCCGCGCGTGGCAGCGGCCGGTCCAGCGCGCGCAGCGCGGCAATGGCCGCACCCGCATTGGCCAGCTGGATCGGACCGGCCAGCGCGGGGGTCGGCAGTTCCATGCGCAGGCCGACATCGCGCCAGCGCCAGCGCTGGGCATCGATCGGCTCGTAGAAGTAGTCGCTGCCGCCGCGGATGGCGTTCGCGCCCAGCAGATAGGCCCGTGCCAGCACGCTCGACGGCGGGTCGGTCTCGCCCAGGATCACCGGTTTCCAGCCGCGGATGATGCCGGCCTTTTCCGCACCGATCGCTTCACGGTCCTCGCCCAGCCACTCGGCATGGTCGATGTCCACTGTGGTGATCACGGCCACGTCGGCGTCGACGATGTTGACCGCATCCAGGCGCCCTCCCAGCCCGACTTCCAGTACCGCCAGGTCCAGCGCTGCCCCCGCGAACAGCTGCAGGGCGGCCAGCGTGCCGTACTCGAAGTAGGTCAGGGTGATGTCGCCACGCGCAGCTTCGACGGCATTGAATGCCGCCACCAGAGCGGCATCCTCCGCCTCCTGCCCATCGATGCGTACGCGTTCGTTGTAGCGCAGCAGGTGCGGCGACGTGTAGGCCCCCACCTTCCAGCCTGCAGCGCGGCCGATGGCCTCGATGAAGGCGACCGTGGAGCCCTTGCCGTTGGTCCCACCGACCACGATGGTGCGCTTGGCCGGCGCGCCCAGTCCCATCCTCGTGGCCACGGCGCGGACGCGCTCCAGGCCCATGTCGATCGTCGCCGGGTGCTGGCGTTCAATGTAATCCAGCCATTCGGCCAGGGTGGTCGGCAGGTTCGTCACGGCAGCGGTTCCAGCAGAAGCAGGGTGGTTCGATGTGGACAGGGATCAGAGGGCGCGGTGCTTGGCTTCGCCGAAGAACGGGGTGTGGTGGGCGCAGTCGTTGAGGCGCACGACCTCCAGGCTCTCCAGGTCCGGACCTTCAAGCAGGTTCAACGTGGTCGGTGCCTGGCGGAAGGTCCACAGCCGCGACAGCGGCAGGCCCAGCACCCTGCACAGGATCACCCGGTTGACGGCATCGTGTGCGACCACCAGCAGCGTGTCGTGCTCCCCGAGGCCCTCGCTGGCGCGTGCCAGGCCGCGCCAGCTGCGCTCGAGCACCAGACGCAGCGACTCGCCGCCCGGCATCAGCACGGTATCGGGTTCCTCACGCCACGCCTTCAACCGCGACGGGTCCTTCTCGTTGATCTCGCTGGCCAGCAGGCCTTCCCACTCGCCATGGGCGATTTCCTGCAGATCCGGTTCGGTCTGCAGCGTGCCGGCACGGTCGGCGCCGAGGGCCAGCTGGGCGGTGCGCTGGGCGCGCGACAGCGGCGAGGCCACCGCACGGGTGATGTCCACGGATGCCAGGCGGGCGCCCAGCGCCTGGGCCTGGGCTTCGCCGATGGGCGAAAGCGGGATGTCGATCTGGCCCTGGTAGCGGCCTTCGGCGTTCCACGGGGTTTCGCCGTGGCGGGCAAGCAGGATGCGCATGCGTGCAAGGAGTCCTGGGGGGAGGAGATGGCCGCGTTTCGTTCACATCCTGTGAAGTACGCGGAACAGGGATGATACCTGTTCGGCGCATCGCACCGGTCGGGACATGAAAAAACCCCGCGACGGGGATCGCGGGGTTTCGGGATTGCAGACGGATTCCGCCGGGCATGGCCCGGCGGCGCCAGCATGAACCTTACTGCGCCAGGTTCAATTCCTTCAGCAGCTGCGGCGCGGGGGCCACTTCCTGCATGATCCACTGCATGTAGCGGCTGTCCACCGCGATCATGCGGGTCATCACCGGGTCGAATACCCAGTTGGAGCTGACCGATTCCCAGTTGCCGTCGAAGGCCAGGCCGACCAGCTTGCCGTGCGCATCGAGCACCGGCGAACCGGAGTTGCCACCGGTGATGTCCAGGTTGGACAGGAAGTTCACCGGCACCGAGCCGATCCGCTTGTCCTCCAGGCCGCCATACCGCTTGGCCTTGACCGCATCCAGCAGTGCCTTCGGCGAGTCGAACGGATCGACGCCGGTTTCCTTCGCCGCAACGCCTTCCAGCGTGGTGAACGGGGTGTACTGGACACCGTCCTTGGCATAGCCCATGACATTGCCGAAGGTGATGCGCAGCGACAGGTTGGCATCGGGGTAGACGAACTCGCCCTTGCTCTTCTTGTAGTCCGCCACCGCCTGCAGGTACAGCGGACGGGCCGTCAGCGATTCACCTTCGCGGATCTTCCTCTGTTCTTCCTGCTTCAGCAGGGCCGGCATCACGGCCACGGCGTACTGGATGGCCGGATCGGTGCTGGCCTCGAAGGCAGCACGGTCGGCCTTGAACCACTTAAGGCGTGCATCGAGGCTGCCCAGCCCGGTGCCGGCCAGCTTCTTCACCAGGCCGTTGACGGCCCCGGCATCGCTGCCGCCCAGCCACTGGTTGAGAACCTCGTTGTTGCGCTGTGCCGCCGGCAGCGCGACGTACTGGTCCAGCCAGTACTGCTGCAGCTGCTGGTCCATGCTGGCGACGTAGCGACGGTCCATCTGGCGCAGATTGCCTTCCAGGGTCGGCAGGTCGCGCTCCTGGTAACCGGCTTCACGCTCGGCGTCCGGCTTGGCGCGTTCGATCGACAGACGGTACAGCGACAGCGCGGCGCCCACGGCCGAGGTGTTGTTGAACTGGCCGACGAACAGATCGCGCTCACGGGTGCTCTTGCTGGTGTCCAGGTGTTTGAGCAGCTGGGCGTGAGCGGCCAGGGCCGGCTTGCCGGCTGCGCCCTGCTGCTTCAGCCAGGCCAGCACGGCGGCTTCTTCGGCCCGCTTCTGCCCGGCCGCATCGATGCGCTTGAAGCCTTCCAGCTGGCCGACGTAGTTCTTGGCCACGTTGTTCATGCTGGCCGCCGTGTTGGCGTACTTGACCTTGACGTCGGCGTCGGCCTTGCCGGCCTTGTCGATCAGCGCCAGCACTTCGTTGTAATGGCGGGCGATGGTCGGGTAGGTGAACTCGGCGGTTTCATTGAATTCGCCGGCCAGCGCATAGCGGTTGGTGCGGCCCGGGTAGCCGGCCACCATCACGAAGTCGTCCGCGCCCAGCGGCTGGTCGGCGAACTTCAGGAAGTGCTTCGGCTGGTACGGCACATTGTCGGCCGAGAACGCGGCCGGCTTGCCATCCTTGCCCACGTAGGCGCGATAGAACGAGAAGTCGCCGGTGTGGCGCGGCCACATCCAGTTGTCGACGTCGCCGCCGAACTTGCCGACGCTGCCCGGGGGCGCATAGACCAGGCGCACGTCCTTGATTTCCATGTTGCGGAACAGGCGGTAGGTATTGCCGCCGGAGAAGCTGTACAGGCGGCAGCGGAAACCGGCGTCGGCTTCACAGGCGGCGGTCTGGGCCTTGTCGAACGCTTCCAGCGCACGGGTGCGGGCCAGCGGGTCCTTGCCGGCGGCGGCGATGGCGGCCTTGGCCTGGTCGGTGACGTCGGTGATCCGGTCCAGCACGAACACGCGGGCGTTGGGACCGGCGCTGAGTTCGTCCTTCAGGGTCGGCGCGTTGAAACCCTCCTTGATCAGGTTCTTCTCGGCGGTGGAGTTGAGCTGGATCGCGCCGTAGGCACAGTGGTGGTTGGTGACCACCAGGCCCTGCGGGGAGACGAAGCTGGCGGTGCAGCCGCCCAGCGCCACCACCGCGCCCATCGGGTCGCCGGTCAGGTCGGACAGCTGTTCCGGCGACAGTTTCAGGCCGGCCTTCTGCAGCGGGCCGGCGATCTCCGGCAACTGCTGCGGTACCCACATGCCTTCGGCGGCATGGGCGACCTGGACCAGCCCAAGGCTGGCGACGACGGAGAATGCAAGCAGGTTCGAGCGCATGGAGCGGCCCCTGGTAGTGGAACCTTCGATTGTAGCCCGCCCCCCTGCCCTGTCCCGAACCCCGGAAGTCATGGCCCCTGGACCGCCGGGCATGGCCCAGCGCTACCCGCACGATTTCCCGATGGCGCGGGACCATGCCACGCGAGCGAGAGCCGCCCGATTTCCCGGCAGCGCCGAGCCATGCCCGGCGAGCACGCCGGTCACGTTCGAAACGCCCGCCGGCGCACGCCTTTCGTTCCGCCAGCGCGCCCGCAGCGCAACATTGGAATTCCGCGCAGACCTCTATAATCCGCGCTTTCCCCCTGATGAGTTCCACCCCGATGGCGCAGCAAACGATGAAGGCCCTGGTCAAGCGCGAAGCGGCCAAGGGCATCTGGCTCGAAGAGGTCCCGGTGCCGACCCCGGGCCCGAACGAAGTCCTGATCAAGCTGGAAAAGACCGCCATCTGCGGTACCGACCTGCACATCTACCTGTGGGACGAGTGGAGCCAGCGCACCATCAAGCCGGGCCTGACCATCGGCCACGAATTCGTCGGTCGCATCGCCGCGCTTGGCTCGGCGGTGACCGGCTATGAGGTTGGCCAGCGCGTCTCGGCCGAAGGCCACATCGTCTGCGGCCACTGCCGCAACTGCCGTGGCGGCCGCCCGCACCTGTGCCCGAACACCGTCGGCATCGGCGTGAACGTCAATGGCGCCTTCGCCGAGTACATGGTGATGCCGGCCAGCAACCTGTGGCCGATCCCGGACCAGATTCCGTCCGAGCTGGCGGCTTTCTTCGACCCGTACGGCAACGCCGCGCACTGCGCGCTGGAGTTCGACGTGATCGGCGAGGACGTGCTGATCACCGGCGCCGGCCCGATCGGCATCATCGCCGCGGGCATCTGCAAGCACATCGGTGCGCGCAACGTGGTGGTGACCGACGTCAACGACTTCCGCCTGAAGCTGGCCGCCGACATGGGCGCGACGCGCGTGGTCAATGTCACCAACACCTCGCTGAAGGACGTGATGAAGGAACTGCACATGGAGGGCTTCGACGTGGGCCTGGAAATGAGCGGCAATCCGCGCGCCTTCAACGACATGCTCGACTGCATGTACCACGGCGGCAAGATCGCCATGCTCGGCATCATGCCCAAGGGTGCCGGCTGTGACTGGGACAAGATCATCTTCAAGGGCCTGACCGTGCAGGGCATCTACGGCCGCAAGATGTACGAGACCTGGTACAAGATGACGCAGCTGGTGCTGTCCGGTTTCCCGCTCGGCAAGGTGATGACCCACCAGCTGCCGATCGACGACTTCCAGAAGGGCTTCGACCTGATGGAAGAAGGCAAGGCCGGCAAGGTGGTACTGAGCTGGAATTGATCACTCGCGCCTCCGGCGCGACTGCCTGATTCCCCCGCATCTCACTTTGTCCCCGGCCGTTGGCCGGCCCACAGAGTGCCCGACGCCAGACACGAAAAAGGCACCTCCAGGGGTGCCTTTTTCGTTTGATGTCATGCGCCGCTTACTGGCCTACCGCCACCGTGAACACCACCCGGTTGTCGGCCAGCTTGCCGCTGTTGTCGCGGCCGTTGCCGTCGGTGCCGTAGTAGCCCAGGCCGAGGGTGAACAGACCCCAGGTACGGGCCACGCCAACGTTCCAGTCGGTGTAATCCTTGGCAATGCCCTTTTCGAAGGTGCTGCGGCCGACGCTGGCGCTCAGCGTGAAATCCTGCGGCAGGCCCCACTCGCCGCCCAGCGCGTAATACCAGCCATCGGTGCTGCTGTTCCACACGTCGTTGCTGTAGGCCACCGTCAGCTTGTAGGTGTCATCCAGCGTGGTGGTGGTGATCAGCTCGTTGTAGTTCAGCTCGCTGGCGCCGGGGTAGGTGTAGCGGTTCAGCAGCACATCGAAGTTCACGCGCTCGGTGGCGTCGACGCCGTAGCCGATCTGGTAATCCACTTCGACGCTCGGGTCGCCCGGGCCGAAGTCCACGCCCGATCCCCAGACACCGGCATACAGACCAACCGGGCTGGTATAGGTGAAACCGGCCTGCAGGGTGGGATCCTCATCGGTCTGCGACACACCACGGAACAGGTAATCCGACACGGCGGTAACGTTCCAGCTGTACGGCGATTCGCTGTCCTGGGCGCTGGCGGCAAACGGGGCCAAGGTCAGGGCGGCGGCAAGGGCGAGGCAGGCATGAGCGTGCTTCATGGTCGTCTCCGGTGGGGGGCGGTGGCGTGCAGGGCAGTTGCGGGAACCGGAGCCAGAACGGGCCGGTTCACGATTTTTTAACCCGTTTGCTATTGCATTGCAACATGTGCCGGCCATGGCGGTGCCTGCCTGCCGCCGGTCGCCAGCCATCGATGCCCGGTAGAATCGACGGTTTCCCGTGCTGAGCCGTGCCCACGCCATGACCGACGCCTCCTCCGCCCTGACCCGCCACTATGCCGAGGAACTGGACGCCATCCGCGCCCAGGGCCTGTTCAAGTCCGAGCGGATCATCACCAGTCCGCAATCGGCCGAGATCACGCTGGCCGATGGCCGCAAGGTGCTGAACTTCTGCGCCAACAACTACCTGGGCCTGGCCGATCATCCCGACCTGATCCAGGCCGCCAAGGATGCTCTGGATACCCACGGCTTCGGCATGGCCTCGGTGCGCTTCATCTGCGGCACCCAGGACCTGCACAAGCAGCTCGAGAAACAGATCGCCGATTTCTTCGGCAAGCAGGACACCATCCTGTATGCGGCCTGCTTCGATGCGAACGGCGGCCTGTTCGAGCCGCTGCTCGGCGAGAACGATGCGATCATCTCGGACGCACTGAACCACGCATCGATCATCGACGGTGTGCGCCTGTGCAAGGCCAAGCGATTCCGCTACGCCAACTGCGACATGGCCGACCTGGAAGCGCAGCTGCAGGCCGCCGACGCCGCCGGCTGCAGGACCAAGCTGATCACCACCGACGGCGTGTTCTCGATGGACGGCTTCATTGCCCCGCTGGACGAGATCACCGCGCTCGCGAAGAAGTACAACGCGCTGGTGCACATCGACGAATGCCATGCCACGGGTTTCCTTGGCGCCACCGGTCGTGGCTCGGCCGAAGTGAAGGGTGTGCTGGAAAAGATCGACATCATCACCGGCACTCTGGGCAAGGCCATGGGGGGCGCACTGGGCGGCTTCACCTGCGCCAGCGCCGAAGTGATCGAACTGCTGCGCCAGCGCTCGCGCCCGTACCTGTTCTCCAACTCGCTGCCGCCGCATGTGGTCGCCGCCGGCATCAAGGCCTTCGAGATGCTGGCTGCCGCCGACGACCTGCGCGACCGGTTGGCCGAGAACACCGCGTACTTCCGCGGGAAGATGACCGCCGCCGGCTTCGACGTGAAGCCGGGCGTGCATCCGATCAGCCCGGTGATGCTGTACGACGCACCGTTGGCGCAGAAGTTCGCCGAGCGCCTGCTCGAGGAAGGCATCTATGCGATCGGCTTCTTCTTCCCGGTGGTGCCCAAGGGACAGGCACGTATCCGCACCCAGATCAGCGCCGCGCACAGCCGCGAGCAGCTGGACCGCGCGATCGACGCCTTCTCCCGCATCGGCGTCGAGCTGGGCGTGATCAAGGGTTGATCGCCCCGAGGGGCAGCGCCGGGCCATGCCCGGCGGTTTCCCGACAGCCGCGCCATGCGCTCGCCGGGCACGGCCCGGCGCTACCGGAATGACGCGCAATGCGCGTCATTTCTTTTTCTTCTTGTCCTTCGGCTCATCCTTGCTGGCCACCACGACCGGCTTGGCGGCAGCGTCCTGGGCATTGCCACGGGCGACGCGGATGCCATTGGCCTTCATCCATGCATCGAACTCGTCGGCGGTCATCTTCCTGTCGCCGTCGCTCATCAGGAAGCGGTAACTGCCGCGACCATCCAGTTCCGGGGTTTTCACTTCCACCACCGGGGTTTCGGCAGGCGTTTCCGTCTTGGCCATTTTCTTGTGGCCACCGCAGGCGGCCAGCAGCACGATCGGCAGCAGCAGGCCGGCACAGCGCAGGGTTCGATTGAGGGACGAGTGGTACATGGGCAGGCTCCGTTCGGGATTTCGACGACCAGGCGCCCCCTACGCCTGGAACGGTGACCGGCATCCGCCGGCCGCGGGCATGACGCTCAGCCCGGTGCAGCGGCCCCCAGCCGCTGCTGGTCATTGACCTCCAGCATCCGCCACTGGCCCTTGCCGAGATCGTCGAGCGCCAGGTCGCCGATCGCGACCCGGACCAGGCGCAGCACCTGCAGGTCGAAGGCCGCCAGCAGGCGGCGGATGTGGCGGTTTCGGCCCTCGTCGAGGACCACCTCCAGCCACGCGGTCTTGTCGCCGCTGCGCAGCACGCGCACGGCCCGGGCGGCCAGGAATTCACCCTCGTCGTCCACCCCGGCCTGCAGCGCCGCCAGCGTGGCCGCATCGGGCAGGCGATCGATCTGCACGTGGTAGGTCTTGTCCGGCCCGGTCTGCGGATCGGTCAGGCGCGCCGCCCACTGCGGATCGTTGCTGAACAGCAACAGGCCCTCACTGGCCTTGTCCAGCCGGCCGACCGGCGCGATCCAGGGCAGGCCGGCGCCGTCGAAGCAGCGGTATACGGTGTCACGGCCGCGCTCGTCCTGCGCGGTGGTCACCACCCCGCGCGGCTTGTTGAGCATCAGGTAAAGCCGCTGCGGCGGCGCCAGCGGCAGGCCATCGACCTCGATGGGAGGTGCCGGGCTGCCGATCGGAAACTCCGGGTCACGGACGATACGGCCGGAGACGCGCACGCGGCCCTCGGCGATCCAGCGCGCGGCTTCGCTGCGCGAGCACACGCCGGCCTTGGAGAGCACACGCGCCAGGCCATGGCGCACACCCGTGGATGCATCCGGATCCGCGCGCCCACGCAGGACGTGGGAGCGGGCGGCGGGGGCGGCAGGTGGGCGGCGCGTACGCAAGCCTCTGCTCCCCGCGACGGTTACTTCTTATCGACCGGCTTGGTCTCAGCCGGTGCTTCGGCCGCGGCCGGGGTGGCCACCGGTGCCGGGCGCGCCTTGACCACGCGGACGCCACGCGCCTTCATCCAGGCATCGAATTCCTCGGCGGTCATGCGCTTGCCGTTCTGGCTCATGTCGAAGCGCCACGGCGTATTGTCGAATTCGGTCTGCGGCTTGTACGCCGCCGGATCGTTCGGCTTCACCGCCGGCGCGCTCGGAATCGCCTTGGCGATGTTCTGGCAGCCGTCGATGCGCAGGCGCTGCAGCACCTGGTCCAGCGACTGCGAAGGATCGTAGCTGCTGCTCAGCACACCGGCCGGCATGCCCAGCTGGTTGCCACGGATGTACAGCTCGTCGGCCACCGGCGCGATGGTCGTGGCCGGCAGCGGCAGCGGCGAAGCGCTGGTATTGACCGAGCAATCGACCGCAGCGTGAGCGGCAGGAACCAGGGCCAGCGCCAGGACGGCGGCCGATGCAGAGCGCAGCATGAGAGGCATCCACGGAAGGAAGGTGACGCGGCGAGTGTAGCAATGCGGCGACAGCTTTCAAGCGCCACTTTCAATGAATGCGCCAACTCATTGGTTTTTTGGACAAAAAGCCGACAAACGGTTGGTCCACGGAGGCCCGTTCCGGCTTTTCCCGCCGCAGAAACAACAAGACCCGGCCGAAGCCGGGTCCTGCTGTGTCTTGCGGGCGAAACGTCAGAACTTAGTTCTGGACGTTCAGCTCGGTACGACGGTTCTTGGCACGACCTTCCGGATTGTCCGAACCATCCGGGTTGGTGTTCGGAGCAATCGGACGGCTCTCGCCGTAGCCGATCGGGCCGACCAGACGCGAAGCGTCCACGCCGTTCTTGGTCAGGTAGTTGTACACCGCGGTGGCGCGGCGCTCCGACAGCTTCTGGTTGTAAGCGTCGGTACCCTTCGAGTCGGTGTGACCGGCGACTTCAACGCGCAGATCCGGGTAACGCTTCAGGATCTCGGTGGCTTCGCTCAGGATGGCCACGGCGTCCGGACGCAGGTTCGACTTGTCGAAGTCGAAGTTCACGCCCTTCAGGTCGATCGAGACCGGCACCGGGCAACCGTCCGGACCGATGGTCTGACCCGGCTGCGAGTTCGGGCACTTGTCGTCGCAGTTGTTGACGCCGTCACCGTCGTCATCCAGGTCGGCGCAGCTCGGGGCAACCGGAGCCGGAGCCGGAGCAGCCGCGACCGGAGCCGGGCCCAGCGGGATCACGACGCCGACCGAAGCCAGCACGTCGCCGAACCAGTCTTCGCTGGCAGCGTGGTAGCTCTTGTCGTCGAAATCAGCGCGGTAGGCCACTTCGGCGCGGACAGCAACGCGCTTGTCGAAGGTGGTCTGCAGGCCGACGCCGAGCTTGGCGGCAACGTTGCCGTCCTTGCGCTCACGCGGACCATTGACGCTGATCGCCGGGTACTCTTCTTCCGACTTCTGGTAGCCCAGGCCACCGACGATGTACGGGTTCCAGCCGCGGCCTTCCTTGATGAAGTGGCGACGCAGGTCCAGCGAGATGCCGTACTGCGACCAGTTCAGGTCCTGATTGCTGTCGAAGTTCGGGTTCTGATAGTTCAGCTCACCGTCCAGCGACCAGTTCGGGCTGATGAACTTACCCAGGCCCAGGGTCACGAACGGAGCGTCGTTGGTCAGACGGTCGTTGTCCTGGAAGTTGAAGCCGGCCGAACCGGTCAGGTACCAGCGGTCATCGAACTCCTGCGCAGAAGCAGCCTGGGCGAAAGCCAGACCACCCAGCAGCGCGGCAGTAAGGATCTTCTTGTTCATTGAGTACAGCTCCTATTTCGGGGGTATGAAACCGGTAGAGGCATGGGCCAGCACTACTGCGTCGATGTTCAGACAGCCGATTCAGCACGCCACCGCCGCGAACATTATGCTCAGGCGGGTGAAGGCCATGTTAACAGTCCCGTAACATGTGAAGTGTTGCGCCCGACCGGCCACCGGTCCGACGTTGAAACCCTATACAGGATGATGAAAATCCGCAAGACCCTCACCCCATAAGGGTTTGACGGTGTTTAGGCAACGCAGGCGACATTCTGTGGAACGCGCGGCGAAGGAGATTCAGCGCGCCCCCGGAAACGTGAGGAACCTTATGATGAAAAGGGAAACCGAGCCGGAGCCGAGATGAAAGCCGTCGCCCTGAGTCGTGAATCCGCCCCCGCCCTGCAGGATCTCCGGCTGCCGCCGCCGCTGCCGCCAGCCGGCCGCGATCTGCTGGTCCGCGTGCAGGCGGTTTCGATCAATCCGGTCGACGGCAAGCAGCGTGCCGCCACCGATCCGGCCACGCTGGACACGCCGCGGGTGCTCGGCTGGGATGCGGCGGGCGTGGTCGAGGCCATCGGCGAGGACGCCCGCCTGTTCGCCTCCGGCGACGAGGTCTACTACGCCGGCGATGTCACCCGCTCCGGCTGCAATGCCCAGTATCAGCTGGTGGATGAGCGGCTGGTCGCACGCAAGCCCACCACGCTGGATTTCGCCGAGGCAGCGGCGCTGCCGCTGACCACACTGACCGCATGGGAGCTGCTGTTCGAGCGCATGCCGCTGCATCTGGATGACCGCCGCCACGCCGGGCAGCACCTGTTGGTGATCGGCGGCGCCGGCGGCGTCGGTTCGATGGCCATCCAGCTGGCCCACCATGCCGGCTTCACGGTCATTGCCACCGCCTCCCGCGAGCGGTCGGCCGACTGGTGCCGGCAGATGGGCGCCCATCACGTGATCGACCATCGCCAGCCGCTGCAGCCGCAGCTGCAGGCACTGGGCATCAGCGCCGTGCAGATCGCGCTCAACCTGGCCGACACCGATCACTACTGGGATGAACTGGGCCAGCTGCTGGCGCCGCAGGGGCATGTCGGGCTGATCGTCGAACCCCGCGGCGCGCTGCGCATCGGCGACCCGTACAAGGCCAAATGCATCGGCATCCACTGGGAATTCATGTTCGCGCGATCGCGCTTCGATACCGCCGACCGCATCGAGCAGCACCGCATCCTGAGCCGCGCCGCGAGCATGATCGATGCAGGCCAGCTGCGTGGCACGCTCAGCGAGACACTCGGCACGATCAATGCCGCCAACCTGCAGGCGGCGCATGAGCGGCTGGCCAGCGGCCGCACGCTGGGCAAGCTGGCACTGGCAGGCTGGGACGACTGACGCGCGCGCTGTGGCGCGGGATTCACCGGGATCTGTATCTATGGAAGCGGGCGATTCGGGATTACGGTGGAGACAGATTCCCTCCTCCCGAGCGCTCCCATGCCCACTGCCCTGCCCCTGCGCCTGCTGCAACTGATCGTCGGCCTGTTCCTGTACGGCTTCGGCGCCTCGCTGATGATCCGTGCCGCGATCGGTGTCGCGCCCTGGGACGTGCTGTCACAGGGCGTCGCGGCGCAGACCCCGCTGTCCTTCGGCCTGGCCACGAACGTGATCGGCGCGCTGGTCCTGCTGCTGTGGTGGCCCCTGCGGCAGAAGCCGGGCGTCGGCACCGTACTCAACGTGCTGCTGATCGGTCCGTCCGCGCAGTTTGGGCTGTGGCTGTTGCCGCCGGCTGTCGGCCTGGTCTGGCAGGTGGCGATGTTCGGTGCCGGCATGCTGCTGGTGGCACTGGCCACCGGCCTGTACATCGGCGCGCGGCTCGGCCCCGGCCCGCGCGACGGGCTGATGACCGGCCTGCATGCCCGCACCGGTTGGCCGATCTGGAAGGTGCGCAGCCTGATCGAAGGCAGCGTCCTGCTGCTGGGCTGGTGGCTGGGAGGCAACGTGGGCGTCGGCACCCTGGCCTTTGCGCTGCTGATCGGCCCGCTGTGCGGGGTGACGCTGGGCTGGTTCGGCATCGGCCGGCCCCTGCCGGCGGGTGGCGCCGGGCCACGCCCGGCGAGCGCGCAGCGCGGCCACGGGTAGCCGCATCGCCGGGCATGGCCCGGCGCTACCGATTCGCCCGCCCCTTGCCCCGACCGCCGTTTCGCGGCACGCTTCGCGCTTCCGTACGCAAGCGTATCGACCATGTCGCCAGCCAACGAAAGCGCCTATCCCCACCTGTTCGCCCCGCTCGATCTGGGCTTCACCCAGCTGCGCAACCGGGTGCTGATGGGTTCGATGCACACCGGGCTGGAAGATCGCGCGCGCGATTTCCCGCGCCTGGCCGCCTACTTCGCCGAGCGCGCCGAAGGCGGCGTCGGCCTGATCGTCACCGGCGGCTTCGCCCCCAACGTGGTCGGCTGGCTCAAACCCTTCGGCGGCAAGCTGTCCTGGCCCTGGGAAGTGCGTCCGCACCGGCAACTGACGGCCGCCGCCCACCAGCATGGCGCGAAGATCTGTCTGCAGCTGCTGCACGCCGGCCGCTATGCCTACCACCCCCTGTCGGTGGCGCCCTCCAAGCTCAAGGCGCCGATCAATCCGTTCACCCCGCGCGCACTGTCGGCCAGCGGCGTCGAACGGCACATCGCCGATTACGCACGCAGCGCCAGGCTGGCACGCGAAGCCGGCTACGACGGTGTCGAAGTGATGGGCTCGGAGGGATACCTCATCAACGAGTTCATCGCCCCGCGCACCAACACGCGCACGGACCGCTGGGGCGGCGATGCCTCCCAGCGCATGCGCTTCGCAGTGGAGATCGTGCGCCGCATCCGCGAAGCCTGCGGCCCGGATTTCATCATCATCTACCGGCTGTCACTGGTGGATCTGGTTGAGGACGGCAGCAACTGGGAGGAAATCGTGCAGCAGGCGCAGGCCATCGAGGCCGCGGGCGCGACGATCATCAATTCCGGCATCGGCTGGCACGAGGCGCGCATTCCCACCATCGCCACCTCGGTGCCCCGCGCCGCCTTCGCCGGGGTCACCGCCAAGCTGAAGCCGCATGTGGCGGTGCCGCTGGTGGCGACCAACCGCATCAACATGCCCGAGGTTGCCGAGCGCATTCTCGCCGACGGCGGTGCGGACATGGTGTCGCTTGCGCGCCCGCTGCTGGCCGACCCGCAATGGCCGAACAAGGCGCGCGCCGGCCGGGCCGACACGATCAACACGTGCATCGCCTGCAACCAGGCATGCCTGGATCACGTCTTCGAGAACAAGCTGGCCAGTTGCCTGGTCAATCCGCGGGCCGCGCACGAAACCGAACTGGTCTACCGCCCGACGTCCACACCGAAGCGGGTGGCGGTGGTGGGCGCGGGCCCGGCCGGCCTGGCCTGCGCCACGGTGGCCGCCGAGCGCGGTCACCAGGTCACCCTGTTCGACGCCAGCGACGAGATCGGCGGCCAGTTCAATGTGGCCAAGCGCATCCCGGGCAAGGAAGAGTTCCACGAGACGCTGCGCTATTTCCGCCACAAGCTGCAGGACACGGGCGTGCAGCTGCGCCTGGGTACCCGGGCAGACGCGACCTGTCTGGCCGGCTTCGACGAGGTCGTGCTGGCGACCGGCATCACGCCGCGCCGGGTCGACTTCCCCGGCGCGGACCACGCCAAGGTCGTCAGCTACCTGGACGTGCTGCAGGGCCGGGTCGAGGTGGGCGCCAGCGCGGCCATCATCGGTGCCGGCGGCATCGGCTTCGATGTCGGGGAATTCCTCAGCCACGAGGGCCCATCGCCGTCGCTGGACCCGCAGCGCTGGATGGCCGAATGGGGGGTGGACGCCACCTTCGAGGCCCGCGGCTCGCTGGCCCGTCCGCAGGTGGACGCTTCGCCACGCCGGCTGTGGCTGCTGCAGCGCAGCCCCGGCAAGCCGGGTGCGCGCCTGGGCAAGACCACCGGTTGGATCCATCGCGCCACGCTGAAGGCCAAGGGCGTGCGGATGCTGGGCGGCGTCGAGTATCTCGGCGTGGACGACCAGGGGCTGCGCATCCGCGTGGAAGGCAGCGAACAGCTGCTGCCGGTGGATCATGTGGTGATCTGTGCAGGGCAGGAACCGAACCGCGCGCTGCAGGCCGAACTGCAAGCGGCGGGCATCAGCGCACAGCTGATCGGCGGTGCCGATGTGGCCGCCGAACTGGACGCCAAACGCGCCATCGATCAGGGCAGCCGGGTGGCGGCCGCCCTTTGATCCAGACCTGAATGGGCGGCGGGACTGTGATTTCCGTCACCCGCCTCGAAGCTGAATGTCAAGCCGGGCGATTCATGATGCGTTCGGCCAGCCCCCCCTACCTTGCGCCAACTTTCCGCTCACCAGCCAGTTTCCGGTGAGCCGGTGCGGCCCTCCCGGATCGTTCATCGATCCTCTTTTCCCGGGCCGCCCACGGGGCGGCCCCGATGGCCGCCTCCCCATGACGCCAAGTCGTACCCCGCCTCCTGCCCTCTCTTCGGCCGGAACCCCGTGGTGCGGCCCATACGGAGCAAGGAGTTATATGAAACTGGCCTGGATTCTCTGGCTGTCGCAGTTGCTGCCCCAGCCGGCGGCTGATTCATTGTGTTTGAGCACCACCGTGTACCTGGAAGCCCGCGACCAGACCCTGCGCGGCCAGCAGGCCGTGGCCGAAGTGGCACTGCGCCGCCTCGACAGCGGCCTGTGGGGCGACTCGATGTGCCAGGTGGTGACCGCACGCAAGCAGTTCGCCCCGACCATCGTCTCCCCCGGCACCCAGCTGGGCAACGACGCGGCCTGGAGCGAGGCCATGAGCGTGGCCTTCGATGCGGAGCGCAACTGGGCGCTGCCGGCCGGCGAGCGCCGCGAGATCGTCCCCGGTGCCAGCCATTTCGCCGCCCTGGCCATCGCCAGCCCGAACTGGCGCAATGCCTACCAGGTGGCCACCATCGGTGATCACACCTTCTATAAGGTGCAGAACCTCAAGCCCCGGCAGTCGTAACGAACTGTTGCCGGCGGCAGCGTTGCCGCGCGCCGGCAGGCTCTGGGATAGTGGGCGATTCCCGCACACCCCGCCTGGAGTTCCCATGAAGCTGTACAGCAAGCCCGGTGCCTGCTCCACCGCCGACCACATCGCCCTGCAGTGGACCGGCCAGCCGTTCGAGGTCGAACTGCTCGACAAGGACACCCTGAAGGGGCCGGAATTCCTCAAGATCAACCCGGCCGGCTCGGTTCCGGCGCTGGTCGATGGCGACTTCATCCTGCTGCAGAACGCGGCCATCATGGGCTACATCGCCGACCGCTTCCCGCAGGCCGGCCTGGCCGGCGACGGCAGCCCGCGCCAGCGTGCCGAGGCCACCCGCTGGCTGGCCTTCGTCAACTCCGATGTGCACCCGGCGTTCTCGCCGCTGTTCGCACCGGGCAAGTTCATCGGCGATGAGAGCCAGTACGACGCGATCCGCGCGGCCGCCCGCAAGCGCCTGCGCGGCCTGTTCGAGACGGCCGACCGGCAGCTGGCGGACAAGCCCTGGCTGGCCGGTTTCCGCAGCTTCGCCGACCCGTACTTCTACATCACCCTGCGCTGGGCAGCCGGCGCCAAGGTCGACCTGTCGGGGCTGGATCATCTGGCCGCCTACAAGGCGCGCATGGACGCCGATGCCGGCGTGCAGGCCGCACTGAAGGCCGAAGGCCTGGCCTGACCGCACACGGAGCCGCCGGCAGCGCAGGCGGCTCCGATCCGGCGTCCCGGCCCCGCACCGGGCATCGCCGGCGCCCCGTGTCCACCGTTCAACCGATCTCGCGGATCACGGCACCCTTGGCGTCACGCAGCAGCGTCGGCACCACCTCGACCTGCAGCTGGCCGCCCAGCGGGTAGATCCCGCGCTCGGCACGCACGTCCTGCCACGCCTGGACCCCCTGTGCATCCAATGCCCAGCGCGCGCTGTCGGCATCGACGTCGTTGGCGCCGCCGCCCGCAGCGGGGGTGAACTCCCATTGGCGCTCACGGCTGACCAGCACCAGCGATGCGCCATGGTGCAGGCGCAGCGGCAGCAGCTCGCGCACGCTCGGCACCTGGCCGGCGCCAAGCACCAGCGTGGTCACGCCCGAGACCTGTCGCCAGTCCAGCGTTTCAATGAACAACATGCCGGTGCTGGAGCCCTCCCGCGCACTGCCCGCCTGCACCTGCGCCGCCAGTGCCGGATCATCCAGCAGGTCGCCCCGATGCAGATCGGTGATCCACAGGGGCATCGCCGGCTCCAGCACGTGCAGCACCCCGCGGGTCGACCAGCGTTTCACTGCAGCCATTTCCCCATCCGTCAGCCCGACCAGCTGCAGGAACTGCAGGCGGCCGTTGGCCGTCTCGCGCGCCGGCAACTGCGGGTCGGCGATGAAAGCCAGATGGTGCAGGCGGGTGTCGGACTCGAGGGCAATCGGGCCGTTCGCGTCAAGGTGGTGGCCATCCTCGAACACGTTGCCGCTGCCGAACACGTAGCGCGCCAGGTTCTGCAGCAGGTTCATCGGCCATGTCGGCGGTGCCTGTTCGGCGTGCACGCCCTCGCCTGCTGCCAGACGGAAGGTCAGCTCGAATCCGTAGCCGCTTGCTTCGGCGTCACTGCTCTCCTTGGCGTACAGCTCGGACAGGCCATAGGTGATGTAGTGCCAGTGCGGTACCGGCGCCTCCGCCCGGTAGACACTGATGCCATCGAGGGGATCCTGGCCGCCCAGCGTGTACGGCAACGCCGTTCCGAAATGCAGGGGCTCCTGGCCCGCGTACAGCGGCGCCAACGCCGCATTGATCGCGTCCCAGCCCGGGGTGTCGGTGTCGTCGTGGTCGTCCTGCACGAGAGGCTCCTGATGGGAATGAAACCATCCACTCTACGCGCTGCGTCAGGCCTGCACGACTCCGCGATCGCCGGCTGCCAGCGATGCCTGCGTTTCCTGCCACCAGCGCTGTGCCAGTGCCGGGCTGCGTGCCTTGCCTACCGCCGCCAGCAGTTCCGGGCACAGGCGCTCCAGGGCCGAGGCATCGGTGCAGCGCTCGATCTTCAACTGCATGAAGTAGCCCTTCAGCCCGAGGTGGCGCCGCACGGCTTCGCTCATCGCCTCGTACAGCTGCTGATACAGCGCCGGGTCCTGTTCGCGGCCATTGCTGAGGCCAGCGACCGGCACCGCATCGGCGCTGCCCCCCACCACTTCGATCAGCTCCATCGCGGCCAGCTGTTCCAGCGCATCGGGTGGCGCCCGCAGTCCTTCGAGCAGGCTGCGCAGTTCGGTGTCATCGCGGCGACCATCGACCATCAGCAGGATCGAGCGCAGCGCGGCCGGCAGGCGCCGCGCACGATCCTCGATTTCCTGGCGGCCAGCGGCCGTCTTGGCGTGCAGCAGTGCCATAGCTCCCCCGTTCCATGATGCGCATGCCTGCGCGCCCTGACGGACGCGCTCCCCGGCATCGAGCTTAACGCACCGCTGGTACGGTGAACGCTGCGGTGCAGCACCGCTGCATCCCTTGCCTCGGCCCGCTGCACGCGGCCCCGGCAATACAGGACCGGTCTAGCGTCCCAGCGCGCGGCGGATTTCCTCCAGGGCGGCCGGGTCATCCAGGGTCGACAGATCGCCGGGATCGCGCTGCTCGGCCAGCGCCTGCAGCGAGCGCCGCAGCAGTTTGCCCGAGCGCGTCTTCGGCAATGCGTTGACCACGTGCACGTGCGCCGGCCGTGCAACCGCCCCCAGCGACGTGGTCACCGTTGCCATCATCTCCGCCACCACCGGTGCAGGGTCTTCGCCCCCCAGCCCCTGCTTGAGGGTGACGAAGACCAGCGGCACCTGTCCCTTCAGTTCATCCTTGACGCCGATCACCGCGGCCTCGGCCACACGCGGGTGGCTGGAGATGGCTTCCTCAATCTCACGTGTCCCCAGGCGATGCCCGGCGACGTTGATGACATCGTCGGTACGGCCGAGGATGAAGGTGTAGCCGTCATCGTCGCGGATCGCCCAGTCCAGCGAGCTGTACAGCAGCTCCTTGAAATGGCTGAAGTAGCTCTGCAGGAAGCGGCTGTCGTCGTTCCACACCGTGCTCATGCAGCCCGGCGGCAATGGCGGGGTGACCACCAGGACTCCCTTCTGCCCGGGTGCGACTTCTTCGCCGGTGTTCTCGTCGATCACCTTCATGCGGTAACCGAGGTTGGGGAAGCCCGGCGAACCAAAGCGCACCGGCTTCATCTCCAGGCCCGGCAACAGGGTCAAGGCCGGCCAGCCGGTTTCAGTCTGCCAGTAGTTGTCGATGATCGGTTTGCCCAGCGCTTCATTGATCCAGTGCGCGGTCGGCTCATCCAGCGGTTCGCCGGCCAGGAACAGGTACTTCAACGCGCGCAGGTCGTGGCGATGGATGAAATCCGCGTCGTGCTTCTTCAGCACGCGGATCGCGGTGGGAGAGGAGAACATCGTGCGCACGTTGTACTGCTCGCACAGGGCCCACCAGATGCCCGGATCCGGATGGGTCGGCAGGCCTTCGTACAACAGCGATGTGCAACCGCCGATCAGCGGTCCATACACGTTGTAGGAATGTCCTACGGCCCAGCCGACATCGGAGGTGGAGAACATCACCTGCCCCGGCTTGCAGTCGAAGACGGTCTCCATCGACTGTGCCATCGCCACCGCGTATCCGCCCACATCACGCTGCACGCCCTTGGGCTTGCCGGTGGTGCCGGAGGTATACAGCAGATAGCTCGGCTCGCTCGCTTCCAGCCACTGCACCGGAACATCGACGGCACCGACTTCCGCGCGCAGCGTCGCGTACTCGACGTCGCGGCCCTCGATGCGCGGCTCGGCCGGATCCAGCCCGCGCGAAACGATCAGCACGTGCGGCGGTGGATGCCCGGCTTCCGCACAGGCGGCGTCCACCATCGGCTTGTAGGGAATGAGCTTGCCTCCGCGCATGCCGGCATCGGCCGCGATCAGCAGCTTGGGTCTGGCATCGTCGATGCGCAGGGCAAGGTTGTGCGCGGCGAAACCACCGAACACCACCGAGTGCACGGCCCCGATGCGCGCGCAGGCCAGCATCGCGAACACGGCTTCGGCCATGTTCGGCATGTAGATGACCACGCGGTCGCCATGGCCGACGCCCAGGCGCTGGAGCACGGCAGCGAAGTCGTTCACTTCACGGTACAGCTGCCGGTAGGTGATCTCGCGGGTGCTGTTGGTTTCGGTGGAAATGGCCACCAGCGCGAGCTGGTCGGGCCGAGTGTCCAGATGGCGATCGACCGCGTTGTAACAGAGGTTGGTTTCGCCACCCACATACCAGCGCCGGAACGGCGGGTTGCTGTAGTCGAGCACCTGTTGCGGTGGCTTGTGCCAATGGATGCGCTTGGCTTCCTCGCCCCAGAACGCCTCCGGCTCGTCGATCGAGCGGCGGTAGGTTTCCTCGTAGTTCATGACGCAGCCCTCCCAGACGAAGTCATGGGTTCGAGCATAGTGCCGCGTTGCCGCGCGTTCCGCCCTACCTTGGTAGGGGGGTGGGTTTTCCATGCAGGGCTGCCGCCCTGCACCTGCACCTGCAGAGGCCGAAGCCGAAGCCGAAGCAACAGGCTATCCGTGGGATGGCGGGGTGGGTCCGGTGGCGGGAGACGCCGTAAACCCGTCCATGGGGGCTTGGCCGCGGCATCCATGCCGCGGACACTCCCGCAACCGGACCCACCCCGCCTTCGACAGTTTCCTGTGATCTGTCGGAACGATCCGACCCACCATCTATTCCGATATCTGACAGATTTCATCCACGCTCGGCGTGGATCCATCAGATCGCGGCATTCTGCCGAAGGTGGGGGGGGGGGGGGGGGGGGGGG